>CAZZIZ010000158.1:0-7790 GCA_964654535.1 uncultured Chitinophagales bacterium
CTTAAGCCAACTCCAAAAGTGTAACCTTGAAGCGATCTATATCCTCACGGTTAAACTTATTGTTGGGCTTAGCTAGGAGCTCTAAAAAGAACTCGAAAGGCGGCTGATCGTCTTCTTCTGGCTCTGGGAAGTCCTCGCCTCCCATTTCTTCCATTTCCTCGTCGTCTTCCTCTTCCGCAACAAGCTCAATGTCGAAGTCACCGTTTTCGGAAATGTATTCGTAAACAAAACGTAGGGTCTTGGTGATCTTAGGATCTTCTGCTGCCTTGAACTCTTCGCGCAGCGCCTTTAAGTTCACGATCAAAGCCTCGCTAAAGCCGTTGGCTTTGTACTCACTTACTACATTTTCTAGCTTGCTCATAATATTAGAATTGAGCGGCAAAGTTAGGCAATTATGTAGATATGAAAACCTTATTGCAAGAACTAAAAGGGAGATTATCTGACTATTTGGAGCTTAGTTTCGAGGTTCCGCGTGAGGGATAGAGGGGTTTGTCTGAGCTCCTGTTGTTTTGTAGCCATAACGCTTAGCTCCCTAGAGCTAGAAGCGTTTTGCGCGTACAAAACAGAACAGAGCGAGCCCCGACAGCCCGACCCTAAACTTTGCCGAAGGCAGATAGTTTAGGGGCACGCCCAAATCAATCTGTACTTCTCATTTAGAATTTACTTTGCTACCGCCTCGAGTTTGTCGAGCTCCAGCAGCAGATTAATCATCTTGTACTTTACGTTGGTGCGGCTGCCCTCAAAGTTGTTGACCAAAATGGCGTAGGCTAGTGGATCTCCGCAACTGTTTTCGCTATAGCCTACGTATCCGCGTACGCGGGTTATGTATCCGCTTTTTGCTTTTAGGTTTGTTGCTCCGCCCAGCGTACTCATTGATTCGAGTAAGTGTGGATAGCTATCGGATTTGTAGAGCGCGCTTAAAATTTCCGTAAACTGCTGTGTAGTGATGCTGTTCATTGGCGAGAGCCCGCTGCCGTCTTCCATAAAAAAGCCATTGATGTTTACGCCCTTGTGGCGCCAATATGCTTTTACCGCTTTGATTCCATTGTGTGTACTTCCGTGGCCGTACTTTTTATGACCAATCATTTTTAGCAGTGCTTCCATGTACAAGTTGATGCTCTTTTTGTTGCCCCAATAAACGAGTCGTTCAAGGGTGGGGGAAAAGGTGGTATGAATGGTTTTGCGCTGGGCATCTTTGTTGGCGGAACCGTTCAGCAAACGCATAGTCGTTTCTGTACCGCTAACTTCAACACCACGGTCTACTAATTTTCTTTTCAGCGAATAAGACGCGTACTTCGCAGGATCGGGGACAGAGCCTTTTATGTAAAACTCGGTTTGACCTGGAGGTACTGTTCCTCTTACGAATATAAGATCAGCGAAGGGTGCGCAGTAGATGTAGGCCTGATCGCCAGACTTTGGTGCTCCGGTGCTTACCTCGTTGACGAACTTGACGCCTTCTAACTTTGGAATGGTTTTAATAATTTCCGTCGGGTCACCTTCTTTTGCACCCGATTTGAAAATGAGGTTGTACTTGTTTTCGTGGATGTTGAGACCAGAGGCCCCTGCTCCGTAGTAGTTGCCGAGGTCTTCCCAAATCCATTTTGGCGAAACGGTTGCAGTTTCAAAAATGGTGGCATCGCCAATGATATTGCCGTTTATTGACTTTATGCCAGCGTCTTGTATGGCTTTCACCCAATGAACCAACTGAGTTTCTAGCTTGGTGCTGATATCGTGACGTTTGAAACCGAGTGAGGGATCACCGCCGCCTTTTATGTAGATGTCTCCTTGTAAAACGCCGTTCTCATCAATTTCTCCAGAGTGCTGAAGATGGGTTTCGAAGCGAAAGTCTTTCCCTAATATATCAAGCGCTGTACCACTGGTTATAGCTTTTATGGTAGAGGCTGGAGTAAGGCTTTGTTGCCCATTATGGTTTACCAGTACTTCGCCGGTATTGATGTTTTGGACGTAGACACTCCAAGATGCATTTCTGAGGTATCGATCATTTTTCAAGTCCTCCAACTTGCTTTCGAATACACCCTGTGCAAGCAGGGTCGTGCTACTTAGGCTTGTAAAAACTAAGGCAATGATGAAAGTAAAAAGGGGCGTTCTAAACATCGGCACAAAGATACTGTTAAGTACTTCTTTTTAAAAGAGACTGGGTTGTGAAGAATCGTCGCCTGTTTCTTCTTTCCTCGATTTTTTTGCTTTCGATGTTTTCTTTCCTGACTCTGGGCCGAAGGTGTTTTTTAAATCGGTCAGCACTTTGTTTAGTGCGTAATTTTCTGTGTCCATTAGGTAATGATCGGCGATACCATCTATGGCCGCTAGAACGAGCTCTGGATCGTGGACTTTCTTTTGAATTCGTAGCACCTTTTTCACTTCTGCGTTTAACCAAGCTGGGAATGGTTGGTATTCCTCTTGCACAAGTTTCATAACGTCTGGCTGCATTTTTATGCTCTGTAGCAAGCGCCAAAAGATCGGATCTCCCTGGTAGTTTTCGAAAACTGCATCTACCAAACCGTCTAAGCCGTTTTGTGCTGTGTAGTTAGCCTTAATCTGTTCGAGTTTTACTTTGATACCGTCTTCAACCAACTGACGGAGGAGATCTTCTTTGCTTCGGAAATAGTTATAAGTCAGCCCCAAGGATATGCCTGCCTTTTTGGCGAGCATCCTTATAGTAGCTCCTTGATAACCGTGTAGAGAAAACAGGGCTAACGAGAACTTCAGTATTTTTTTTCGGGTCCTTTCCTTACTGAGGGCCTTCTTAGATTCCTTAACCATTACATGTGCATTCCAAGCATATTCTACGAACGCTTGTTCAAATATAATGATTGACTTGTAAAAACTAGCTTGAAGTAAGACTAATCTTAACTGACCTTAACTGCTTGATTCTCTTTGACGTACTTCATTGCGAGCTCGACCATATTCTTAGACCCAATGAAAACAGGTACACGTTGATGGAGTTCCGTGGGTGGAATCTCCATAATTCGTTTGCTTCCATTTGTGGCTAAACCTCCTGCTTGTTCGATAATGAAGGCTATAGGATTGCATTCATAGAGTAATCTCAATTTCCCGTTTGGATGAGAATCCATACTTGGGTACATAAATATGCCACCTTTAATCATGTTCCGGTGAACATCTGCAACCATTGAGCCGATATAACGCAAACCGTATGGTCGGTTGGTAATGGGATCCGACTCTAAGCAGTAGTTTATATAGTCTTTAATTCCTTGTGAATATTTCGACCAGTAGCCTATGTTTAATGAAAAGAGTTTTCCATCGTCAGGTACTTTTATATCTGGATGCGACAAGCAGTATTCACCAATAGAGGGATCCATAGTAAATCCGTTTACGCCATTTCCTGTAGTGTAAACCATCATAGTGGAGGAGCCATAAATAACATAGCCAGCGGCCACCTGTTCGGTACCCTTTTGTAGAAAATCGCTTAAGACTGGCGGGCCATCGTTTGGACTTTTTCTTTTGTAAATCGAAAAGATGGTTCCAATAGAAACGTTTACATCGATGTTGGAAGAGCCGTCCAGCGGATCGATCATAACCAAGTACTTACCCTTGGATAGGGTTTTATCGTCAAAGGCAACAAAATCGTTTTCTTCTTCAGAAGCAATACCACAGCACTCACCACTGTTCTTAAGGAAGTTCTTGAATTGCTCGTTGGCGTACATATCGAGTTTCTGCACAGTATCTCCACTCGAATTGTTTACAGAGGCGTTGCCAAGTATGTCAACTAAGCCTGCTTTATTAACTTCGCGATTAATAATCTTAGACGCGACACCTATATCTCGGAGCAAGCCTGAGAGCTCACCACTTGCAGAAGGGAATTCATTTTGCTTAGTGATAATGAATTCATCAAGTGTGATCAGTTTTTGTTGAATCATCTAGTGATTATTTTGTGCGAATATACGAGTTGGTACTTGAGACCTTTCGGAACGAAGACTAAAGAATGTTGATTACCCATGTACACAGTGGACAATAATGAGTGTAAAATATAAAATTCGACCAGCCGATCCCTCAGATGCGGTTCCGACCTATGAGCTCATACGTGAGCTCGCCTTGTATGAAAAGGCCTTAGAGGCGGTTACCAATCCCTTAGAACAGTACAAAAAGGATGCCTTCGAGGATGATTTGTTCGAGTTAATTGTGGCCGAAGAGGTCGAAACTGGTCAGGTACTGGGTATGGCTTTGTACTTCATGTGTTACAGTACGTGGAAGGGAAAGCAGCTCTATTTGGATGACTTAGTGGTCAAAGAATCCCACAGAGGCAATGGCATCGGCCAGGCACTGGTCGATGAATTGTTTGCCATAGCGAAGAGGGAAAACGTTCATTGTATGCGTTGGCAGGTATTAGACTGGAACACGCCGGCGGTCGAGTTTTACAAAAAGCTAGGAGCCAAAATTGATAAGGAATGGTGGGATTGTAAGTTTTACAGAAAGCAAATAGAAAATTACAGCGGTAGAAAATGAGGGTATTCAAGTTTGGAGGAGCGTCTATTAAAGACGCAGACTCAATTCGCAATGTTGCAGAAATAATAAAGCGGAATACCGCGCAATCGGAGAAGCTTGTCGTTGTGGTTTCTGCGATGGGTAAAACTACTAATGCCCTAGAGCAAGTTGTTCATGCCTACGTAAATGATGAAGATGCTATGACGCCTTGGACTGCGGTGGTTCAAAAACACCAGGCAGTGGTTAATGAGCTCTTGGAGCACGGTAGTGAAGACTTTTTTAAGCATTGGCTTAAAAAGATGAGTGCTAAATTAAATACGCCTTCTGCGCGTAATTACAACTATGAGTATGATCAAATAGTTTCTATGGGGGAGATGCTCTCAAGCACAATAGTAGCAGCCTATCTAGTAAGTCAAAACATCGGAGTAAAGTGGGTTAATTCGCTTGAACTAATAAAAACCAATAACAACTATCGCGAGGGTAGAGTAAATTGGGAGAACACTCAAAAGGCAATACAAAACAAACTGCATTTTACCGACAACCTAATCTACCTTACACAAGGTTTTCTGGGCGAGAGTGAGGAGGGTTTTACAACAACCCTAGCTAGAGAAGGCTCGGATTTTACGGCGGCCATTCTCGCAAATTGTTTAGATGCCGAATCCGCTACTATCTGGAAAGATGTACCTGGTGTTCTCAATGGCGATCCACGTATTATTAAGAACACCGAACTCATAAATAGGTTGTCCTACTACGAGGCTATTGAAATGACCTACTACGGCGCTCAAGTCATACACCCCAAAACCTTAAAGCCGCTTCAAAACAAAAAGATACCGCTTTACGTGCGCTCGTTTATCAATAGTTCCGAGGACGGAACAGCCATCGCCGGCGACGATGCTGCAATAGATGAAAACCTTCCCGTAATCGTGTTTAAGAAGAAGCAGATTCTTATTGCCTTGTTTACCAAGGATCATTCCTTTATTGCAGAGAACAATCTCAGCGATATTTATGGACTCTTGGCTAAATTCAATGTGAAGGTAAATCTCAGCCAAAACGGTGCGACGAGTTTTTCATTTGCCATTGACGAAGATTTGGTTAATCGTTATCCAGAGCTATTAGAAGAGTTTGCAAAAGTCTTTGTGGTAAGAACGAACGCTCCGCTGCGACTGCTCACCATACGCAATCACAATCCAGCCACTATAAAAGAGCAAGTAGGTTCATCAGAAATTTTGTTGGAACAGCGGATTAGAAATACCAATCAGTATTTGCTTAATCCTTAAAACTTACGACGCATTATCTCTTGATAGATAACCGCATCACGCAGGTTGAAGTCAAACTCGCCTGCTTGAGTTAGTTTTTTCTTAATAGCGGAAGAGCGGCGCTTGCCCTTTTTACCAGCTTCCAAATCTGAAATGTCTCCGATAGCGTTGTCGGCAAAAAAGTCATTTTCGGGTGCTTGAATACGGTTTGACATATCAAGTGTACCCGTAAGTTTTGCCCTTGGCTTTTTAACTGGAGTTTTATACTTCTTTTTCTTTACTGGTTTTGGCGTTCGCTGTTGCGCAGCAGGTTGAGCACTTGCCGGTGGAGGAGTTTTCTCACGCTCAAACATGCGCTCGCGTTCTCTCGCTCCCGGTTGTTTTGATACCGTTGGCTGGTAGCTTTCTTCATCCTGCAATACACGTCTGTCAGGTAATCTCTCCATTCCAGGTCTCTGCGCCGCAGGAACTGGCTGACGAGTTTCACTAGGCTCATTTCCAAACTCCTTCTGTTCTTGTATGCGTCTCGCTTTTTCTTGAGCCTGTTTTATCAGGTCTTCGAAAGTAGTCGGCATATTTTCTCCAGTAGGCGTCGGTTCATGTGGAGGGAATTGCGTTTTCTTTTTTCCTTTATTTATTGCGCCAATAATATTGCTCACAACAATCACGATGAATATGATGATACCTATGTAATCCATACTTGCTAAATATAAAAATTAAGCTACTTAATTTTCCGCACAAAGACCATAAAGTAGATCCAAGCGAGAATAGTCAGTATAAATCCAACGTACATAGGGATAGAATAGTTCGAACTTATAAATAGACTAAACAATATTGGGGTAGCGGCAGCCAGCGACTGTACCGATTGGTTGATACCAATGGTTTCGCCTTGGATATCCTGTTTGGCTAAGTTTGAAATTACCGCCAGTGAAGGAGGGAAAGTCAATCCTTGGCATGCCACCAAGATGGTCATAAGTATGGCGAACACCAGCCAATAGTCAGGTACAAGAATTATAAGGTAAGCAAATGCAAAAATGGGAAGTGAAATGCTCAGTATTTGCTTTGGCTTAAAGCGGTTCGAAAACCAAGGCAGTATAACTCCCTGCGCAATGGCAATGCAAATTCCCATAAAACCAAACAAGAGACCAATTTCAAATCTGTCAAAGCCAAAGCGATCAGTCACGTAAAACTGAAAAAGTTGTAAGAAAAAATTGAAGCCCAACGTAATCATAAAAATTACGATGAACATATGCCTAAGCGAAGGAGTTTTAATAGCCTTAATGATGTTTCTAGGGCCAGTAAGAATTGAAACGGTTTTAGAGGTACGGTTGTGATTGGTCTCTTTAAAAACAAAAATCAAGAAGAGTATGTTCAGACCAGTTATAATATTCGCACCAATAAAAGGAGTAATGTTGCCAAAGGAAGAGTGAAAGCTAGAGTTACTTAGTACTCCACCAAGCACAGCGCCAATGATAAAACCCAAACCAAAAGCAACGCCCGTTAGCCCGAAGTTTTTAGCCTTTTCTTCCGCTGAGCTAACATCAGCAATAGCCGATTGCACAATGAGCAGGCTTCCACCGGTTAAGCCTGCACCCAAACGACTCAGCCACAAAATAGGGTAGCTTGCGTAGGAAATACCGATAATAAAAACGAAGTAAAAAATAAAGTTCATCGAGTAGGTTAGCATTAGCAAACGCCGCCGCCCGTACCTATCTGAAAGGGCACCAATAAATGGAGCGCCTAAGAAAGTTCCCACCGAAAATGTAGCCATCAAAATAATGTACAGTTGGGCGAGGAGATCAGCGTTATATTGATTGGTAAAAATGCCGTTGCTGTCGGGATAAAAAAGAAAGCCGTAAACAGGAAGAACCATACCAAAGCCCAACAAATCGAGAAAGTTGGTGCTAAAAATTTTAAGGAGACTGGTTTTTTGGGATTCGGGCTTCAAGGACTCTTATTGAAGAGCGAAAATAAGCTAAGCATATTGTTTGCCGTTGATTTTTATTCAGAAGAGGAGCTGGTGCGCACTGAAGTGCAATACCGAATGTTATGCGGATTTTTTGGGCGTGCCCC
>CAZZIZ010000159.1:0-7748 GCA_964654535.1 uncultured Chitinophagales bacterium
GGGTCAGTAGTTTTTGCATAATCAATCTTTACAGTATCAAGATAAAGCCTTTAACCCGCCACTTCAACTAAAAACTTAGTTTTAAGCGTTTTTTAACCTCTTTTATAGATGATTTTGGGCGTGCCCCACTCACTTCTATGCTGCGCATAAGTTCGGGGTCGGGCTTATCCGCTACTCCGCGTTCGCTCCGGTCTCCAACTTGTACCGCTAAAGCAAATGCTTCTACCGCTTTGGCGGTAAGCATTAGCTAGCGATCCAAGGGAGACTGCTCCCTCTGGTCGCATAGCTCCTATCCCTCACGCAAGCCTTCTCTCAAAAAAGCCTATCAGTTTAAAGAAAATATGAAGAGACTCTTCTTTGCTCAAACAATTTCCTGACTTTTTATAAAAAATACCCGAATGTCACACTGTATAATCAGTTGACTTCTAAGCCATTGCCCACAACTGAAGTATGCTTACGATAAGATGACACTGACTTTCATCCAAAAGTGTCTTTTTCTCAGGCCTGTCCTCCCTTTATGTTTGAACAAAATACTTCACTATGAGCAACAAAATCTTTCTGAAAATCTTTGTGAACGCAATCGCTATTTGCATTGCTTTACTCAGTTCATCAATGAACGCCCAAACTTGTAACGAACAAGGCACTATCTTTTTTGCCAACTGCGATAACGGTGTAGAGTTTTTCTTTATCGAAAAAGCAGACGGAACCATCATCGATCCTTATTACGATCCAGGTGTAGTTTTCAATCACTACGATGGACAGGAAGTCAACTTTACTGTTTCTAGCACTTTTACTTCTCCTTGCAGCCTTGCCTCCAGTGCAGTAAACATAAGTTGCATCGAAGATGCAGGAACAAACACATTTGATTGGGCAGGCACATTTCCATTTTTAGCAAGTGCCTTTGACGCACCTTGCAATGGTACTTTTGCGGAGGCTTTCCCAACAGGCAATGGTAGTTTTTGGGTTATACTAAACACCATTGAGAATGGCACCCAACTATTTTTTGAGGATGGTACCCTGTATTGCTCGGGTATGTATTGTTTTACGAATTATGGCATTACCGGCCCGTCAATAGATATTTTGAGTTGTGGGGATCCTTTTATTCCTGAAGATGTAGTTGAGTTTAATATTTGCGATGGCTCTTCAATTGGCTTTCCTCTTTTTAATCCAGAGTTTAATGTTCCTCCGATTAACTTCATGTCTTGCGGTCTGAGTACGGTTGTAACTTCTTCACAAGGAGCTGAAAGCGGTTCCTTTTTGCCTGATCCCAATGTAATCTATACCGTTACAACATCGGTAACGAGCTCTCAATGTAATTTTCCTGTTGGAGTTCTATCGAGTTATCAAGCCATAGTCATTCTTGATGATTGCACTACTTGCCCAGATCCAGGTACCTGTAACGATGGTGTTTGTACGAATGGAACGGAAACTTGGAACTTTGAAAACTGTGCTTGTGAAACAGTAGAAAATCTCTGCTCCCAGAATTTTAGCACCTTTGAAGAAACCTCTTGTTTGGGAGGCCCTGGAATACAAGTAGTGCTTCCAGATCCTGTTTTACCATCAAATTGTTCAGGAATGAGTCAAGGGTCTTCTACATTTTCACCTAGCCAAGGAGTAGTGTCACATGGGCAAGGGGTATTTGTCCTGGCACCATCTCAAACTACGACCTATACCCTTACAACGAATTACTTTACGTTTCCAGATAATATTGGTTGCCCTATCTCATTGGATGTTACCGCTATCGTTACAGTAACAGTAGTAGATTGCTCGCCAGACATCCCAGAGGTAAACGCTACAATTTGCGCTGGGGATAATCTCACAATTGCCCCGGATAGCGGAAGTGGGTTTTGCCCAATTCAGAGCTTTACAGTAGCAGCAACAAATGGCACGAACGACATTTCTATTCCAAACCTTGCGACCGCAATATTATCGCCATTGATATCAACCACTTATATAGCGACTACAACCTTTGCTCCTTTTCAAGGAGTTGCCTGTGAGCCGATAAGCGTTGAATATATTGTGACTGTCGAAGATTGTAACCCATCAACGATCGAATTTACCATTTGCGAAGGCGAGCAAGTATCACTTGCACCATTTCTGGGAGATCCAACTCCAGATGATGCTCCGCCACCTGGATCAGGATGTTTACCGCACACGTCGATATTTCCTTCGAATGGAACTACTTCGTTTGGAAATGGATTTGCTGTAACCCCTTCAGAAACCACTACATATACCATAACAACAAATTATGCTGGATCGGCATGTGAAGTGCCAATTGCATTTATATATCAAGCTGTGATTACAGTAGAAGATTGCAATCCACCGAACAATGAAACAGAATACACTATTTGCCCAGGTGAAACTATTACCGTAACCGCTGGTTGTTTCAATGATGTCGGGCCAGGATGCGGTGGGCCAGTTGGTCCATCAGGAGTGGGTGTAAGTCCTTCTGTAAACACCGAGCAATTTTTTGACGGTTTTTGTAATAGGGTAAACCTGAGTCCACAAGTAACTACTACATATACCTTGTCATTCTTTAACGGATTCACTTGTCAGTCCGAGACTCAAACAGTTACAATTAATGTTGGATGCAATCCACCAAGCCCTGGAATTGAATTCGCTATTTGTGAAGGAGAGCAGGCACTCCTTAGTGTGCTTGAGCCACCAGTTGCACCTGATGAAATAATACCTCCAGGCTCTTCTTGTTTTCAGACCTTCAGTATATCTCCGTCAGCTGGAACTTCGCTTAATGGAGCCACCTTTTTGGTTTCGCCTACGCAAACAACCACTTACACCATTACGAATCATATCATCGGACCCCCTGGCAGCTCCTGCGATATACCAATTACCGAATCATATCAGGTGACTGTAATTGTTGAAGATTGTACTCCACCTACCATCACTACCACCTTCAATGTAACAGCGTGTCAAGATGAAATTGTAACCTTGCCAGGCGCACCATCTTATACGCATCCGAGTATTATTATAGACAATGGTGGCCCTTTCCCTCCTGAGCCATCGGCACCTTATCCGTGCAACGTTGTTAGTGTAAGTTTAGATAATCCAGGCGCAAATGACTTTGCTGTTGCGGGTGGTTGGAATGTTCTAGCTCAGCAGTCGGGTACTTACACAATAACAACTATTTTTCAGAGTGGTGTGGACGCACCGGGTTTCGTTTGCCCTACGGAAGCTTATGTCTATAACGTTACTGTTGAAGATTGCAACCCACCAGTTAACCCACCAGTCACTAGCGCTTGTTACGATCCAGCCGCCTTATTCCCTACTATAGAATGCGATGCCTTCGGTTTCGACCCCGTCTGCAGTTGCGACAACATTACCTACAACAATATTTGCGAAGCCTTTTATCTAAACGGTATTACTGAATATACGCTCGGTGCTTGTACGGGCCCTCCTACCACTTGTCCCGATCCAGGAAACTGCGATGATGGGATATGTGATAATGGGCTAGAGGGTTGGAATGCATCTACCTGCGAATGTGAAACGATAGCGATTACCGATTGTGTAGGCCCACCAATACCTCCAGGTTGTGTCGACGCGTCCATTATTATGCCTAGCATTGATTGTAACACCTTTGCCTTCGAGCCAGTTTGTGGTTGCGATGGAGTTACTTATTTCAATAGTTGCGAGGCGTATTG
This sequence comes from uncultured Chitinophagales bacterium, assembly GCA_964654535.1. Lineage (GTDB taxonomy): Bacteria > Bacteroidota > Bacteroidia > Chitinophagales > UBA2359 > CAZZIZ01. The sequence continues at coordinate 3,657 of CAZZIZ010000159.1, forward strand.
GTTAAACGGTGTAACGAGTTATACCGCTGGTGAGTGTGATAATAACCCTCCAGTTGTGCCACCAACAACCCCACCAGTTGAGCCAGGTTGCTTTGATGCAGGCGTTCTATTCGATATTGATTGTTCTAACGATGCTTTTGATCCCGTGTGCGGTTGTGATGACCAGACCTACAATAATATTTGCGAAGCGTTTTACATAAATGGTATCACCTCGTATACCTTGGGCGCTTGCACGAGCGGCCAGGCACAACAAGTTGATCTCTTTGATGAGCGAGGCGTTCCTTTTGTAATCTGCCACGAAGGTTTTAACCGTTTGGGTGAGGAAGTGATTAGTAAGTCGGTAAGCGGTTTAGAATGTGGTAAGATTCATTTTGTAGACGGAAATTGTTTCCAATACTTGCCTTACGGCGACTGCGACACGGAAGATGTTCGTATCAACTGGGTTGACCAAAATGGATTGACGGAATCTAGAGACTTTGTGATAAATATTAACGGCAAACAAGAAACTACTGTCGGAATAGACGATCTGATTATTGCAGGATCGGGTATTAGTATTCTCTATGGTGACAATGGAAATGTTTGGGTAGAGCAAAATGCAGTTGAAATAAAAGACCTTGCTTACGAGATCTATAGTATCAGTGGTCAGCTGATGTCAACTGGTAACACCTCGGACAAACGCTGGATGCTAGAAACGAGCAGTTTGCTTAGAGGCATGTACATCTTAAAAACGAATTTAGGATCCGAGCGTTTTGTAAAGCGCTAGGTTTGTTAATTGGTTAGTTTTTGTAAACTTGAGCGGGACAATTTTATTGTCCCGCTTTTTTTGTTCAGCCGCGTGAGGGATAGAGGGGTTGTCTGAGCTCCTGTTGCTGATGAGCCGTAGCACTTAGCTCCTTAGAGCTAGAAGTGCTAAGCGCGAAAGAAGCAGAACAGAGCGAGCCCCGAAAGCCCGACTTGAGCTTCCCGAAGGGAGAAGCGAGAGGCACGCCCAAAATTAAAATACATCTTAATGCTGCTACCGATTAACTGAATCTCAAGTCCTGTGAAATAGAACGATCATCTTTGTTTGGAAACCTTAGAGGGCAAAGACGACTGCTCTTGTATAGATTTTAAAATATCAATGGCAGGTCGGTAGGTCGGATTGTAAATCAATATTTCATTTAAAAGTTCGGTGGCTCGTTCTTCTTGATGGCAAGTCATGTACAACCTGGCTGCTCTGAACTTGGTTGGGAGATGAAAAGGGTTGTCTACAATAGCATCTTCATAAAGCGCTAAAGCCTCTTCCTGATTTCCCATTCGAACTAATGCTAGTGCGTAACGAACCTTAACCGGCTGACCCATACGTGCGATAGACGCAAGCGGATGGTAGTTATTGGAATAGTATTCATCATAGGCTTGACGGTCCATTTGATTGCTAATTTGTCGAAGGGCAGGCATATCATATGTGAGTCGGTGTTCGAGATAACTAGCGTAGGCGCTGTAAAATGAAAGTGGCAAAATGAGAAAGAACAAAATTTTACCTAGGCCCCAAGTTTTTGTTTCATGCTCCTCGCCTCTTGACGAAGTACTGGCAAACGACTCCAAGAGCAGGGCAGCGAGGAGCGGGTAGACGTGCAGCTCGCCTTTTCTTCCTGTTACAAGAATAATCAGGTAAAATGTAGCCAGAGCGATAAAGTACACCGCCTCTTTTTCTTTTCTGCGTTTAATGCATAGGAAAAGTAAATAGAATGGAATGCTTAGGAAAAGCAATAAACCTACAAGACCAGTTTCGCTAAAAACTTTTAAATAATCGTTGTGCGGTTGCACAAAAAAATTGCGCTCCTTTTCTTGGATACGTACAAAGTCTTTTAGCCCGGTCTTGGGAAACACCATTGCCCAATTACCAACTCCGTGACCGAGCAAGGGGCGCTCTTTGATAAGGTCCACGGTGTTCTCCCATAATTGCAATCGCTCTTGAGATGATCGACTATTCCAAGAACTGTAGCGCAATCGCCCAGTTCCGGCAATGAGCATAGTAAGCACGGCAAATAGTATTACCGGTGCTGCTAATCTTTTAAAGTTGAGTAGGCCAGATTGAAAGAACTCTATTATAACCGCTCCGGCAATAAATATTAGTAGAGCGAGTTGTGCTGAACGTGATTGGAAAAGCAAGAGTAGCAATAGGCATAGAAAAATTATAGGTGCGACCCATAACTTTTGCCTGCGACTGAAACGCAGGCTTGAAGTGTATGTGCATACCAGGCATAGCAATACAAAAGCTGAGACTATGTTTTTGTGGTAAAAACAAGTTTTGAGGGCATAGAGCGAGTAGCTATTGAAGCCTATATTATGTTTTTCAAGAATGGTCTTTTTAAATACCCATAAATCGTATAGTGTGTGTACGAATACTGCACTGAGCACAGCGGCTATTCCCAGTATCAAACTTTTCTTAAAGTAGAGTTCGCTTACACTTCTTCGTAGAAAGCTTAAGGAAAGAACCATTAGGAACAAGGTCAGGGTAGCACCCATTTCACGGATTCCCGGTGAATAGGTCTGTCCCCAAAAACAAGAAGCAAATTCCCATAACAGGTTGAGCCCACAAAGAGTGAAGAGCACCCTTTCGCCGCTATTGGGCGAGCGTAGATTTCTTCCTTGTATAAAGACTCCTAAGGCGGTTAGTATAGGAATGACGACTAAACTTATTCTTAACAATGGTCTGCTAGAATAGAAGGCATGCGAAAACACAAAGGGACATAGCATTAGAATTGTAATGCTTAGTAAGACAAAGTGTTTATGAAGTTTTGATGGCATTAATAATGCCCTGAATTTACGAATACATAAGCTTCGTTAATCCAGTGCAGAAAGACTTAATCCTTATTGTGAACTTTTGTCAAGTTCAATTAGACCGTTGCTGTAGATAAGATTTTGTGTTTAACCAAGTGCTCTGCAATCTGTACTGCATTAGTAGCTGCACCTTTTCGTAAGTTGTCTGAAACGATCCAAAGATTGAGACTGTTTTCCATAGACTCATCACGGCGAATACGTCCAACAAAAACTTCGTCCTTGCCTTCTGCATCTATCGGCATCGGGTAGCCATTGTTTGCTGGGTCGTCTAATATGACCACACCTGGCATTGCGGCCATTTCTGCTTTCACTTCTTCTAGATCAAATTCATTTTCAAAAGAAATATTGATGCTTTCGGAGTGACCGCCTTTAACAGGAACGCGAACACAAGTTGCAGTAATAGCAATGTTTTCGTCACCCAATATTTTGCGGGTTTCGTTTACCATTTTCATTTCCTCCTTAGTATATCCATTATCGAAGAAAACATCAATGTGCGGAAGACAATTCATATCAATCGGGTGAGGGTAGACCATGTCTACTTTGTCACCACGACGTTCTTGCATCATCTGTTCGACTGCGGCTTTACCAGTTCCGCTTACGCTTTGGTAAGTGGAAATAACCAAACGTGTAATCGTATATTTTTCATGCAATGGTGCTAATGGCACTACCATTTGAATAGTAGAGCAATTTGGATTAGCAATTATTTTATCGCTGTCGGTTAAGATATTTGCGTTTATCTCAGGAACAATTAAAGGTTTGTCTGGATCCATTCTCCAGGCCGATGAGTTATCAATGACCGTGGTTCCCACCGCAGCAAACTTTGGAGCAAACTCTTTAGAAGTTCCTCCGCCAGCTGAAAAGATGGCTATATCCGGAGCAGCCGCTATGGCGTCCTCCATAGATTGAATCTTGTAGGTCTTGCCCTGGAAGCTAATTTCCTGACCTACCGATCGCGCTGAAGCGACAGGTATAAACTCGGTGATAGGGAAGTCCCTTTCGGTCAACACTTCCTGCATTACGCGTCCGACCATTCCTGTGGCTCCTACTACGGCAACTCTCATTTTGAACTTGTTTTAAATGATGTTCAAAGGTAAAGCATATGCAAATATTTAACCAGAAAAGATGCGCTCAGCGGCTAGGGTTTACTAACTTAGATTTGATGCGTTTTTTGCTGATTTTACTCTTTTCTACGGCCATTCTTTCTGCCCAAGTAATCGACGATTTTTCTGATGGTGATTTTACGACCAATCCCACTTGGGAGGGGGATAC
>CAZZIZ010000160.1:0-7729 GCA_964654535.1 uncultured Chitinophagales bacterium
CGGAAAGTAATTGAGCCTTGCCCAATGCTGCATATTTGCCAATCAAGGCTTCGCAATCGGCCTGATTGTATTCGTCAGTGGCAATGTAACCGACAAGAATGCTTTCTTTTACCTCAAATCCCTCGAAGCCCATCGCCGACAACTCAGCAATTAAAATTTCTGATAAGGTCTCGTTAGAGACGGAGAAGCTGCAGGCGAGCTTTTTCAAAGCGCATTAAATACGGCGCAAAAATCATCGCTCTTCAATGAGGCACCGCCTATTAAACCGCCATCTACATTTTCTTGAGAGAAAATTGCTTCCGCGTTAGCGGGCTTACAACTACCACCGTATAAAATGGAAATATTTTCAGCAAGCGCCAGACTGTACTGAGCAGCAACCGCATTACGAATATGCGCGTGCACTTCTTCCGCTTGTTCCGGTGTAGCGGTTTTACCCGTTCCTATTGCCCAGATAGGTTCGTAGGCTATGGTTATGTTTCCCCACTGCTCAGCACTTAGGTGAAACAAACTATTTTCGATTTGACCAACAATAAAGTCCAAGTGCTCTCCACTTTCGCGAACGCTCAAACTCTCGCCGCAACAGTAAATAACTTTCAATTCACTCATCAAAGCACGATCAACCTTTTCCTTTACAATGGCGTCGGTTTCATTATTGTAGCTACGTCTTTCCGAATGCCCCAATATTACGTGGTTCACTCCAAGGCTCTTTACCATCGCACTCGAAGTCTCGCCAGTAAAGGCGCCTTTTTCCGATTGATGAATATTTTGCGCGCCGACTTGAATTGTCGATTCAGCTAGTAACAAAACACTCGAGGAAAGGTAAGCCGGTGGAGTGCAAACAATCATCTCCTTTTCACTAAAATTGAGATCAGCAGTTTTGCTCTTCAGCTCACTCAACAATTTATAGGCCTCGTTATAAGCCAAATTCATCTTCCAGTTTCCTGCTACTATTTTTCTACGCACTTCTGTATTTTTTTGTACGGTCAAAAACCGCTTGTAATATTTCTTTATCCGCTGCCGTCAATTCTCTATTTCGTCTTTCCATCATGCGATCGGCCGCTTCGCAAATTTTATCAAACTGAGCCTCATCCATTCTCTCAGGGCCTCCCCAACTAAAAGAAGGAACGTACTTATCAGGAAAACCAGCGCCAAAAATATTTGCACCCAAGCCAACCACCGTAGCAGTATTGAACATCGTATTGATACCCGCCTTAGAATGATCACCCATTATCAAGCCACAAAACTGAAGACCCGTTTCTTCTATTGCTTCGTTTACATAGTTCCAGGCCCGCACATTACCGTAGTTGTTCTTCAAGTTAGAAGCATTGGTATCAGCGCCTAAATTGCACCATTCCCCTACTACAGCGTTGCCCAAAAACCCAGCATGTCCCTTGTTTGAAAAGCCTTGCATAACCACGTTACTCAACTCACCGCCAACCTTACAGTAAGGCCCCAGCGTAGTAGCTCCGTAAACAATACTCCCCATTTTTATAACTGCACCTTCCAACAATGCTATCGGCCCGCGAATATTAGAACCCTCCAAAACCTTGGCGCCCTTGCCAATAAAAACCGGACCAGTAGAACTGTTAATATTGCTCGCCAAAACCTCCGCCGAGGGATGCACATAAATGTCATCGCCTATAAGCGTATTGCTTTCGTGCAAGGTTGCACTTGCTTCTTGAGCGGCAACGAGCCACTTAAAGTCTTGCTTTAAGCACTCGCCGTTTAAGCGAAAGATATCCCAAGGATGTTTTAGCGTAGTGACCTCACCTTTAGGCTCAATAGCCTTGCGCTCGTTTTCGGCAATCCAAGTAAATGCCTCGTCGGTAGACTTGTACTTAAAGGCAAGTAAAGTTCCATCTGCACTTACGAGGGCATCATCGTAGCCTAGCGCGTTTACTTCTTCAAGCAAAGCAGCAGTAGGAATCAAGGCAGAATTAACAAAAATGTTTTCGGAAGCAAGTTTAAAAGGATATTTAGTTCGGAGGTAATCCGTGCAGAAATAGGAATAGGTTCCAGGTAAAAAGTGTTCCCACTTTTCTTTCAGCGTAGTAATACCAATACGCAATTCAGAGACTGGCTTTGCAAAAGTTAATGGCAGCAAGCTCGTCCAAGTTTGATCATCAAAGAGAACAACGTTCGGCATTGGCTAAAAATAAAAAAGTCCTGCCGTAGGCAGGACTTTCGTTATAAACGGTCTATTCGACCTATTCAGATTTTTCGACTTTACTTTTTTTACCGTATTTCTTGTTGAATTTCTCAATACGACCTGCAGTATCAACGAACTTCATTTTTCCAGTGAAAAATGGGTGCGATGCAGATGATATCTCCAATTTCACCAATGGATACTCGTTACCGTCCTCCCAAACTATTGTCTCCTTTGTTTCGGCAGTAGACTTGCCCAAGAACGAGTGATCACAAGAGAAATCCTTGAACACAACGTATCTATAATTTTCCGGATGAATACCTTTTTTCATAGCTAGTGTTTTAAGCCCCGCAAAAATAATGCTTTTTAAATATCTCGAGGGAAATAAGGCTAACTTATTGTAAATAAAGACTTTAGGTGCCCAAATCTAAAGCATGTACCTTATAGCTATGAAAAATTGGCGAAGACTCAACGGAGACAGGATTACGCTCCCTATTAAAGATGCCGTCGAAAAGACCATTATCAGGGAGCACGACGCAGGCAACAAGCTCAAGGTCTGCATTGGTACAGACTCCCAGGTACGAGGAGGCACTATCGATTATGCCACCGTAATCGTGTTTCTCAGAGAGAAGCGAGGCGGCTTTATGTTCATTCACAACGAATCGTCCCAAGATAAAATTAGTCTCAAAGAGCGTATGCTTATGGAAGTGGCCAAATCAATCGAGGTAGCCTACGAGCTCTGCAATCTGTTCGACCTCTACAATGTCGATATGGAAGTCCACGCCGACATAAATACCAATCCACATTTCAAATCCAATGCCGCCCTCAACGAAGCGATGGGTTATATCAAAGGAATGGGTTTTGCGTTTAAGGCAAAGCCAGATGCGTTTGCCAGTTCGAGTTGCGCAGATAAAATGGTTTAGTAGTTATTGTTTGGGCGTGCCCCACTCGTCTCTATGCTACGCATAAACTCGGGGTCGGGCTTTCGGGGCTCGCTCTGTTCTATAAAAAACAAAAAGCGCATCCAGCTCTTAAGGAGCTGAGCGCTTTTCTTGTTTTTTATAACAGGAGCTCAGACAAACCCCTCTATCCCTCACGCGGAAAAATGCTTTTTACTGTTTAACCCAAATCTTACTGTCAAGAACCTGTCCTTTAACGCTGTAGCTTACAAAGAATTTCCTACGAGAAAATTAAATAGCTCATATTCAAATTGACTAATCCCTTTTTCCAGCTTACTAGTAAAATGCACTTGTCCAACTTTAAACGCCAATCGCCTCGACTTTAGTCGGGGTGAAATGAGTGGGGGACTTGTAGTCCCCACCTACCTCTACTTAGGCCTCATCTAGAGATCAGGACGATTGCTTGATCCGAACGATTTAAAATTGAGCCCTATATTTAATTATATAAAAATCGTTTTTGAATTCGCATAACGTCATCCAGGGTTTTTTAGCTCAGACCAAACATCAACCCAACTCGCTCGCTTTGAAAGAAGGACAGAGAAGTATGACTTATGGAGAGTTAGGCAATCGCGTAGCTCAATTACAATATAAATTAAGCAGCCATAGCCATATTCCGCCGATTATCGGCATCTATGCCGAGGACAACTTTAATATGGTCGTGGGCATTTTGGCCATATGCTCCCTAGGAGCAGCTTACACTCCGCTTACGAACTCTATGCCCGCAACTCAAATGCAAAACATAATCGATGACTTAGAGCTCCCACTTCTCCTCGCAGAGGAAGACAGTCCAACTTTCATGTCTTGTAAAAAAATTCCTATCGAGTTTAGTCCAGCAGATACCGTTGGCGAATTGCCTGAACCACTGAATCAAGACTTGGCTTACGTCCTGTATACATCGGGATCAACAGGTAATCCCAAGGGCGTTGCAATAAAGAAAACTGGCTTGCTAGCACTCGTCTCTTTTTTCCAAAAGAACAATGCGATAAGCTCGGAAGATAAATTTCTACAATGTGCTGACTGGACTTTTGACTTATCTGTTTGGACGCTCTTTCTTTCCCTTAACTCTGGAGCCTGTTGCGTTTGTTTGCCCAACAAGCAAATTGGCTTTGTTGAAATACTCAGTGCGCTGCAAAGTGAGAAAATCACTTGCCTGAATGTTGTACCGAGTTTGGTTCAGTTTGGTAAAAAATACTTCGATGAATTGAGCTTGCCCGATTTGCGATTGTGCGTTTTTGCTGGCGAGGCATTAAAGTCAAATCTAGCGGAGGCATGGTCTGTGGTCGCACCAAACTGTCAAATAGAAAATCACTATGGACTGACTGAAGCTTGCGTGCATATTAGTCGGTTCCGATACGCTAGAACTGAAAACCCTCCTGAACGAACCTACGTGAGCATCGGTCAGATCTACCCCCACCTTAGTTGGGCTTTGAGAAGTTCCGAAGGAACGATAAGCCCAACAGCAAAAGAAGGTGAGCTTTTAATTGCAGGTTCACAAATTATTGATCAATACATTGGGAATCAGTTTAAAGAGCGGTTTGTGGATGCAGTCTCACCTGAACCAATTAGATACTTTTGTACTGGAGATTGGGTTGAAGTCGATGAAGAAGAAAACTTACATTTTGTAAAAAGAATAGACCGCCAGTTTCAATTAAACGGATACCGCATCGAACCTAGTGAAATTGAAAACTGCATTGCAAGCAATTTAGATCGGCAAGCAGTTGTATTTAGTCACACGAATGAAAGTCAAATTGATGAGTTGATTGCAATAATTGAGGGACCGCCTCTAAGCAACGCTAAATGCACCGAGGAGTTAAGAGCGCATTTAGCAGTCCATAAAATCCCATCACAAATGCACTATATTGATACCTTCCCCATAAATAAAAACGGAAAAATTAATCGTAAACATATCGAACAAAGCTTTAAAGCAAAATGAAGGAATCAATAGTCGAACCATTGACGGATATATTTAGAAAGCTCTTTGAAGACGAGTCTATTTCGCTCAGCGCAGATCTGACTGCCAATGATATTGACTCCTGGGATTCACTAAATCATATGAGACTCATTCACGAAGTGGAAAGCAAATTCGAGATTCGTATTCCCTTTGCAAAACTAGTTGATCTAAAAACCGTTGGTGATTTGGTTGAGATTATTGACACCTTAACTAAGGACTGAGCCCATTGATTTTTACCAGCGTCACGTACTTTGCTTTTTTAACTATTGCGCTGCTATGTTTTTATATCTGTCCAAAAGAGCAGCGCGTCATTTGTTTAGGGCTGTTTAGTTTCGCCTTCGCAATAAGCTTTCATTGGCTTGGTGCAGCTTTTCTTCTCTTAAGCAGCATCTTTACATTTTTCATTAGTAAAATAATCGCTAAACAGAAAAGCAAAATCCTTTTAGGTATTTCCATCGGCTTTTTGGTTTGCGTTTTGTTTGGACTCAAGTATCTTGACGACACCGGCTTGGTCTTTAATAGAACCACGTTTCAGTTGGATGCAACGATTATTTTCATTGGTCTATCATATTACACCTTACAAAACATCGCTTTTCTATTGAACAGCTACTGGGGCAAAATCAAAACACCGCTAAGTTTTTCTCAGCTCTTTCTTTTCAATGCATTTTTTCCAAAGTTGACCAGTGGACCGATTGAAGAATATAAAAGCTTTCAAGAGCAAGTCCTTAAAGTTCCCGACAAACTAATTATGGGAGACCTAAGCTATGGCTTTCAAAGGATTCTTGTTGGACTTTTCAAGAAGGTAGTCATCGCTGATAGATTAGCGCCCGTAGTGGCTATGGTTTTTCAAGAGCAAATTCCAAACAACGGATTGACCGTTTGGATAGGCGTTTGCCTGTTTACCCTCCAACTCTATTTTGATTTTTCAGGATTGATAGACATAGCATTGGGTTCTGCCCGCTGTTTTGGAATAAGCTTATCAGAAAATTTCAACTTTCCCCTGCGATCTAAAAGCCTCACCGAACTTTGGAGAAGGTGGCACATGAGCCTCATTGACTGGCTAACAAAATATTTGTATTACCCAGTAGTATACAGACTGCGAACATCGAGTTATTGGGGAGTTCTGGTTGGGATTAATCTGGTATTTCTTCTATCTGGCTTATGGCACGGTTGGGGCACTACATACATCCTATGGGCTATGTGGAACGCCCTGGTGTTGAGTCTAGAGTTACTGGGGAAAAAGACTTTTGGAAAATCAATCCCAAAACTGCCCTTTGTAGGAGCTATTCTAAAGGTATTTTACTGTTTTAATGTTTTTGCTTTTGGCTTGTTGTTTTTTAGAGCACAATCCTGGAATCAAATAAAAGCTTTGGCTTCCACTTTGTTCAGCAGTACTTTCTTTCCTCCTTCTTTTTTCTACGATTGCCTTGCAGTCCTGGCGGGAGGTGGAACGCAAGAATTGCTTTTTAACTTCTATCTGGTTCTTATATGCGCCAGTATTTTTCTTCTTTTCGAAAAGCGCATTTACAATTTCTACTTTTCGACAAAATGGCGAATCATAGGTAATGCTTTTTTAATATGCGCGGTCGTTGTGCTTGGTGTTTTCGAATATGCCCCACAGTTCATTTATCTGCAATTCTAACAAGATGGGAATAATGAAAACACATTTGCTGCGGATGTTAGGCACCTTGATACTCGTGCTCATTATGCTCATTGTTTTACAAAAGGCTATGACTTTTTGCCTTAATCAAAACATGAATATTAAGCTGTCTTATTTACAGCAACAAGACGAGCACTTTGAAACGCTAATCCTTGGGCCTTGCGAGTCTTTGTGGTCACTCAACCCCGATTATTTTGACCAAACGGCGGCAACGAACTCCTACAACTTAAGTTTAACGCACAGTGATTTCGAAGACAACTTGCTGCAGCTGCATCTTTATTTGAAAAACAATCCCTCACCAAAGACTCTTCTCTATTATGTGACTCCTGAGTCCATGGATCTACGATGGAATACTTTTAATACTTACCGCTTCAGTGCGTCTATCGATGAAGAATTTGTACACGATGTTGTTTCTGAAAAAGATCCCACTTTCGCAAAATGGTCTATACTTCCAATGATGAGATTGGCCTACTATAACAATTTTACTAATTACAAGGCTATGCAAGGGGCGAAACATTATGTGCAAGGAAGAACATCATCATATACGCCCAATGGCTATCATACGCCACATTATGGACCTGCGCACTCGAGCATCCTCTCTATGGAAGAAAGTAAGATGTCGACCAGCAAATTTGTTTGGGCTAAAGAAAGAGAAGCTGGTCTGCTTAGACTTATTAATTATGCCAAGTCAAAGGGAATTCGGGTCGTTCTTTTTGAGTCTCCGATTTATAAAGATGTTCGTCTTGCTCAAACCAATCGGAATGAGATGATTCAAAAACTAAACCTACTCGCGGCTGAACAAGAGATTCCTTTCTGGGTTTTTGGTGATAGCACTGTCGGTGATTCGATTGACAATTTTGATTCGCATGCTGGTTTAAGTAAGGTTGGAGCGCGCGAGTTTTCTGAGGAGTTTGGTCATTATTTTAGAATGAACTTGCCGTAGATTTCCCCCTTAAAGCCCCAGCCAGGATAGTAGCGGTATGAGGTGCTTGGAAAGTGTATTGAGCCTTACC
>CAZZIZ010000161.1:0-1205 GCA_964654535.1 uncultured Chitinophagales bacterium
AAGTTTTCAGAAACAACACGGAGCATCATATCATTGAGATATTCTACTGCTGCAGGTGCTCCTACACTTGCTTCTTGGTGATCGTTGCCAATTCCACTATCGTCGGTTATGTAGCCATAGGTACCATTGGTAAACAATGCAGCGAAACGCATAAGGAACTCGGTTTCTTTATTGGAATCGGAAGCGGTAATCGGAATAAGTTTGATTCCTTTTCTTGCCGCTTCTTTTGTGAGCACCTGGATACGTTCAATTACACATGAATTATCGTGCGGTGGAGCATCTAAGATTAAGAACATAATTCTCGCTCTAGCAGACTTGCTCCAGTTTTGTTCGACTATACTCATTTGCATAGCGGTATGAACTGCTTCTGGAGCATCTACTCCGGCTTTCACGTTTTGTTGATTAATAAAGCTTCGGGTATCTTCTTTAGAAGGGCTAAAGGTCATTGAGTTCGTGACATAAGTAGTGTGATCGTGGTCTCGATAGAATACTGATGAGTAGCGGAAATGAACGTCCGAATGATTGTCCTCCAGTTTCGTGAGAACGTCTCTTACTTCTGCTTTGATGTATTGAAGTTCGTCGCCCATAGAACCTGTAGAATCGAAGGCAATTAGGATATCGCAGTTGTTTTTTTCTTGCGCGATTCCATCGAGTTGTATTTGGTTTACTCCATTTTCAAAAGTTTGAACTGGGTAAATTGATTCTGTTTGATCGTCGTTTACCACGATTAGCCAAACGTCTTCGTGAACTCCCGAAGTATAGTTAATCCATAGCTCTGCCGTTCCTTTGTTGTCGGTTCTGGCGGTCCAGACAAGTTCGTTGCTTTCGTTTATGAGATAGAGCGTTTTGTCTATGCAAACTTTATTGTTTACGTCGGTGAGCTCTACACTCACTCTGTGCTTTGGATAAAGCCCCCAGTCGTCTTGATATCTCTGATGTTCTGATTCTATGCTATTCCAGTAGTTCCAATCTTCGAGGTCTTTGCTTTCTGAAACGGTTAATGTACCTGCGGTAGCCCAAGTTGGTGTTTCGTTTATACCGCCTTCGCCGATGCTTGGTTCGTCGTCGAGTTCATCGATTTGTTCATCTACGATATCTGGGGTTTCTTCAGTATCATCATTACTCGGGTCGCCATCTTGGTTGATGTCTTCGTCTATGGTGTCAATGCCATCTCCGTCATCATCGGTATCTAGGTAATCTGGGAT
>CAZZIZ010000161.1:1305-5653 GCA_964654535.1 uncultured Chitinophagales bacterium
ACGACGTCAGGAATGCCATCGCCGTCGTCGTTTGTGTTTTCGTCTACAGTTTCAACGCCGTCGGCATCATCATCGTTATCAAGATAATTTGGAATTCCATCTTCATCAGAATCTCCAGTGCCTTCAACAGCATCGGAGATGCCATCATTATCAGAATCGCCATCTAAATAATCCGGAATTCCGTCCCCATCGTCATCAGCATCAAGATTGGTTTCTACGAACGTAGTGCTTACAATGTTCTCAACCGGATTAATAGGATTACAATCGTCGTAAGTAATCTTGGGGTCGTAGCTGGCGACATCGGCCATTGCTGCAAGGTCTGCACCTTGTTCTACTAGACTTGCAAGTCGTTCTTCGTCTGTTGGGAGTAATGTTCGATCTACGGCGCAAGATGTCCATAGGATTAGCGTAAAAACACTTAGTAAAAGGGATAGCTTTCTCATTGTTGGGGTTTGATGAGCTTAAATGATGAGTCTCAATATATATTAGAATTGCAAAGGTGATGCCGAAGACTTATTGAAGAGGCTGTTGAAAACGGAATTTCTTTAGGTGTGGTGGCTTTGGTCAAGGGATGTCGTTGTGTTTGTTTAACGGCGGCCAGTCTGAAGACTTGAACTAGATTTTATGAGCTGGGCCGCGTGAGGGATAGAGGGGTCTGTTTGAGCTCCTGTTGTCGACAAACGCCGAGCCCTCAGCACCCTAGTGCTGGAGGGGCGATGCGTGTAGGTGGCAGAACAGAGCGAGCCCCGACAGCCCGACCCCGAACTTGCCCTCGCAGCAATATTGCTTGCCGTTATGCGGCAGAAGCAAATTGCGAGAAGCGGCAGAGGTGAGTGGGGCACGCCCAAATTCTTGCTATAATGCTCATATTCGGGTAAATTTTGGGGCTAATTTTGGCTCAAATTTGGGTTTGACTTGGCGATTTCTCGATGTTTGGTGTATTTTTGCGCTCCTTTACATATTGAAAGGCTTGATTAAGAAGACTTTGTTCGATAATTAATAAGCAAATGATAAAACAGTACGAAACTACTTTCATCTTCACTCCCGTACTATCTGATTCGGAAGTGAAGAAGTCGATTAGCAAATATGTTGATCTGCTAAAAACCGAAGGCGCTGAAATAGTGGCTGAGGAAACTTGGGGATTGCGTCAACTCGCTTACCCTATCCAGAAAAAAACTACGGGCATTTACTACACGGTGGAATACAAAACGCCGGGTGAGTTGATCGAGAAAATCGAGGTGATTTTCCGCCGTGATCCGGAGATCTTGCGTTTCCTTACGGTGCGCTTGGAGAAATACTCTATCAAGTACAACGATGACAAACGTAATGGTTTGATTGGTAGAAAGAATAACCCTAAAAAAGAGGAGGCTTCTGCTGAAGCTCCTGCATCATAAAAACCCAAAGCAATGGCTAAAAAGGATATAAAATTTCTTACCCAGGCAAAGATTGGGCGAGATGTCAAAAAGTACTGCCGCTTTAAGAAAAGTGGGATTAAGTACATCGATTATAAGGACCCGAACTTCTTGGAGAAGTTTGTGAATGAGCAGGGCAAATTGTTGCCTCGTCGTTTGACTGGTAATTCATTGAAATTTCAACGTCGTGTGTCTCAAGCGGTAAAACGCGCGCGCCACTTGGCTTTAATGCCTTACGTTACTGACCTTTATAAATAGTAGAGCATGAAAGTTATTTTACTAAAGGATATGGGCACACTTGGTGCTCAATACGAAACGGTGGAAGTGAAAGCGGGCTACGGTCGCAACTTCCTTATACCGCAACGCAAGGCTGTGGTTGCGAATACTAAAAACGCTAATCAATACGGTGAGTTATTGAAACAGATTCGTGTAAAGCAGGATCGTGCGATGGCGGAGTTACAGAAAACGATTGATACGTTGAAGGCAAGTCCTCTGAACGTAGGCGTGAAGGTTGGTACTTCTGGTAAGATTTTCGGATCGGTTACGAATGTACAATTGGCTGAAGCGATTAAGAAGGAAACTGGTCTTACTATTGATCGTAGAAAGATTACTATTAACGATACTGTAAAAGAGGTTGGTACTTACGAGGCAACTTTGGATATGGGTGAAGAGGTTAAGGAGACGATTACTTTTGAGGTAGTTGGTGAGTAGATGATTTAGATTATTGCGGTCTTTGCAGACCGTTTTTATAGAAAAGCCAAACTCTGATGAGTTTGGCTTTTTTTGTTCGTGGCATTTGGCGATGAGACTTCTTACCCTTCCTTCGAAACGACAATTCGGTGATGGACCTTTTGTTTTGGAGTAGCGTAAAAAGTTTGCCTGGAGCATTTTTGTAGCTTCATTTATTTTTACCTTGAAGAGAGACTAATAGCCAAACTCCTAAAACTCTAACTATGCGTCAACTCTCTGCTACTATTTTACTGGCATTTTTAACGGCTCTTCCATTTCAACTCAGCGCTCAATTAGCCGACAGTTGCAAATTGGAGATGGGTATTAACCTTGCAGGCGTTAGTGATTTTAGCCGAGAACTTCCTTTTGCTAACTTGATGAAAATGAGTCGCGAATGGTACACCAAAGGCGAAAACGACCCTGACTATGTTTTTAACACCGGTTTAGCTGACCAGCTGAGCTATGATTCAAATGGCTATCCTACTCACATTCCTCAAACTGTTTCGGAAGAAGCGCTGCCTCAATTAGTCGCGACGGTTTGGGATGGTATGGATTCTTGGCCCACAGGAACGTACACCTTGCTTTGGGATGGAACTGGTGACTTCCAATTCTGGGGGGATTTTTCGAACCTAGTTCAAGTAAACGCGAATCGCTATGAATTTGATTACACAAATATTGAAGGCGGAATTCTAGAGATTATAATGTCTAGCTCGTCCATAGACGATCCTGTCAATAATATGCGCTTGTTGCTGCCAGGAACGGAAAGCACTTATGAGACTCAAGCTTTTAATCAGGATTGGCTGGATGCCATTGACCAATTCAGCACGCTGCGCTTTATGGATTGGGGAAACACTAACTTTTGGGGGCAGGTTGATCCCTACACTTGGCAGGACCCGACATTGTTTGATTGGGACCAACGAACCAATCCTGATTTCTATACTTACACCGGTAACAAAGGTGTTCCCTACGAATTAATGATTGACCTAACGAACCAACTGGACATTGACGCTTGGGTCTGCATTCCACACCTTGCTAGTGACGATTACATTTCGCAAATGGCTGACCTATTTCGGGATAACTTAGAAACAGATCGACATTTATACGTTGAGTATAGTAATGAAATCTGGAATTGGATTTTTGGTCAGGCGCAGTGGTTGAACGAATACAGTTGCAATGGCGGTTCGGATACTTGGCCTGAGTGCATTGTTCCGAACATTCAGAATGCATTAGATCTTTGGTCAAGTAGTTTTTCGTCGGATCTATCACGTATTACACGAGTTGCTGGGGTTCAAGGTTCTTGGCTGGACGTTAGTGAAAGAATGGTCTATAATTTAAACCCGAATACTGTTGATGCGGTATCGCCCGCGTGCTATTTTTCTTTTCTAGAATCTTCCTACCCTATCCTTGATAATTTGGGTGCGAATGCAACGATTGATGATATTGCATTGCACGCACGAATGAGTATGTCTGATGACTTAAATTCGGTTGAGCAAATAAAAACCATATCCGATTCTCTGGAGGTTCCCTTGATTTTTTACGAAGGAGGTCAACACTTAACTCCCGATCCTTTTGGGGAGGTTCCTACTTACGAGGTAGCAATGAAGGACATTCAACGCGATACTGCTATGTACAACTTGTACAACGAGTGGTTTGACTCACTACGATCAGTGCATACAGGTACCGATCCTTTTCTCTTGATGCATTTTAATTTTATTGCTCCGCGAAGCGCGCAGTACGGAAGCTGGGGCTTGCTTGAGTATATGAATCAGGATACCAATTTGATACCCGCGCCTAAGTATGCCGCTCTCTTGGAAAACTTGGCTTGTCAGAACTTCAGTACGGGAATTTCGGATATGGTTGTGTACGAAGAAACTATAACGCTCTATCCTAATCCTTCGAAGGGCGTTTTTACGTTAGGTGGCTTGGTTGATGATTGCATCATTCAAATTTTGGATAGTACCGGCAAATTCATTCGTGATTTATCTGCTTCAACTCCTGAAGTGAATATTGATATTAGCGCTTTGCCTGCTGGCTTGCATTTTGTTTCGATTCGCTCTTATGAAGGGGAACAGCTTTACTTGAAGAAGGTTGTTAAGTATTGATTTGTCGGTAAGTCGAGATTCCTCAATCCTTATTCGGACTATTCGGGTTCTTAAATCCCACAAATCCTACTTCAGACAAAAATAAGTTCAGACGCTTTTGACGCT
>CAZZIZ010000161.1:5753-7686 GCA_964654535.1 uncultured Chitinophagales bacterium
GACGCTTTTGACGCTAACGTAGGCGATTACAAATCGTCCACCGCGGCATTTCGACTGAAAGTCGAAACAAGTTTAAGCTGATACAGTTAATTAACTAAATGCATTAAGCCCAGTAACATCCATTCCTGTAATCAGCAAATGAATATCATGCGTGCCTTCGTAAGTAACAACCGATTCCAGGTTGGCCATATGGCGCATAATCGGGTACTCACCAGTTATACCCATACCACCGTGTATTTGTCTCGCTTCGCGGCAAATTTTTAGTGCAATGTCGCAGCTGTTTCTTTTCGCCATGGAGATCTGAGCCGGGGTGGCGCGGTCTTCGTTTTTCAAAACGCCTAGTCGCCAAACCATTAACTGGGCTTTGGTGATTTCGGTTATCATTTCGGCTAGTTTCTTTTGGGTGAGCTGGAACTGTCCGATTGGTTTTTTGAATTGTATTCTTTCTTGCGAATAACGTAAGGCACTATCGTAGCAATCGAGTGCGCAGCCTATGGCCCCCCAGGCGATTCCATAACGCGCTGATGACAAGCAAGTCAATGGTCCGCGTAAACTAGCTACTCCCGGCAGTAAATTTTCCTTTGGCACTTTTACATTATCGAAAACCAACTCGCCTGTGCAACTTGCACGTAGACTCCACTTCCCGTGGGTAGTTGGCGTAGAGAACCCTTCCATACCTCGCTCGACAATTAGTCCTTGAACTTTTCCTTCTTCATTTTTACCCCAGACTACTGCAATGTCAGCATAGGGTGCATTGGAAATCCACATCTTAGCTCCGTTAAGCAAGTAGTGATCGCCTTTGTCTACGAAGTTGGTTTCCATGCTACTCGGGTCGGAGCCGTGGTTTGGTTCGGTTAGACCGAAGCAACCGAACAACTCACCAGTCGCGAGTTTTGGGATGTACTTCATCTTTTGTTCTTCGGAACCAAACTTATAAATTGGATACATCACCAATGAACCTTGAACAGAAGCTGTAGAGCGAATACCGCTATCGCCACGCTCAAGTTCTTGCATAATGATTCCGTAGGAAATTTCGTCCATTCCTCCACCACCATACTTGGCTGGGATTGAGGGGCCGAAGGCTCCGATCTCACCTAGCTTTTTTACAATGTGTTGCGGAAACTCTGCTTTCTGAGCACAATCTTCTATGATTGGGCTAACTTCTTTCTTGACCCAGTCACGGACAGAGGAACGTATTAAAAGATGCTCTTCGCTTAAAAGATCATCAACTCCGTAGTAATCGTGAAATTGGTATTTATCTTGTCCAACTGATTTGTTGTGATGACCCGTCATAGAGCGTAATTTTTTCCTTGGATTATTGTATTCTTGACTGCTTATTAGAAGTATCAAAAATCAAGCTAAAAGTACGAAATGTCAATAATCGCTCTAGAGGGAATGGAGTTCTATAGCTATCATGGCTATTACGACGAAGAACAGAGTTTTGGGGGTAAATACCTTGTCGATATTTACTTAACTACTGACTTGGATTCATTAATGGATATGTCGGACAATCTGGAGGAAACGATTAACTATGAACAGGTTTATGCAATTTGCAAGGAGATTATGACTATCAAAACACGTTTAATAGAAACAGTTGCTTATCGTATAATCAATAGGATTTTGGGACTGTCAAACTCAATACAAAAGGTTCGTATTAGGGTTTCAAAATTGAACCCTCCACTTTTAGGTAAAGTTGCACGTACATATGTGGAAGTAGAAAAAGACGCCTCTTAAAAGCTCAAATAGACTCCTGACTTTTGCTAAAAACGGGGATTTAATTCGAAATTAAGGCGGTAGCCTATTTGAAATTCATTTAAATTTGACATCCCATTAAATAATAATGGTCAAGTGGCCGAGTGGCTAGGCAGAGGTCTGCAAAACCTTGTACACCAGTTCGAATCTGGTCTTGACCTCCAAAAGGAGTTGTGCTTTA
>CAZZIZ010000162.1:0-7628 GCA_964654535.1 uncultured Chitinophagales bacterium
ACTCTATCTCTGCTCGCAAGGTTTTTAGCGTCGGATCAGTTTCGTCCGTAGGCGCGACCGCAGAAAGTCTTTGTGCTTTGAATTGTTGTTTTGAAAGGAGGGTGTAGTTAAAGAACTGTTGTTTGAATGCTACCCAATCGAGTCCAGTAATACTAGTCTCTTCTTCGAGCTCATCGCTCATTTCATTGAGGTATTCTATTTCTTCAACTTCGCTGTAATAAATAGAGGTTTTATCTCTTTCGTTTTCAGTGTGCTTTTCTTGTTGGATGAGTTCGTGTTGCCAGTCCAATCTTAAAATGGTGCCCTGCGGTAAAGAGTTTTCAAAACCGACCATTTTGAAATAGTAATCGACCATATAGTCGTCGTCTGGTTTGAGCGTATAGTTTTGCTCAACATACGCGCCCTCTGCATTGCTTAGTCGATAGACGATTGAATTTTCAGTTTGCTCTGCAATACTGAAACTCATGTCTTGCGATTGAAAGTTTAGGTCGTTAACGAAGTAGTTATAATTGAATCGATTATTTGGACCGTCCAATATGACTACTGGTTCGCCATCAGCAGTTTTATAATTTTTTATCTCAGCTTTGTAAACGCGACCTCCCTTATTGCTAAAAGTCAATTTGACTTTATCATTTTCCAGAACAGTAAATGCCTCGGGAGCGTCGCTGTTGCTAAATGCTGATTTTACCTTTTCATTAGATTGAGGAACACTTTGTATCGTATTTGTTGGTGTTGAGTTTGCAGTTTCTGCTGTGGCCGGAGGCCTAGAAGAAGCTGGTGCTCCGTCTTGAACTTGCTCGGTTGTTGTTTCTTCTGGAACCTCTTGGGGAGGATTTACTATGGGCATAAGGAACAATAAAAGCCCTATGAGTGCCAAGCCTATAAGTGGTTTGCGATCCATTCCCTATTCTAAGTGATTTTGCTCTAAAAAAGTGCCTTAAACAAAGGTTAAAAAAGCGCCAAAGTTAGTAATTAAGGCTAAACGGCAGATTCTGCAGGAGCTTTTATGCCTTCCTTTTGAGAAACTGCAGCGAGAATGAGCTGTTTGAATAAGGGGTGAGGGTCTGTAACCCTGCTTTTTAGCTCTGGATGGAACTGACAAGCTACGAAAAACGGGTGATTGGACAATTCTACTATTTCGACCAAACGCGTATCTGGGTTCACGCCAACCATTTTCATCCCTGAATTTTCGAATTGACTTAGGTACTTATTGTTGAACTCATAACGATGTCTGTGGCGCTCCCTAATGACGGGATTGCTGTCGTATAGCTCGTAGGCTATTGAGTCACGCGATAGTTCGCAGGCATAGGCGCCCAAGCGCATAGTTCCTCCTTTGCCTTTGACTTTTTTCTGCTCGCTCATCATATCGATAACCGGGTGCGGAGATTGCTCATCCATCTCTGTCGAGTTGGCTCCCTCTAAGCCGATCACGTTTCGGGCAAATTCAATGACCGCACATTGCATGCCCAAGCAAATTCCTAAAAATGGAATGTTGTTTTCTCGCACATATTTGATGGCAGCGATTTTTCCTTCTACGCCTCGACTTCCAAAACCGGGTGCAACCAATACGCCATTGAGAAAACCTAGTTTCTCCTTGGCATTTTCATTATTAATCGTTTCGGATTGAATACTGATTACTTGAACTTTGCAATGGTTAATCGCTCCAGCGTGAATAAAAGATTCGTGAATCGATTTGTAGGCATCTTGTAATTCTACATACTTACCAACTAAACCAATTTTTACTGTTTTGGTTGGGTTTTTCAAATTATGCAGAAACGAACGCCATTCTTTTAGTTCTGGTCTTCCTTCGTTAGGAAGGTTTAGTTTTTTAAGAACAACGGTATCCAATTCTTCCTTTTCCATTAGCAATGGAACGTCGTAAATTGAATCGGCATCTATGGCTTCTATTACCGCTTCTTTTTTTACGTTACAAAACAGGGCAAGTTTCTGACGAATAGAAGGAGTTAACTTATGCTCTGTTCGACAGACCAAAACGTCAGGTTGCAGTCCCGAACGTTGTAATTCTTTTACTGAGTGTTGCGTCGGTTTTGTTTTTAACTCCGCAGCCGCTTTTAAGAAAGGCACCAAGGTTAGATGAACATTGAGGCAATCCTCTGTTGCGAGTTCCCACTTTAATTGTCTTACAGTTTCTATATAGGGCAGAGACTCAATATCTCCGACAGTGCCTCCGAGTTCCGTAATGACAATATCGTAATCTCCAGTTTCACTAAGCAAAAGCATACGACGCTTTATCTCATTAGTGATATGGGGTATTATTTGAACTGTTTTACCGAGGTAATCACCGCGTCTTTCTTTTTCAATAACTTTCTGATAGATTCTACCAGTAGTTACGTTATTGGCTTGCGAAGTATTTTGGCTTAGAAAGCGTTCGTAGTGACCAAGATCAAGGTCGGTCTCCGCACCATCTTCGGTTACATAGCACTCCCCGTGTTCATAGGGATTCATGGTGCCAGGATCAACGTTTATGTACGGGTCAAACTTTTGGATAGTAACTCTGTAGCCCCGGCTTTGTAGGAGTTTTGCTAGGGAAGAAGCGAATATTCCCTTGCCTAATGATGAAGTAACACCGCCGGTTACAAAGATGTGTTTTGCCATAACAGATTGGTCGTTATGGGTAACAAAGTTAACATGAATATCTAAGGGCGACGAGCCTAAAACTAGGCAATTGTTGACTATTGGAAAACTATAAAGAGGACTCTAGTGCTTAACTCAAATTATTTGCCTCCATCCATTTTAAAATCTCATCGAGGTCTGCTGGCGTATCTACGGCGGGATTCTCAGCCTTGCTTAAAATGGAGTGAATGGAGTATCCGTTGTCTGTCCAACGCAGCTGCTCTAGTTTTTCTGAAAGTTCTGAAGGGCTTGGCTCTAGTGCACTTATTTTCTCTAGGGTTTCAGGCCGAAAAGCGTACACACCAATGTGTTTGTAATATCTCTTATCGAGCTCTGGGTCAGCTGGGATGGGGCTTTGCCGACGACTAAAGGAATGTACTCTGCCCGAATTATAAAGTACGGCCTTGACTTTACTCGGATTCGCTAAATCTTTTTCTTCATCAAAATGACGGACGGCTGTAGCGATATTGATTTTTTCATTTAGAAATAAATCGGTCAAATCTTCGAGCATTTCTAAGTCCACAAACGGCTCATCACCTTGCACGTTTACAATGACCTGACTTGAAGCAGCATATTTTTGATAAGCCTCTAAACAACGATCGGTTCCACTAGGATGTGTTTCCGCGGTCATAACCACTGGAGCCCCAATTCTTTTCGCTTCTAGTTGGATGCGCTCATCGTCCGTAGCGATAAGCACATCATTAAACACTTCGCTTTCTATAACGCGCTCGTACACGCGTTGTATCATTGTTTTTCCTGCAATATCCACCAGTGGTTTTCCAGGAAAACGAGTGGAGGCAAAACGGGCAGGAATTATAGCGAGCTTTTTCAATCTAGGAAGTTGATCGAACTACAAAATAGTTGCCGCGGTAATCGATGATTTCTATTTCCGTTCCCTGCGTTATAAAATCACCTTGGGTGATGGCATCCAAACGGTCTACTCCTACATCTATTTTACCAGATATTTTCAAATCTGTGGCGGCGACGCCTTGCTTCCCAATTAACTCATTGCTCTTTTCTACGCCAGTGGTGTAACCCTCAGAAGAGAGCTGCTCTTCTTCCAAAACCAGTTTCTTCATGTAAGATGAATTCAATAGATTTTTCCCGAAGAAATATAGGAGAACCAAGGAGGCTATGAAAGAGGTGGAAACAATGGTAAATGCCATATTTAGCTGTCCGGGTCTTGCATTGCTGAAGTCAAACATGTCATTTCCAACCAAACTGAGTACTAGGCCTCCAGTCATGCAGATCAATCCCGCAATTCCGGCCACCCCAAAACCGGGAATGACAAACAACTCCACCACAATGAGCAAGACCCCCACGGCAAAGAGTATAATCTCCCAGTTGGCCGCCAAGCCTTCCAAGTAGTTCGGCGCGAAATATAGAACAGCTGCGGTCATAGATGCCAGTAAAGGAAAACCGATACCAGGCGAGTGCATTTCAAAGTAGATACCCCAGAAAATTACCATTAATAAAAACCCCGTGACTAGTGGTCGAGTCAAAAACTCAATCATATTGTCGGTGGTAGAAGGAACGTAAGTGTGAACATAACCGTCGGATACATTCAAATGATCTAATACTTCGTCCAAAGAGTTTAAGCGCGCCTCACAAAAATTATGACGAAGGGCTTCGTTGGTGGTAAGGGTTAAGAGTTTTCC
This sequence comes from uncultured Chitinophagales bacterium, assembly GCA_964654535.1. Classification (GTDB taxonomy): domain Bacteria; phylum Bacteroidota; class Bacteroidia; order Chitinophagales; family UBA2359; genus CAZZIZ01. The sequence continues at coordinate 4,293 of CAZZIZ010000162.1, forward strand.
TGAATCAATAACGCCAGGAATATAGATAGACTCATCGACCATAGCTTCTGCCATAGTCGTGTCGCGCCCATTGACCTGCGCCACTGATTTCATTATGGCGCGCATATAGGACTGCATCTTTTCACTTGCTTTGCTACCATCTTGGAAGACCACGGTAGCGGCACCAATTCTCGCGTCGGAAGTCATGAAAATGCTATCGCAGGATAAAGAAATTAGTGCTCCCGCACTCGCTGCATTGTGGTTTATAAATGCGATGGAGGTCATATCATCTCTGCTCAACCTGCTGCTCAAAGAGTCCGCTATGGACAAAAGGCCGCCTGGCGTATTCAATTCTATAATAAAGAGTTCGGAGCCCTGTTCTAATGCTTCTTCGTGAGCATTATCGAACTTCCGAAGAGTGGATTCGAAGATTTCTTCATCTAGCTTAAGCACGTATGCTTTTCTGCTTTCAACCGTTGCTGGTGAAGCGTTTTGGGCTATAAGCTGGAAGCCCAATAAAAACTGGAAAGAAACGAGGATAGATGTGAATAAGATGTTCATTCTTTGGGTTTTATGTAATGGCAACGCCTACCACTATAACATAAATTTGGTCGTTAGTTCTCCCTAAGAGACACATTTTTTGCCCCAATTACTAATTATGAAAGCGACGTTCTCATTTCTAGCCATCTTTCTCCTATTTTCTAGCACAATTTTCGCCCAAGATTACGGGACAAATTCGAATTCTTCTTTAGAAGTTGTTGAAATCCCTACCACAAAGCATAGAGTGAACAAGGGTGAAACGCTCTATGGCATCTCAAAGCAATACAAAGTTTCAGTAGATGATATTTTGGATTTGAATCCATTCATCGACCAAAACAAAATTGGTGTGGACGATATTCTGCTGATTCCGAGTATGATGGCAGGTAGCGAAAAGGTCGAAAGAACAGCTACTACGCACAATGCCGGTAGAAACTCTTCAGCCAAAGAAGGTCGCGAAATGCTGCCTTCAGAAAGTAGTTCTAAGGGATATCGAGTAGAAAGTACTCCCGAGAGAAAGGGAAAAATCATTTCATTTCCTATTCCGAAAATCCCAAATACGGCAACGGCAAAAAGTACTTACATCGGAGACACGCCTCCAACGCATGTAGTACAAAGAGGTGAAACCTTAACTAGCATAGCGCGTTACTATGGGTTGGATATAAAAAGACTGCAGAAGATCAATATTATGGATGAGTACGACGGTCTTAACTCCAATGATCTAATTTTCCTCAGAAATATGCACAGTCATTCACGTCAAACGATGTTGGCTGCACACCACGAAAAGACAGAGCTAGCGCGTAACCCACGCGCGAAAGAAGAAGCTATGATAGATAAGGTCGACTACACGAAGATGAAGCCAATCTTGCACACGGCGCAAATAGGAGAAACGCTATACAGTCTTTCCCAAACTTATAATCACTCCGTTACTAGTTTGAAAAAATGGAACAATTTACAAGGAGATGAACTCAGCAAAGGAGACGAGTTAATAATTGGCTGGATGGTGCCTGGCAACGATAATTCCAGAACTGGAATGGTAACCGGAGCTGGAATGTCTCGAAGAATAAATGCAGAGAACATTGCAAATGAAAGAGTGATGTTCGACCAAATGAAAAAGTTTGAAGATAAGTTTAGCAGCCAAATGGCGAATAGTTACAACTCTGAGTTGAAAACTGGAAACTTTATCGGAACCTATATGAGAGGAAACGATGGCGACGATCAAAATTTATTCTGCCTGAGCAAAACCATTCCTCCAATGACCATAGTTTATTTGACTAATCCTATGAACGGTAAGTCTATCTATGTAAAAGTCATTTCAAATTTACCTGCGACCTCTGATAATGGAAATGCTGACATTAAGTTGACTCAAGCAGCAGTTAAAGAACTTGGAATCTTAGACCGTAAATTCCAGTTGGAATATTCCTATTTCATCGAGTAATCTTTCTAGCTTCATAAGCTGAATGATATACAATAACATAATTGAGACGATCGGAAACACCCCTTTGGTCCGACTCAACAGACTTACCAAAGAGATTGATGCCGACGTAGTGGTAAAAGTCGAGTCTTTTAATCCCGGACACTCTATTAAAGATCGTATGGCCATTAAGATGGTCGAAGATGCTGAGAAAGCCGGACTCCTTAAACCGGGAGGTACAATCGTAGAAGGCACTAGTGGCAATACCGGTATGGGTTTAGCCCTTGCGGCCATAGCAAAAGGTTATAAGTGCATTTTCACAACCACTGACAAGCAGTCCAAAGAAAAGATGGATATCCTAAGAGCAGTCGGTGCCGAGGTTATTGTTTGTCCCACCAATGTGGAGGCCGATGATCCACGTTCTTACTATATGAAAGCGCGTAGCATCGCTGCGGAAACCCCAAACGCTTACTATGTAAACCAATATGACAATCTTTCCAATCGTCAGGGACACTATGAAAGTACTGGGCCAGAAATTTGGAAACAAACCGAAGGAAAAATCACGCACTTCGTGGTTGGAGTTGGAACTGGTGGAACTATAAGTGGAACAGGAAAGTATTTAAAAGAGCAGAATCCAGATATTCAAATATTGGGAATTGACACCTACGGCTCTATGCTCAAGAAGTATCACGAAACTGGCGAGAAGGATATGAATGAGGTGTATCCGTACATCACAGAAGGAATAGGAGAAGATATTATTCCGCTCAACATAGACTTCGACGTTATCGATCACTTTGAAAAAGTTACCGATAAAGATGGTGCAATTTATACGAGACGCTTGGCGAGCGAGGAAGGAATTTTTTGCGGCTACTCCGCGGGTTCAGCCATAGCTGGAGTTTTGCAAATGAAAGATCGCTTTAAGAAAGGCGACTTGGTGGTTATCATTTTACACGACCACGGAAGTCGCTACATCGGTAAGTTGTACAACGACGACTGGATGAAGGAGAAGGGATTTCTCTAGACAGATTAACAACCTTTTTTCGTTTTAAATTTTTTGGGCAGCAACAGGCTATCCGCTTGTATTCGGCACGTCTATCTTTGGTTCAGCATAGTCGCGGGTGTGTATTCCCTAGCCGGTCATCCACCCCCGCTCCTTGCTTCACACAAAGCAAGCCGCACCTCATACCGCTTCTATCCTGGCTGCGGCCACGCGCAAAACCCATCCACGACACACAAAGTCATTTCGAGCTCGTCGAGAAATCTCCCGGTCTCAAAGCGAGCGCAGCGATGCAAAGGAATAGAATATCTGAACGCTTTCTTTTGTCATCTCGAAAGGAGTGTGAGATCTTGCGCAATGCACGTAGCGTATGAACATAGCGCTCTTGCTAGAGGACGTAAGATTTCTC
>CAZZIZ010000163.1:0-7586 GCA_964654535.1 uncultured Chitinophagales bacterium
TGGCGACTGCAAGTCGCCCACTCGTTACGCCCTGATTAAAATCAGGGCGATTCAAGTAAAGCCAGCGCCACCCAAATTTGCGTGAGGGATAGAGCCATTGTTGGAGCTCCTGTTGCTGACAAGCGCCGAGCCCTCAGCACCTAAGTGCTGGAGGGGCGATGCGTGTAGACAGCAGAACAGAGCGACTGGCGAAAGCCCGACCTCTCCATCTCCCTGTCCTGGTTGGTCTTTAGGCCAACTAGGACAGGGAAATGGAGAGGGCACGCCCAAAAAATGCCAAAACCCATCAAACATACTGTCTAAATAGCCGTTATATTTGGTAATACGAATGAAACGCAATCGCGACATATTTTTACAACTGGCAAAAGTCCTAGCACTTTATACACTAGTCGTCTTCTCGGGCTTGGTGATTAAAAGCTGCCCAGGTTGCGCCGCAGGCTCGGACGTAATGGTCGTGAAAACCTGCTGCGATTCGACAAGCGGTTCTTGCGCCGACGATTGTAGCAGCGATGTGGTCTTGGTGATAAAAGCCGATACCGATGTTGCGCCGGTGTTGTTGACGCTAGATTTCCATTCTCAAATTGCACCGCTTGCTCCTCTTGTGCTGGATTATAGCCCGCAGAAAAGCAGCGAGTTACCTAAAACTTATAGAGCACCGCTCTATTTTCCTGATCCAGACTACCAAGTATTGTATCAGGCCTTCCTTTGCTAGTTTTTGTTAATGAATTGTATTCACGAATAGTTGTGAATAGAATATTTTTTAACTAAGACTAGAACCATGAAAATAAAATTTTTAGTCTTCGTCTTGCTGATGGCTGGTTCATTGGTAATGCACGCACAGGGTCCACCAATGACAAGTGACAAACCCATAATGCTAAGCGCGAAGACGATCGTAATAAAAACCCTGACCGAAATTCGTAAAACGGATTTGGGTAGCTATACCCGTGCGCCTCTTATGTTTCACTATTTGCCGAAGAGTAATTTTCTTGCGGCGGTTCACGTGCCTATAGTCACTGATCGACAGTTTGCTGAGGTCGAAGAAGTAGGAACGCAACTAGGTGATGTAAACTTATTGCTGAAGTATCAGTTTTATCGTTTCGATAGAACGGGAAAGACTTTCCGATCGGTATTAAAGTCGGTTATAACTTTTCCAACTGGTGAAAGGGTCTTGAATACGGACATTAACCTTGGTGTTTATCAGTACTACTTCGGCTCGGTTTCGGGATATGAAACCGTGAAACATGGTATGTCTTTTGAGTTTGGATATAACATAGTACCTGAGCTCGACGAGGACTTTATACAAGTGAGGGCAGGCTTTGGGCTTCCAATATTGAAACCAGTATATCCGGCCAAGCAAATCAACTTCCTCTTTGAATACGTTATGACAGAGTATACCGAGAGGGATACATTTGAACTTTTGTACACGCAGGGAGTCCAATATGTGCGCAAACATTTTACCTGGGAAATAGGTGTGCAAGCGCCTTTGGTTCAGAATGGAATGGATTTAGTCAATGAACGCAAATACAGTCTTTTCCTAGGAACCAGATTTATTTATTAAAGATTAAACATGAGATATTCAAAAATAATAGCGCTACTACTTTTCGGCTTTGCTTTGTTGGCTTCGCCGAGTTTGCTCAGCGCACAAGAAACCAACCGCGATGCTTACGAGTTGAAAGTAGATGGTTTGGGCTGTCCTTTCTGCGCCTATGGCTTGGAAAAGAAGTTTAAAGAATTCAAATCGCTTAAAGACCTACAACTCGATATGGAAACGGGCATTTTTCAATTCACTTACCCGAGCGATGAACCATTGACCCTTGATCAAGTTGAGAAACAAGTTGATGTAGCTGGTTACTCTCCAGTGAGCACCAAAATAACTCGTGCCGATGGAACGGTAGAAGTGAACAAGTCTGAACCAGTAGGTGGATTCAATCCTGATAATTTGATAGAAGGTTCTTTCTACGTTGCGGGCAATTGCGATATGTGTCGCGCACGCATAGAGGGCAAAGCTTATAAAACGATGGGCGTTGCAAATGCTAGTTGGGACGAGGATTCTAAAATGTTTACGGTGAGTTACGATCCAGAAGTTGTGGAGTTGACGGTAATAGAACAACGTATTTCCGAGCGAGGATACGACACGGTGAACTACACTGCCGATGAAGAGACGTATAAAAACTTACCAGCTTGTTGCCACTATAAGAGAAATATGATTTCGAAACTGCTTAAGAAAAATGGCCAATAGCTTGCTGAGAATTTTAGGGGTCCTGTTTTTACTAATGGGGCTTTTTTCTTGCAGCCCGGCTCAGTGGTCCGTAGAAAAAGAAATTGAGATGGCGGGCGTTGCTCCTATTGGCATTGCTCCGGGCTACGAAGGCAACTTTTGGGTCAGCGACGGCGATAATAATCGTCTAGTTCTGGTTAATAAGGAAGGAGAAATAAAGCAGGAGATTGCAAATATTGAGCGGCCGATGCACATACACGCTGAGGGGTCTACTGTTTTTGTTCCTAGCTATGGCTCTGATGAAATTTTTCACTTTACAACTTCTCAACAAAAAACCTTTAGGATATCGCTTAGTATTTCGGAGGAACTTGATGCGCCTGCCGCATATCACCGTGATGAAGAGCGCGAGGCAATAGCAGACTTCTACTCGCATAGTGTATTGTATAAAGCTGGTTCAGGTTGGAAGCGAATTGGAGAACAGGGACAGGTAGATGGAGCCTTTCGCTACCCTACCGATTTGCAATGGTTTGGCGATGAACTTTATGTCGCTGATGCTTATAATCACCGCATTCAGGTTTTTGATACTAAGGGCCAACACCTACGAACTTTTGGCGAAGAAGAAGATATGAATGCGACAACAGGAATTTTTATTCATCAAGATGAAGTAATTGTCACCGATTTCGAGAATAGTCGCTTGTTATTCTACTCGTTGGCCGGCGAATTCCTATATGTTCTTGAGAAGGGCTTTGATAAGCCTACAGATATCACCTATTCAGATGAAAATCTAATTGTCACTAATTATCGCTCTGGCAAATTGACGGTGCTGAGCAAATAGCTCGCTTTACAAATATGCCGTAATCTTGCTATTATTGAAGGGTGTTAACAAGGCTCATTTTACTGGTTTTTTGTTGTTTCCTATGTGCGGGTGAACTTGCGGCTCAAGTAGTGATCAATGAACTTTCGTCTCGAGGAGGTATCACTGATTTTCGCGGAATAGACAGCGATTGGATTGAGCTTTACAATACTGGAACGACTGAGGTACAACTAGAGGGTTATAGTCTGAGCGATGACCTCAGTGAACCGAACAAATGGAGCTTCCCTTATATCGCTATTCCTCCACAAGAGCGCTTGTTGGTTCTGGCTAACGGTGAAGACATTTCTGTTGTAAGTAACTACGTTTCCTTTGCTCAGACGGGCGACGATTGGCAATACCATATTGGTGACAGCGCTCCTCCGGATGATTGGAATGAACTCAATTCATCCGCAGCCAATTGGCCAACTGCACCTTCAGGTTTCGGATATGCAGATGAAGATGACAATACTGAAATCCCTTTTGGTAGTCCCTCTGTTTTTATGCGCCGAGAGTTTAACATCGAAGATTTAGACTCGCTGTATTGGATGTATTTGCATATGGATTACGACGATGGTTTCATTGCCTATATGAACGGAACAGAAATAGCGCGTTCAGAGAGTATGAATGGTCATAACGGTGATCACGATGACTATACTAACTTTGACGTAGAAGCGGTCCTTCAATTTGGCGAAACACCGGAAGAGTTTGTTTATGACTATGAAGAATTAATTGTTGAAGGAACCAATGTCTTTGCGGTACAGGTTCATAATATTTCTGCCACCTCTTCTGACTTTAGTGCTAATCCTTTTCTGTTTGCTTCGGTGAACATTGCCACCATAGAAGGAACATCGGATACTGATTTACCTGACTGGTTTTTTACACCGACTTTCTTCTTGCAAACGAACTTTAAACTGAGTAAGGAGAATGAGTCCTTACAGCTCTATGATAACAATGGGACTTTAATAGACTCTGCGAACTATCCTTTGATGAGAGAAGGCAATAGCTACGGTCGCGGCAGCGATGGCGGGAACGAATGGTGCTTGTTTCTCGAACCGAGCCCTGAAGATCCAAACCTCTTATCGAATTCGGTGTGCTATACGGGTTACGCTCAAGACGCGATAATGTCTCCGGCTCCTGGATTTTATAATATCGCACAAACTGTAAGTTTTGAATGCCCAGACGAAGATGCTAGCGCGCATTTTAGAACAGACGGAGCGGTCGCCACTGACAACGACGATTCGGCAGACTCATTTGAATTTATGGAATCAGTTGTGCTTTCAGTCAAATGCTATTCAGAAACTAAAGCTCCTAGTGAGGATGTTACTGGTACTTACTTTATTAATCAACCAAACTTTTCCTTGCCGGTAATTTCTCTTTCTACGGCACCCGAGAATTTGTGGGATGAGGAAAATGGCATTTATGTGCTCGGTGACTCTTATGAAGCGGACTACCCTTTTATGGGTGCAAACTTCTGGCAGCCCTGGGAAAGAGATGCGCACATTGAAATCTTCGATTTATCTAATGATCGTGTCGTCGATCTTGATATGGCTTTGGAAATTCACGGAGGTTGGAGCCGAGCGGAACCGCAAAAGAGTTTTAGGATTGACACCAAGAAGTCGATTGAAGGGCCGGTTGATTATCCTTTGTTGTCTCGTAAAAGTGGAATTACTTCCTATAATAATTTCAACTTGCGAAATACTGGACAAGTAGCTTACAGCAATCGCTTTCAGGACGCCTTTGTAGCGGAGTTGGTTTCGGACGCAACGGACATAGACTATATGACTCACGAGTCTTCAATGGTGTATTTGAATGGAGAGTTCTGGGGACATTATGGTATTCGTGAAAAAATGGACGAGCACTATATCGAAAGCAATCACGGAGTGGACTCAAAAAATGTCGACCTAGTTAGTAAGGTATATCCACTTGTAGGATCCTATCAACATTTTCAAGAGACAGTAGACCTTGCCCTTTCGACCAATATTTTTTCCGAGGAATTTTACGAAATTCTAGATACGAGAATCGATTTGGACAACTATATAGACTACTATGCAACAGAAATCCACATCCAAAATTTAGATTGGGGAGGTATTGCTTGGCTAATCAACAATACCAAACTGTGGCGCCCGCAAACCGAGGATGGAAAATGGCGCTATATGCTTTTTGATGTCGATGGAGCTTTAGGAAATTTTGGTTCTGGTATCAACGAGAACTATTTAGATCGCGCTCGATCACCTGGCGTGCCTTCCGATCATAGTAGACTGTTTAACCGAGTACTCATAAATGAAAAGTTCCGACTTCGTTTTATAAATCGTTACGCAGATCTGATCAACACTATTTTCCAGCCCGCCCATTATAACCAGGTAATAGATGGGATAAGAGACGAACTCGAGCCAGATATACCTAGACAGATCGCAAGATGGGGCGGACCGAGTTCAATCATAGATTGGGATCAGGGTATAACTAATATGCGCTCGCATCTTGAGGGACGCGAAAACACATCTCGTGAGCACATTAGAGAGCACTTTGATTTAGCCGCAGAACGCGTTATCCAAATTGATGTTCAACCCGATGGAGCTGGACGCATACAACTAAACAGTATTAGTCCAGAAACGTATCCGTGGAACGGAATTTACTTTCAGGGAGTGCCTGTTACGTTTACCGCTATTCCCAATCCAGGTTATAGCTTCGAAACCTGGTCGAACAGCAATTTAGTGAGCAATGTATCCGCGCAGTCGGTGACGCTGGACCCGCTCAATAACGTAGCGCTCACGGCTAGTTTTACCGGAAGCCCTGAGATAAGTGATATAGTCGTAAGTGAAATCAACTACCACTCCAGCGATGAGGCTGATTCTGGCGATTGGATTGAATTGTACAACCCTAATGATTTTCCATTGGATATCAGTAACTGGACTTTCGAGGATCAACAGTTTTACAATGAGTTTAAAATTCCTGTTGGAACAGTCATAGAAGCTAATGACTACATAGTCTTGGCTAGTACTTTAGAAAAATTCTCGAGTATTCATCCTTGGGTCAATAATGTCGTGGGCGATTTTGAGTTTCAACTGAGCAATGACGGAGAGCGCATCGCGATGCGGGATCACGCGGCTGTACTGAAGGACGAGTTAGTCTTTAATGACGCAGAACCCTGGCCTTCTGCCGCAGATGGTGAAGGCTATACACTAGAGTTGTTTGATCTGACTTCCGATCCAAATGAGCCTGGCTCTTGGACCTCTGAATGTTTCTTAGGCTCCCCCGGCAGGGAGTTTAACAGCGCCTGCATTGCTCTTAGCGATATCGAAACCACAAGCGCCAGCGAAGGGATTGATATCTTTCCAAACCCTGCTACAAATCAAGTAAGATTAAGCCTGCCAATAGAAAGCAGTCTTGACTTCGATATCAGTCTGAAGGACGCGACGGGCAAAAGAATTGAAATAGGAAAACGCCGTCTAGAAAGTGGTAGCGTTGTATCACTACCAAAACTTCCAAACGGCGTTTATATTCTAAGTCTCGTTTCTAGTGAAATTCAATTTCAAGAGAAACTAATTATTCAATACTAGCAACAACCTGATGCTGGATCACAGCAAGGCTTTTCCGCATTAACAGTAATACTCTCCACTTTGTAAGAAGCAAAAGATGCTTGCTGTTCTTTTGTTAAGTGTTCATCCAATACCTCTTGAGGGATTACGATCTGTTTGGTTATCGGGGTCTGCACATTTTCAAAGCCTGCTTCCGCTATAGTTTTTAAGTACTCCTCCTTCGGCACTGCCCCACTCACGCAACCAGAATAGAGATCAGCTACTTCGCGCAAGGCGGCTGGCATTTCACCTGTGTACACTATGTCTGAAATTGAGAAATGTCCTCCTGCTTTTAAGATTCGGAAAGTTTCAGCAAATGCTTTTTTCTTGTCTGGAACAAGGTTCATAACGCAATTGCTCACTACAACGTCTGCAGTTCCATCTGGAAGCGGAATCGCTTCTATTTCGCCTTGCACCAGCTCAACATTATTGAAACCGAGTTTCTGTACATTTTGACGCGCCAGCGCAATCATATCGTCTGAAAAGTCAACGCCAATTACTTTTCCTTTGTCGCCAACAACTGCGCGAGCAATGAAGCAATCGTTACCAGCACCTGAGCCAAGGTCAACTACAGTTTGACCTTCTTTAAGTCCGGCAGACTCGGTTGGCAAACCACATCCTAGTTTTAGGTCAGCGCCTTCCATATAGCCTTCCATAGATTCGTACTCATCGCCAATCATAGCGATAGGAATGTCGGTGCCACAGCAGCCTGAAGCAGGTTCGCAGCAAGACACTTGGTTACGTGCTACTTCGCTGTACTTTTCTTTTACTTCCTTTTTAATTTGTTCTGAAGTCTTCATTATAGAGAATTTTAATTGTTAAATATTTAGCAGCAATTCAACTTGAAGCGCCCGAAAAGGTGCGCGCAAATTGTTTTGCATTTTTTCCATTTATCCTGAGCGATGCAATAGCAGACACTGTTGCCTTCTATCTCTCCTTT
>CAZZIZ010000164.1:0-7565 GCA_964654535.1 uncultured Chitinophagales bacterium
GGTCGTGGCGGCGCGGGGATTGAGAGGCTAGTAGTATAGGTGGGTGGTTTTTCAAGATGGCGTAAAAATAAGACTAAAACATCTACACTGTTACGAGCTCAATCATTGAATAAACGTGATGTCTGAATAAAAGCAAAAAAAGTATTCCCGAAAGCATCACTCCTTTTACCACATTACTCAAATGTTTAAAATCTGAAGGCTTATCCGCTCTAAACAATTTGTATAAAACATAAACCAAGGGTAGTTGAACAAGTAACGTACCATAGATTATGACTTGAAAATCATAAGGAATTTGAATTCCATTTTCAAAAAAGATGAAACTCATAAAGCCTAGTGCTAGTAGTATTATAAAACTCGTCAAGTACTTTGCATTTTTTATACCCCAAACGATTGGCACTGTTCTGCATTTCCCCAAACGATCTCCCTCGATGTCTTCCATATCTTTAATTAACTCACGGATGAGATTAATCACAAAGGCGAAGGCTGCATAAAAAATGAAGTACTGTTTCATTAAGTTCTTCTCTGACCCACCAAAAGTTGAAAGAACAAATGCGTGCTGGCTATGCTGAAGTTCATAAGCCCAAACTGTGTAGACCACCAAGGCGGTCAGAGCACTTACAACAATATTCCCAATCAGAAATTGTCTTTTTAAGAACAGCGAATAAAACCACAACAGACTAGCCGCTGCAACATGAATTAATCCTAGCTGCCACTTACCAATTTTCCAGGCCAAGTAAAATCCAATCACCACGCCCGTCAGGTTTAGCAACACATGAAGTATCATGATTTTTCGCCTTGGCAAGAGTCTATCAACAAGTATACGATTAGGTTTGTTTATCTCGTCAATCTTAACATCGAAGTAATCGTTTATCATATAACCAGAAGCGGCTATAATAATGGTAGACATAACGAGCAAGAAGAAGTCAATTCCTATAAGTGTTGGTGTCACATATTGAAAACCCAAAGACCAAGTCGAAGCCTCTCCATTTGGGTAAATTGGTATTCCCATATTCAATACGGGCCAAACAACACAATACTGCAACATCAATTGCGTCAGCGCAATGTAAATCAGGTTAACCCCGCGTATGAGTTTGAAGAAACCGGTGAAGAAATTCATCTACACCCAAAGTTGCTGCAATTTCATTACTTTTTCCAATACCTCACGAACACAGCCTTGACCACCTTCGTGGCTCGATATGTAATGGCTTTGCTCTAATATTTCGGGTGCGGCATCTGAGGGGCAAGCGGCCACTCCAACTTGCCTCATTACTTCTAGGTCTGGAATATCGTCGCCCATATAAAGGACTTCCTCAGCGTCTACGCTGAACTTGGTTAGCACTTTTTCGTAGGCCGCTATTTTATTATGAATACCCAAAAATATCTCGACTATGCCAAGACCCTTTAAGCGCTTAGCTACTCCTTCAGAAGTACCGCCAGTTATAATCGCAACCTTAAGCCCCTTTTCTACTGCTTGTTTCAAAGCGTAACCATCTTTGATACTCATACTCCTCCACTGCTCTCCGCGTTCCGTTACCATAACTGTGCCGTCGGTAAGCACGCCGTCTACATCAAAAATTAAAGCCTTAATGTTTTTGAACTTGCTGAGTATCTCGTTATTCATTTTGTTTTTTTTCTTCCATAATGCTCGATGCTATCATAGCATAAATGGCTTGGTAGCGCTTTGCGTTTTGCAGAAAATCCAATTGCCTTTCCAAGGTTTGTTCATCGCCACGCTGCGCTGGCCCAGTTTGCGCTTCCGACGGCAAAGCATCCTTATCGAAGGTACGCTCAATTAAGGGCTTCAATAAATTGAAATCAAGATTGTTCTCGCGCATTAATTTTTCGGCGATGACGAGCATATGATTTGTGTAGTTGTTGGCGAAGACCGCAGCAACGTGCAGCGCGGCGCGCTGCTGATCGTCGAGTATACTCACGGACGAACCGGTCTCCTCGCCAAGGCTCCGCAGTAAGGAAATGTCATTATCGGAATTTGCGAATAGAAACACAGGCAGTGATTTCCATTGTACATCGCCAGCTTTTTTAAACGTCTGCATCGGATAAAATACGCCGTGGCGTTTATGCTTGGACAAAACCGTAGAGGCTACGCTTCCCGAGGTGTGCACCACTAGCGACTGAACATCATTCAACCTTTCGCTTACGGTCGCAATATGGTCATCAGGAACAGCGATAATAATTAAAGCTACTCCAGCATCTATACTCGCAAACTCGTCTATGGCCTCGGCAGAAACTTCATTCGCAACAAGTTCTGCTGCCTCAAGGCTGCGACTCCACACTTGCACCACATCGTGATTAAGCTCGTGCAGTTTTTTCGCAATGTGCGAGCCGACATTTCCAGCACCAATTATCGAAACTTTCACGCCACTGCTTTTTTACGCAATCGTCTTGTTTCTCCTATGCGTTGGAACATACTCATTATGAAACCTAGACCCATAACAATTGATCCGAGCCATAGAACATTTATCCAAGGGAAAATGGTCGCCTTCATAATGACAAAGGCCTGGGGTGGAATGGTTTCGTTTACCTCCAACTTAATCTTACCAGAAGAAGTAACAATTTTCGTGAAACGAATATCCAAATTAGCCTCCTCAACTGTTGCAGGAATGCTATGCTCCATTCGATCTTTGATATAATAAATCGGCTCGGCCTGAAAACGCTTATCTCGACGATACACTCCTAAAACGGCCATTGCTCCAATCTGATTTTCATCGGGTATGTAGAGCGGGTGCGTAGGATTCGGCACTATATCTTCCAATACAATTCCCGATAACTCGGTAAAAATCGTATCACCCTTAGCAACTTCATACTCCTTAAAAATCTTTGCCGTATCCGTTGCGGAATTGTTAGGAATAGAAGAGACATAAGTAAATACATCCTTGTTCCAATAATGCTTCGAGCTAGGATTACTAATCAATCCCATCTGAGGATTATTCTGAGTGTTGGGCAATAAGGTGAACTTCTCAGTTGGCTCGTCTTCAAGATTTGCCTTCTTCTCGTATTCAATAGCGTGGAAAGTATCTGGCGAAGAAATGGAATCGCCAGTATAAGTAATCCAGTAGTCGTTCATTTGCACTGGTATGTCTTGAGGCAAATACACATTTTCCATTTTGGTTTTGTTGTCCCATTCTCCGCCGTAGTCCATTCCCATAGTATTCAGCGATATAACTTCTTGATTGTAATTAGAAATTAAGGCACCCAACATTATCAAACCAAAACCAATGTGCGCCACCGGCGCACCTGAAACGCGCACATTACCGCGTATAACTGTCACGAGATAATTAAAATTCATTACAACCGCCATTACCCCAGATATCAGTAAGACGAAATAAGGAGACAAGAAGCGAACATTACCTTGCGTAAAAGGCAAATTATACTTACCAGTCATCGTAATCTCAAGACCCTTCGCCAATACAACCGACAAGACAATAGAAACAAGACCAGCTAGCAATAAATTAAGCACCGTCTTTTTCTTACTACTCGTTTTATAACGCAGATATAAAACCACCGATAGCAAAATAGAAGTAACACAACCAAACCAAATAGAATAGCGATTGTAGTGTTTTATAGGATCTGTAATTGCCGTTTGGTTGTCGGCGTATTTACTCAAATAGGGCAAGGACTTAAAGAACTCCATCGAGGTAATCTTATTAATCACCGGCCAGGAAGTATCCCAAATAATAAATACTCCGTATAGAAAAAGAATAAGCGAACCAACGAACAACCAAAACTCACGCGAGTAAGCTGACTCCTCTTTTACAATCGTAGGCATTCCACGCCAAGCAATTATCATAGTGATCATACTAACCACACAGAATAACCCAAAGAAAGAAATCAGTTGACCCGACATACCCAAATCAGTAAATGAGTGAACAGAAGTATCCCCCAAGATGCCACTACGCGTGAGGAAGGTGCTGTAAAGCACCAACAAAAACGAAATCAGTAAAAAGAAAATAGTCGCGCGCAGCGCGTGACCCGTATGCTTATAGGCGAGCAAGCAATGCAAACCAGCTAGCAAAGTAATCCAAGGAAACAAAGAAGCATTTTCAACTGGATCCCAAGCCCAAAAACCACCAAAGGTCAATGACTCGTACGCCCAAGCGCCACCCATCAAAATTCCGATGCCCAGTATGCCGCCAGCAAACAAACTCCAACGCAAAGTATTGGCCGCCCAGAGTTTGCCATAGTCTTTGTTCCACATCGCGGCAATAGAAAACGCGAAAGGAACAAAGCAAGCCGCAAAGCCTAAAAACAAAGTCGGCGGGTGAATCACCATCCAATAATTTTGCAACAGCGGATTCAAACCATTGCCATCTTGAATCAAGTTGGCGTAGCTCGCGTTCTGGAAAACCGGCATACCCGGATTGAAGTCGCGCATCAAGATAAAAGGACTAGAACCTATTTTGTATTCAAAAAAGTACAGCCCAATTAACATAGCAGCCAAGAATATCTGCGTGAAACAAAGCAAACCCATAACCGGCGCGCTCCACTTAATGCGATTGCGCAGCAAGAAGAAACCCAAAACCACATGCCAGAAAGTCCAGAGCAAGAAGCTGCCCTCCTGCCCTTCCCAAAAGCAAGAAATACGATAACGAGCAGGCAGTTCCGAAGAAGAATGTTGCCAGACGTATTGGTACTCCCAATACTGCATCGTAATCAAATAGTAAAGAATAGAAATGATGGCTACCACAGAAAAGGCGTGGATGAAAAATCCCCACTTGCCCAAGCGATACCAAGAATCAGATTTCGACTTCTCACCAGAGAAGTGAGAAAACAAAAAAGAAAATGCAGCCAAAAAGGCTGCAGCCATGCTTAAGATTGTAAAAAAGTGACCTAGATTTCCGGGGATTAAATGTTCACCTATGTAGTTGATGTCCATTCACTAAGTCTTAACCGCTTCGAACTCTTTAAGTTCAATTTCCCCATCGTTATATTTCGATGGGCATTTCAGTAAAATCTTGGAGGCGTGAAACTCGTCCCCGTTCATAGAGCCCGTCAAGACTATATCTTCCGAGCGCTCAAAGTCCGCCGGCTTAGCGCCACGGTACACGACTTTTTTCTGCACCCCAGCCTCATCATTCAAGAAAAATGAAAAGTAATTTGGATCCTTAACCGGATCGTAGGTAAGGTCTTTGTCCTTATCCAAAACGCCAATAAGCTGAAATTCCTTACCAGGATATTCCGCCGCTTCAGCGAAATCAACGTAACGAGAATAGCTGTCTGAACTGCTTATTAGGAGCATAATAGCTGCACCTATAACCAGTAACATAGCAATATGCGTTTTCTTCATACGTCAGGCCTTTATAACCTAACGTAAATTTACCTCAAAATGTTTGCTTGATTAGACTGTTAACAGTCTATTTAAGGCGTGCATCCTCATTTCCACTCGGTAAAGCACGTACCGCGCTCATAGAGAGCCCAATACCACCAACGGTGAGAATCAGAATCATAATCAACTCAAAGAGCTGACCGTTCCATCCTATACGCACATTGGCAATAACCCCAACAATAAGCATCAAAATAGACGCACCACTGAGGAACCAACCGAGATAGTTTTGAGAATTAAAGAATATCATACCGACCCCGAAAATGAAAGGGATCAGTACATAGCCTGTGGTAACATTGAAGCCACCTACACTAAAGAGGCCACCACGGCCACCGCCGCCACCCCAGAGCGGAGTAAAAACGTCTATTGATTGAAGTAATAGGTAACCGCCCGCGATTAACATTGTCAATCCAAGGAAAAAGCGCATAACGCCGCCTTCTGTACCACCTGCACCTCTAAGAGCCATAATTTCTAGATTTAAAGAGTTCTAACTAAAAATAACCAACAAAAACCAGTCCCATATAATTCCAAATCCACACAAATCGAGCTTTTATGGGCGAAATGAGCCTGAGTATTAAACAATTGAGTGTTTAAATGAATTTGGTCGTGCGTTTAGGATTTGGGCGTGCCCTAAGGATTTGGGCGTGCCCCACTCTCTTCTGCTGCAAAGCAGCAAGTTCGGGGTCGGGCTGTCGGGGCTCGCTCTGTTCTGTGTTGTTCAAAAATCGCTTCTACCACTAAGGTGGTAAGCTCATTTCTTGAACCCCACAACAGGAGCTCAGACAAACCCCTCTATCCCTCACGCATTGTCTGAATCATGATTCGCAGGATTTTAGGATTTACTTGATTTGTCCTTTTCAGAGTTGGGTTAAACGCAAGTCTCATTTTGGTTCAAGTCTTCAGACTTGGGCCAGAGAAACATTTGCTTGACGTCAAGTAAAGATC
This sequence comes from uncultured Chitinophagales bacterium, assembly GCA_964654535.1. Lineage (GTDB taxonomy): Bacteria > Bacteroidota > Bacteroidia > Chitinophagales > UBA2359 > CAZZIZ01. The sequence goes on from CAZZIZ010000164.1 coordinate 6,287, forward strand.
GTGTCGAGGCTTTATGATCAAATTCCTGCTGAGATTATTCATATTTTTGAAATTCACTTGAAGAATATGTCTAAGTTTTTGGTACGTCTTTTCTTTTTGCTTTGCTCAATTTTCCATACGAATGCACAAGACTCTTGCCTTGATATCTTTAACCCTACTGGAGATGTGCTTTTTTCCAAGCCATTTGATAACTACAATAGTTGGGCGCAAAGTGGATCAACCAGCTACAATTGTAATGGAATTGCTATACCCTGGAATGCACAGACTTTTGGCAATTGCGGTGCCCCTGGTTTAAACGGAACTGATTATCTGTGGGGTGTCAACGATGGTGTTTTCGAAATAGCTGATGTAGAAGGATTCAATTGTTGCGATTGCTTGAGCTCTTTTCCGGGATTTGCGGACTGCGGTGATGCAAGGAGTGTAATCACCTTCGGTCCAATAGACATAAGTAATCATCGCATTTCACTACAGTTTGGATGGTTTAAATACACCCGAAACGTACCTAACAATTTGGGGAGTTTAGGATGCTCGGCAGTTACAACTTGTTCAGGGATTCTTGGCGGACAGCTAATTGTTGAGTTTGTAATTGATGGGGTCTCGTATAATCCTATGAAGATAATTGGCGATTCGGAATTCCAATTTTTGATTAATCCAACTTGTACAGAAGACCCAAGATGCATAACAGGAAACGAATTGGTGGTAAATCTGTACACTGGAACCCAATCGATTTCTGAGATTTATACTATTGAGGATCTAACTATTCACGGAATTCCCTTGTCTATGGCAGAAACTGAGTGCGCCTTTCCACTTTCGGCAGAAACTTCAGAAAACTCTAATGAAATTAAGTTGTTCCCAAATCCAACTTCCTCAAACCTGCAAATTGAAAGCGCTGCAGGCTTTGATAATGTTAAGGTGTTTTCTCTAGAAGGCAGGCTTTTCTTGGAACTGTTTGAACAAGGTCATTCGAACATCGACTTAAGTAGTTTAGAAGCTGGGGTTTACATTGTAGAATTGATGAATGAAGATGGCTTGTTGGTTCGACAAAAAGTAGTGAAGCAATAGTCTTCCAATCGTCCCGATCTGCGATCGGGATACATAAACCATCGATTTGCAATCGATCTAAAATAGTTCGACGAAGACAGCAGAAATTGGAAGGAAATTGGGAAAACGAAAGTGTATTCAGGTCGGATTGCAAATCCTCCAATTAAGGCATCCTGATCTGGAGATCAGGACGATTAAAGAGTGCTATGCAAGTCTGAAGATTTGCTCTAACGAATCA
>CAZZIZ010000165.1:0-7509 GCA_964654535.1 uncultured Chitinophagales bacterium
CTGCAATATCTATAGTATCACTTGCTAAGAAAGCAGAGGCGACTTTGAAAGTGAAGGAAGCAAGGTCAGTTTGTAGAATACAAATCAGATGAGCAGTTTTTACAAAGCTTCACGTCTCTCACCAAAGACGTTCCTCATAAGATTAATAATATAAAAAACAGCCTATCTACAATGCAAGGCGCATATCAATATGCCTCTACCTCCAACAATCTTGGTAAAGATGAGGGCTGGTTGAATTTAAATTTGGGCGTGCTTGCTATACTTGCTGGAAAACGAAAAACGGGAGTGGATTTGCTTAAATCTGTTGAAAGCAAAGAGGTTAAGACCTCGTGGCAATAGCAATGGGCCGCATGGCGCGTTCTGCGGTATTGTTGTCGAGCTCAAGAAAGCCATGTTCCAGATATGGCCGTATCTTAGGGATAGGGTTCACGATAATGATCCAGATGTAATCGCCAAAAGGTCTGAACTGGCCAGTAATGCTATAGTCGAAGCAGAAAGTGCTATTGAGACTGGAGATATGGAAGCCGCCAAAGTCGTTTTTGATAATCTTGATTACCGCGCTGCAGACCTAAAGCATGAAGCCATCTCTAAAGTGAAAGCCAAGATCACCCGTATAGAGACTTTACCGATCTTAGAAGAATTAGCCTCAGATAGCTCTATTAGACCCCCCGATAAGATTTTGCGGCTACAAAAACTCTGGAAAGGCCTTGGAAAACCTAAAGCGGCTAAAACCCTTATGGCGGACGATTTTGAAAAACATGTACTCCCCTTAGTTACAGCTATTCCTGCCAGTCAGTTTCAGCAGAATAAATCTGGTTATGAGCTATTGGCTAAAATAAGCTCATTCTCTGAGATGCCTAATCCCTCATATGCTGAAAAGGCTAAGAGCTATGGAGAAAAGATAAGGCAAGCTGAAAAGGTAGAGAGAGGCTGCTCGCCGCCAAATTATGGATTTACATCACAAGTCCCACCGCTCTTAAAAAATCCATCAAGCTTCAAAGCTATTCGCGTTTACATGGGACCGAAGGATGGGCAGGGATATCAGACGGCCTACATGGATTATTACGCAACGAACGGATTTGGTGGGACAATACAGCAAACTGCTCAAGGGAAGGTCAGATTATCGTGTGAGTTTTCGTAGGTTTTGAACGGTGGCCGCGAGAAGGAACTCATCACGCGCGCCTGTTGGACCGCGAAGCCGGAGACGGCGGAAGCCAAGCATGCGTTTCAGGTGTGCAAAAGCGCGACATAGAATGATGCTTCTTTCTAACCTCCCGTTTTAGAGTCTCTTAAAGTGAGAACATATCCATTCTCATCAGCAGGCAATGTTGTAACAAAACTCTCTAAGTTTTTTAGAAACTGGGAAGGGTTTTCTGTTTGCTTTGCCCAGTCTTCTATGGATTTGAACTCTGGAATGACCGCAGAAGCCACTTCTCCGCCTGTGTCAGCTGGAATTGTAATGGTTTGTTTAATTTTTGTACCAAGTTCTGACTTATTTCCTGCTATTAAGGCCCAAGATGTATCACCATTTTGCTTAGCTGTTTGCCAATTTGCGGGTACGCGTATTGTCATTAGGTCGTCTGGACCATATTCACCAGCCGTACCACTTATCCCAGATAGGACACCATAAACTTGCGTGCTAGATGCAACATCAAATGTGCCTCCCAAATTACCACCTTGCCCTACAGTACAACTCATCCCGGGTGCGCATTCACTATCATTTGCAGCAAGTTTCGAACCGTCTTTATGCCCTCTGATATAACCGGCACAAATTAATTTTCGAGATTGTGATATTGTAGCACTAAGAACGTCTCTTTGACAGCTCTCGTAATTTAGCTTTTCAGCGGCATAGGCAGGACATGGTGAGTATGCAATCGCAAAAAAAGCGATATATAGGGTGTATTTCACTTTCATTTTTCACCTTCCGGTTCAATGCCGTTTTGTGCCAATAATGCATCCACGGCATTATCAACGGCAACTGATCTCATGTCTTGCGTTCCTTTTTTCTCGTTCAATGAAACCTGAACCAAACCGTCTGGCCAAGGCAGGAATAGCGGCGTATCAATTGTTTCAGTTGTAGATTTACGGGAGGTATCGACCGTGAAAATTATGATGCAAGTGCCAAATAGAGCAAGAACTAGGCCAGGAACATGACTGGAAAAGTAAAAACCAGGGCCTTTATTAGGCAACGCATTCGGTATCTGAGGAGCAACCGGCTTTTCAATACCTTGATTGGACATGATTGGGCCTTTCGGTGTTTACTTTCCGAAAACTAACACGATGCAACCATCCATGTCGGGGCGATTGCAACCAGGGTTGTCTGCGGGAGTCTTAAAGTGGTCATGATTGAATACAGCAGTAGATACTGTGGTCGCAAGATGCGTAAACCCCTGACCTTGGCGATGCGCTATACAGGTAGCTTTGTCAGCTGCTTCACAATGATCAATTTGCACAAATATGTGAGTGCCTAAATTTCTTACTGGCATGGTGCTTTCCTTTCTATTTGCAGAATGTTTCAGCTTTGGCGAGTGAAACGGAGTCGTTTTCGAGTACTTTGATGAGATTGTCGGCTGCTGTGGTGTTAGGTAATCCGATTGAATATGGTCCTAAATCGCTATCTGCTTGAAACACGGAAGTTTTTGCTCCGTTTGTTAAGCATGGTTTAAGAGCTGCTGCTTTTACTTTGTTACTTTCCTGCTCTTTTGTTGCGTCTTCTCTAACCTTAACTAAAGCTGCATCAGCTTTACTGATTTCTGCAACAGCATCATCGGCCTTAGCATTTAGCGCTAATCCAACGGCGGGATTAGCTCCTAGTCGTTGCGCAGCTATGCCTGTTGCAAAAAATTGTGCGAGATTTCCACTTGCATTATTTAGACTTAAATTGCCACTCCCGCCGAAACTTGCAAAAACGGAGTATGTATCGAGTTCATTTATTGAGCCGCCCTTGTCTGGACTCATACCTGAAGCGGATGACACATATTTATTAGTCGGCAGTACATAATCCAAACACATGGATTGGCGCCGCAATTCGTCAGTAATTGAAGTTTGTAGCGTACTGTCACAAGCATTTAAGGCCTTGGCAGCATTTGTTGCTCGAGCCACTACATCATCACCCTCTATCCCCGCATAATTCGGTTTTAACGGCATCCACACCGCCTCATGTCGGTTATACCCGACTTTGAATGCAGGGATTCCAGCATTTTGTACTGCGGCCCCTACATCTATCCCGATATTTGTCGACGTTCCGAAAATCATAACATCGTTATGGGGTTTCTTGGTTGCACATGCCGTTAATAGCGTACTGACAGTTAGGAAGATAGCTATCCCGTTCAGAGTTTTGTTATACATATCTTATCTCCGTTTTCGTGTTTTGTAGATTCAGCTAACTTTATGGATTGGTTGAGCTGTTCATCGGTTTTGACAATAAAGACTATTTGGCAATCAGGGGCGGGCTTTATGTAGGTGTTTTGTTTAAAGCCAAACCCACTACTGGATGACCCAACCCATCCACCCACGATGTTAATTTTTTGCATATTCGCTGATAAGCTTCTACGATCGTGGTTTAATAAAATAAGACCTAAATGTATGGTCGTTTTTGAGTCGCCGGATAGTTGCTCATTTAGGTTGATTGTCGTGCATCCGTACAAAACAGGCGAGGAAATAATCGCAAAAAATGTTAAAACAAAAGACTTCATAGTAAATAACTAGGTCAAGTTATGCAGCTAAGGTGTGATGGCCGTCACGCGGACTTCAAATTAATTGACCTGTCTGCAAAATTATTAGGCAAAGCTGGTGCAACCTAGGAGGAGATTGTTTTGAAGTACGAAAGCAAGTCCCAAAGCTCTTGTCCTCGTTTAAGCCCCGGATCGTTGGGGGTTAACTCTGCGGCGGTAGAGTCGTTAGGCGGTTAGTGGGGCATGCCTACCTCTAAACTCTTCAGCCGCCCCCTCCATCATTGCCTATCAATGGATCAACTCTTATAGGTGTCGAAAGTGTTACGTCTGTATCAGTAATAATTATGTCGAGATCGAAACCGTAGCGGCATTTTTTTCCAATGCCCCTTCTATAGTACTTGATAGAAAATGCTTTATTACCTTCACCTACGGCTTTTGGAACTGAAAATGGAATTGGACTTGTGGTTTGCAATAATGGTTTAGACTCCAATCCTAAGTCAGTAAATATCCAGTGTTTATCTTTTAGGATGTATGCTATATTTGTCGACTTCTGTAACTTTTCCATATCAATAGGTGTTTTTGGAAATTCAAGACCGGCTTTCGCTTTGTCAAGATCGACAAGAGCTGTATCCAAGCCATTAAGTAAATCGTCCTTAATAAAGGCACCTTTTCCTTCTTCATTTCTTTTTTCATCCACCAAATAAGATTGGATGGCTAAAAAGGCGTCATCGACTTTTGATTGTGATTCATTGTATAGTTGAACTGCGGCTACGAGTCCTGGTAAGTCTGTTTTGCATTTTTTGTCTTGAGGTTTACAATTTGGTTGAAGTGGGGTTCCCTCTAAGCTACCATTTTCTTTCACGTCAATATTCATTGCTACGGCATAATATTGCGTATTTCGAGGTGCTTCAGCAAAACTATAATAACACGCTTGGTCAAATGGTTTTAAATTATAAACTGTAGATATTTTGTCAGAGTGTTTAGCGACTATTCGAACTGCGTCAGTTTCAGAATTAACTGTATCAGTTCCAAGGTTACATGCTGAAATAGCCAGAGTGGTTAAAACAATAGCTGAGAGTTTACAAAAACTCCTTTTCTCAAAATTGAATAACATATCTCTCTCCATCAATATTTGGTTTTTAGTTTATACTTTTTTTCAAAGAATTAAATTTTTTGGGTCGCCTAAACGCATGTGAAACACCCCTTTTGTCTATCTCTGAGACTTGATTTTTAATAATTTTATTAAATTCTTTAGTTCCAGTAAGTTTGGATAATGAATGAGCTTCATATAAGAAATGTGAAAGGTTCTCTCCCCATTGGCTATTAGAAAAGTCTCTCGAAAACAGATGGATGGATTTGGGTAACCCCTCTCTTAAATGACCAGTAGCTTCGATATGCTGTGCGGCTAAACGCAAAGATCTTACAGTGCCAACTTTGGCACCTAACATCTTGTATTCGAGGTTTTTATCATTTGGGAACTTTATGATTTCATTTTCATAAACGCTGAGTTGATTTAACCTATGGTTCACGGCCGCATCAATTTGTTGCGTTTGTATAGCGGCGTCAGCAAGCCAACCTAATGCATCAGCATAATTTATAACATCTTTGTGAGTAGAATTATTTAGGTTTGAAATACCCTCAAATGCTGTAATGGATTTTTTATATATAAGATAAGCCTCCTCGAACTTCTCTTGTCCAAATAGGAGAGTAGCTAAGTTTGAATAAGCATATGTTATTTCTTTAAGACTACGTAGTTTATTAGGCTCTAAGCCTCTTAAAACTTCGGCATACTCTATATATTCTTCAAAGAATGGTCGCGCACTCTTATAGTTTCCGGATTTCCAAATTAAATAGCCTACCCAATAAGCACTCTGCGCATGTTCAAATACTCTGTCAGCGGCTTCAGGATTGCGATCCAATAAAACTTCTGTAGCAGCATAAGCTTGCTTGAAATATTTATCCGCTGTTTGAAGTTCACCTTCTTTATCAAGCACCTCGCCTAAAAAGTGAAATACACGCGCTCTGCGGCCCAAGGCTTCATCACTATGTTTTGAAATTGGATATTTATCATAGTAAGTTTCAGCGCGTTTGCCGATAACCTTCAATGCGCCGAGACGACCAACTTTTTCAAGTTCCGGTTTTAAGTCTGTAAGCATAAATTCTATACTCTCTTCCGCATCGTTTCGGCCCGCCTCAGCTTCGGCCTGAGCGATTTCAGCCTCCAACCTCGCATTCAGTGCGAAACCAGTCAGTGTACCCATAGCTACCACCGTGGCGAGTGAGGTTGACGTGATGGTCGTCACGCGCTTGCGGCTCCGACGCATATCGCGCTGAACGACTTCATCCAGACCCACACCAATCATGCCGGAGAGAAGTTTTAAGAACCCAAGGCGTTTGCCATCGGCATGGTGGCGAAGGTCTGCGGCCAAAGGCTCGGCAGGCACATCAGATAAGCTACCTTCCGAATTAACCTCATAACGCAGCGCGGGAGGGAAGCATTCTTCCGTCTCGCGCCCCGGTATTTCCGAGGCATAGGGCTCGCCTTCAACAATGACAGAAAACAACTGCGCATCACGATTGTTACGTTTGAACGTCAGGATTTCCTGATTGACCCATTTCGATTTCGCCGCTGAAGGAGAACAAATAATGATAAGGCTCTGCGAGGAGGCCAAAGCCGCTTCAATTTTTCCGCCCAGATTATTAGAGGCTGATAATTCTTCCCTATCCCGAAATATGGGTTTTAAACGTTTGGGGATAGGCCCCGCGGACGTGACATTACCGATAATATTTTTTGGGATAGGATAAGTTTCCAAGCGCCGATGTAGCCACCGCGTCCATTTCCGGTCTTTATGGCTATAACTTATAAACGCTTTATATTTGTAGTCTCCCACGTACGCCAGCCCACTCAATTGATGAAAGGACATTGGCACAAGAAACCTAAAGGTGCAAATCAAAGAGTTTGCAAAATTATTACCCTTTTATATAAACGTAATCTTACTTAGGTGAGGGGTCTGGAATATTAATTCGACCAGTTTACGCGCCAGTTACTCGCCAGAGCTAATTCTTTAAACCCGCAAGTAGCTGATGTCTAAAGAGTGGGTCTAGATCATTCGTGTTGTATATAAAAACTTTCAATCAGATCTAGTATCAGGTCCGAAGGGTCTTCACCTCGCTCTTTAATAGATATCATTTCAAACAAATGAGCTTTTGTTATAAATAGTATGACTTTTTGTTGGTTGGAAAAAATCGTATTTCTCCTCCTGAGCGCTCCTTTATTTGGAGCTTTACTACAACACATTATACCAAGCCTTCCAAATACTGGAGAAAGATAATCACTTGTTTGATTAGTTTCAGTAGGCCCAATAATTCCAGAGTCATAATTCTTGAATTCAAATAAGATCATTCTGGCGTCTAGTTCGTATTTTAAGTAACCCCATACGTTGCGTATTGTCGATGGTACGTGTTTGAATCTTCGGTGGTTGCAAAGGTGGAACAAAAAGAAAGTGAAGTATGTCTATACAGATATTTTCAAATTCCTGCCAGCCATCCCTACCAGCAGGGCATTCCTCTAGCCGCTGTCTAAGGGTATTAGGCAGCATAGAATACTTCTTTGTTTCCGAAGTATTTCACTATTAAGCCAGGGCGTAATAAAATTAGGTTCGTTAATTCGCTACAGTCTACAATGCGAACGTTTTGGCGTGGCAAACTTAATATTGCCGATCGAGATACTGAAGTTAGATTTCCGGACGTAACAATAATCCCGCCTTGCATACTCGGGCGTTCTGTGAACGGCGGTGTAAAAGTCGGCCACTGTAGCGGCGGCCTTTTGCTGTCG
>CAZZIZ010000166.1:0-7457 GCA_964654535.1 uncultured Chitinophagales bacterium
GCAGCGAAAGATGCGAACTCGTGACCTAGCCAAGAAGTGAGTGGGGCACGCCCAAACTAAAATTGTACTCTTCAAAACATTAACTTTAAGACGGTGAACGATTGGCGGAAATATGATGCGCTGTTTTTGGATTCGGTTTGGCAGACGGAAAAAAGTTTGCGGGATTTGCCTGCGCCTTATGCTGAATGGAAAAAGAAGCTCTATCAGTTTTTGCTGGATTGGTTTGATCCGAGCAATGATTTTATTCTCCAAAAAACGTCTGGGTCGACGGGAAGCCCCAAAAACATTAAGATTCCGAAGGATAAGATGATTAACAGCGCCCTGATGACGGGCCGCTATTTCAACTTAATGAAGGAGCAAAACGCATTGCTTTGTCTCTCTACGGATTACATCGGTGGGAAGATGATGGTGATTCGCGCAATGGTTTGGGGGATGAACTTGATTTGCCTTGAGCCTTCTAATCATTGTTTGGATAAGCTGCAACACTTGGATGAAATCGCTTTTGCGGCGATGGTTCCTTCACAACTTTTTCACTCGCACTTTCATCCGAAGTTTCACAACATAAATAAAGTGATAGTGGGTGGCGCTCCGGTTTCGGATGATTTGCTATTGCGGATTGCGGATTGTTCGACTGAAGTCTATGCGACCTATGGAATGACCGAAACGGTAAGCCATATCGCACTGCGCAAACTAAACGGCTCGCAGGCCAGCGATGTTTACACGGTCTTGCCGGACATAAAAATCAACTTACAGGAAAACGATTGCCTGGCGATTGATGCGCCCAAGTTAAACGACGAATACGTATTGACGCGGGACTTGATTGAAATAGTTACCGATGACAGCTTTCGTTACCTCGGTCGCTTGGATAACGTGGTGAACAGTGGTGGGGTGAAGATTATACCGGAGCAAGTGGAAGAAAAACTACGCGATCTTATAAAAGCTCCATTCATAGTAGGCGGACGTGCCGATGCTGTTTTAGGAGAACATCTTGTCTTGTTGATTGAAGCTGAACTGTTGAGTGCGGATGTTCGGGCGGAGATTTTGGCAAATTCCAAAGTTTTACTCAGCAAATACGAAATCCCGAAAGCGGTCGTTGCGCTACCAGAGTTTGTTCGTACCGAAACTGGAAAATTAAGACGTCGGGCGACTATAGAACTACTTGATAATCAATAGACTAGGTTTACGGCGTTTTATGCCGTGACAAACTTGGCACATCTCTTGCCTTAGCTGAGGTATCTAAAGAGGTTTGTTATGAATAGTTTTGATTATTTCTCTAAATTGGAATACATAGATAAATTCCACATACTTTGGGAAGAAGGTGTTTTTCTATCTAATTATCAAGGTGAGCGCCATTCGGTCAATCTTTTCTCCCTCGACAACTTCTACGTTGAGGTTTACTACAACAATCACAAAGACGAAATTCTTTACATCAACTCTTTTGAGGATACTGAGTTACTAGACAAGTATCTAGATGAGATTTCTGTTGATGCATTGATCTACAGTCTTTAGGCTTCTGGCTACGCTGGAACGCTAATTCTTTCTAAGACTTCCTTTATTAAATTACTAACTGTCTCTGATGGTGTGGTACTGAACGTTCCTTTGCTTCGGTTTGCAAGCAAGGCGTTGAAGGAAATGGCTTTATGTCCGAGTAGTTTTGCTAGTCCATAAATCCCTGCTGTTTCCATTTCCAAATTGGTACAGGTTAAACCATTAAAACTTACTGCGCGCAGTTGGTCTAGGTAATTTTCTTTTGCTGGCGTGGCTCTCACGCTCCTACCCTGCGGTCCGTAAAAACCTGGTGCGGTTACAGTTATTCCTTGCGTTAAGCCTTGTGCGTAGCGGTTTAGTAAGTCCCGGGAAGCTTCGGCGGTATAGGGTATCAAGCCTTCTACGTATTTGGGTATTTGCTGGAGCAATGCTTCATCGCTCTGATAATTGTAATAATGCATTAGCGCATCTAGGCCGACGGCTTTGGCTGAAACCAGCGTACTATCTACGGCTAAATTGCCTTGCAAAGCACCGCTGGTGCCTATGCGAATAAACTCTAGTTGTTGTAACTTTTCTTTTACTTGTCTGGTTCGGAAATCGACATTGACTAAGGCGTCGAGTTCGTTGAAGACGATGTCTATATTGTCGGTGCCGATGCCTGTTGAGATTACCGTGAGCCTTTGTCCTTTGTACAGTCCCGTTTGGGTAAAGAATTCTCTTTTGCTCACTTCTAAGTCTATGGAATCGAAATGCTGAGTGACCTTCTTGACTCGGTCGGGGTCGCCGACGGTTATTATTTTATTGGCAATTTGACCTGGTTTGAGGTTGAGGTGGTAGACAGAACCATCTTGGTTAAGTATAAGTTCTGATGCTGGAATAATTTTAGACATTCGAATCCTGAATTGGTAGTTACAAAGTAAACAAGGCGTGCTCAATATTAATATCTTGCTCTCAGAATGAGTCGAATAATTTCTCTTGTTGCTGCTTTTATTTTGCTTGGCTCCGTGTTTATTGGTTGCCAAGAAACGGATCCTAGTAAGCGTGTGCCTAAATCACAGCGCGTCGAAGGTGCTAACGTGGGTGCTGCTGCGAAACAAGCTTTACCCGATTCGGTGATCTTTCCTGCTCCCGTTGGTTTTGTAAATGACTTCTCGAAGGTTTTGACCCAGGACCAGCGCGACACCTTGGAGACGATGATAAGAGCGCATCAAGAGAGAACGACCAATGAGATTGCCGTGGTTACCATAAAAGATATGGGGCCTTATACAAACATTCATGATTTTTCATTTGACCTAGCAAACGCCTGGGGCGTGGGCGTAATTGATAAAAACAATGGAGTGGTAATCGTACTGAATGATTCGCTCGGGATGGTGCGAATCAATACGGGTTTAGGGATTGAGCCATTTGTATCTGACCTTATGATTCAAGAGATTATTGATAAAACAATGATTCCTTTCTTTGCTCAGGGTGCGCTATACGAAGGTTTGAGAGAAGGGACGAAAGCGGTGATAGGTAAACTAGAATCAATGCCCGCTCAGTAGCTTGAAGACTTTAGACTCTTCAGCGGTACGCACTTCAAGAATATAAACGCCTACCGGCTCTTTCGATAAGTCAATCTCAAGCGGAAGGTTGTCTTCGTTCATTGTAGGTTGAAAAACCAATCCACCACTAGCATTATAAATACGCAACCCTTCCACTTCGAGTTCTTCTGGAAAACGTATGAAAGCACCAGTACCAAAACGCGATAAGTCGATTGAGTTTAGTATTTCTATTTCGTTGCTATAATTTTCGTCGAAACAAGGCAGTACAGTTACGGTTATGCCGTCGACATAAACTTCGTCGCGTAAATTATCGGTAATGGTTATGGTATAAGTTGTGGTTCGTGGCGGATTTGCTTCTGGGAACAAGGCCTCTGGATCGCTGAGTCCCAAACTTGGAGACCAAACTATCTGGCTATTAAACAGATTGGAAAGTTTGCCTCCAATAACTGTAGACTCTCCTAAACAAACTTGAACATCTTCTCCAGCATCTGCCTCGAAATCGATCAAGCCTCTTTTATGAAAGAAACGTGTTAAGACATCAAAGTTCTCACAGTCATTGAGCATTCCATCCGCGTCCATAATCATAGCTGCAGCCTCTGGCATACCCGTATTGGGCGTGAAGGCAAACATCGCTTGCATTAACAACTGGTCAGTAACGTCTCTACCTAGTTCCTCCTGAATTTCCATTAAAACGCTACTCCAAATTGGTGCATCCCCATATTGGTTGTCAACTAAATCCATAGGATACTGACTAAATGCAGTTACCGATCGTCCTGACCAATTTCCAAAATTACCATCCCAGTTAAAAACTCTACCAGACTGAAACTCGCTAATTTCTCGAGAATAAGAGGCGGCAAAATAATCGCAGAGTCCCTCTTCGATGGCATCGCGTTCTCTGTTCATTGAGGAAGCAGAGTTTTCATTTGCACAAAATGAAAGCGCATGGCCATATTCGTGCACGCAAACGTCAGCGTCTTCGGCATCGTCGATGCCTCCTGTACCGAACCGTATTTCGTGTCTGCTTGAGTTATATACCGAGTTATCTGGATCGATGCTGGTACCAATCGTTGCTCGTGCATCGACTTCTAAAGTCTCGAAGTCCGAACACAATGTCGTAAAACCCAATTCATCGAGATGTCTTTTCATACTGGTGATATGGTAGAAAGCACTGACTGCTTCGAATCCTGGCTCCGAACGATTAAAGAAGAATTCGCCCGTTTCTGAAGTTGGCGGTGGCGCATTAACATTGGGCGATGGATGGTTGTTATCAAAATCTACGATTGCCAAGACGTCATTGCGCAACAAATACAGGCCAGTTCCTTCGTCCATACAAGTTTCCAGCGTCACCGTTTTTAACTCTGCATCGAGCTCGGGCGAAGTCATATCGTTGTTATCTGCGTAGCCCCCGCCGTAACTTACTTCGGCAGAAGTCAATGGATCTGGCGAGAAGACCATTCCCTGAGCTTCGAGTATATCGTTTTCGCTGTGCAGTCGAGTCAGTAACTGAGCAAACAATAAGTCACCACTGAGATCAAGTACAAACAGCTGCACGATTCCTTGGTTATCGGTCGCATTGAGCATAATGGCAACATCGGCTTCTGTAGCCTCGGTATGAAAGACTATTTGCTGAGCTGATCCGTCAAGCGTCATACCAATACTAGCGCAAAAGTTCCTAGCCATTTCGTCGATATTATTCGACGCACCAATGACTTCTGGAAAATGCTGTTCGATAGAATGGCTGATACTTTTTAAAACGTTCTTTTTAGAAACTACTAAATCTACGCTGGCGTTGTAGACGGGCAGTCCGCGATACATTTGCTGAAAGCGGTAATGGTGCGCTGCTGGACTTTCCTTTTGTCTCATTAATACCAATGAAGTACCGCTTGCCTTTTGGTCGGCAAAAAAGTCGGATACTATTTCCTTTAGCGATTGTACGTCTAGCGCTTTCACCGGAATATTGGTGGCCACGTACGTACTGCGCTTGGTTTTCTGATAATGGTGCACTTGCGTAGCAGGCACCAATTGCTCTCCCTTTTGCGCGTATGTAGTTGCGCAAGAAAGTAAAATGAACAAGCAGCAAATGGTTTTTATCAGTTGCATATCTCGGGTGCTTAGCGAATATGAAGCAGCTCGTATTTTAGACCGTGGAGTTGCTCCATCTTAGACTCCGCGTTTTCCTTTTTATTAACGCGAATACTCACTATCAAGATATTACATTCTTCGTACAATTGATCTCGAATTTTCCATTTGTCGGCTTTTACCATTCGCATAACCTCATTCATGAGTTCATATTGAAACGACAACTTGAAATAGGCCTCAATTTCTTGCTCAACAATGTCCGCATTTGACAATGCTTCTTGCGCCGCAGTGCGATAGGCATTAATTAATCCGGGAACACCCAACTTGGTTCCACCCCAATAACGCACAACTATAACGATGACTTTGCTCAATCCTTTCGAATCGATTTGTCCTAGAATAGGCTTTCCAGCGGTTCCCGACGGTTCGCCGTCGTCGTTGGCTCTGTAGACTTTCTTCTCGACGTCCAAGCGAAAAGCAAAACAATGATGCCCCGCTTTAGGATGTTCCGTTTTTATTTCCGCAACACGCGCTTTGATATCTTCCTCGGATGATATAGGAAAGGCATAGCCAATGAACTTTGAACCCCTATCGCGAAACTCGCCGGTCGCCAAGCCTTTTATTGTTTTAAAAGAACTGATCATTAGTTCTCAAACAAAACTTTGTCCTTGTGAAACTCTACTGCTTCATCGAGGAAGGTAAACTGATGGTCTACGCCAATCATTTCTTTTAGACCAGAGCGATCTAACATATCGCGCACTGGGCCAATGGCCGCGCAGATGTACAACTCTACTCCTTTACGATTTAACCAGCCGATCAACTCTTGCAAAGTGTGCACCGCACTACTATCGATGGACTTGATACCTTTGGCATCTATAAACAAAGCGCTCAAAGGTTCCTCGTTGGAATTAACCAGCTCGGTAATCTCTTCTTTAAAGAAGGAAGCGTTGCCGAAAAACAATTGATCATCCATACGCACCATTAGCAGACCGGCTTCTTGTTCTGCATTTTCGAAACGCTCTATGTTTCGGTAGTAGTTCTTTCCAGGAACTTTACCCAGAACAGCTACGTGCGGGTAAGCACTTTTCCAAATGACATTTAACAAAGACAAAACCACACCGATTAAAACTCCGCGTTCAATTCCCAAAGCAAGCGTTAAAAGAAAAGTCACCATCATCGTTACAAAATCGCGGCGATGAGTTTTCCAAAGGAACTTGGCTTCTTTTATATCTAGCAAGCCAAAAACGGAAACGGTAATAATGGCCGCCAGAATCGCCTTGGGCATAAAGTAAAAGAGCTTGGTTAAAAAGAGCAGCGTTAACACCACCAAAGCCGCACTCAGCAATGAGGACACTTGGGTTTTTGCTCCTGCCTGATCATTTACCGCCGATCTGGAAAAACTACCTGAAGTCGGTATCGCTTGAAAAAATGCGCCAATAATTTTTGCAGTGCCCAAAGCAAACAGTTCTTGGTTAGGTCTTAAAGAAGTGCTCCGATGCTTACTCTCCAATACTTTTGCAATACCATAACTTTCTACAATACCAATGATGGTAACAGTTAGAACCGTCGGCGTAAGTGCGTGCACCGTTGCGAAATCTAGAAATGGCAATTTCAAAGAAGGCAATCCTTCCGGTACACTACCTATAATTGCTACGCCCTCGCTATTCCAATTGAGCATATAGCTTAATCCTGTGCCAAGTACAACAGCAATGAGCGGCCCAGGCAATCGCTTACTGATGAGCTTACTGGCGAGAATTATACCGATGGAACCGAAGCTTATTAAAACGGTTAACCAGTTGGAATTGTGCAATTCCCAAAAGGTAGAGCTTATCGTTTCCAGCAAATGATCCGATTGCGGAATATTGACTCCTAACAAGGAACCCATCTGACTAAACAAAATAATGAAGGCTGCTGCTGAGGTAAAACCTGAGACCACGGGATGCGATAAGAAGTTTACCAAAAAGCCCATTCGGAAAAGGCCGAGGAGAAATTGCAAGACTCCTATTAAATACCCCGCGGTTATGACGAGTTGTATATAACGAGCTGTTCCTACTGGTTCGATTTGACTTACGCCTGCTAAAACAAGTAAGGCAGAAACGGCAACGGGGCCGACAGACATTCGTCTTGAGGAACCTAATAGTGCATAGAGAATTAGCGGAACAACACTGGCGTATAATCCGTAAATCGGGGGAACGCCGGCGAGGAAAGCATAGGCCATTGCTTGGGGCACGAGCATTACGCCAACAGTAAGTCCAGCGACAAGATCCCTTCGAAAGATTGTTTTCGAATAGCCGTCGAGGCTTGAGGAAATTGGGAAAATTTTGCTTAAGAATTTCAAAGCGCTAGCGCGGG
>CAZZIZ010000167.1:0-7436 GCA_964654535.1 uncultured Chitinophagales bacterium
GTCAACAACATAAAAAGCAACACCGTCAGCGATAAAGACATTGCTGCTTATCTGCCAGAAATAATGGAGGAGCTCGAAGAAATGAGCAAAGAGGATATCGTTAAGTCTATGATTTCGGTAGAATTTTCTCGCTTCCTGAAATACTATAAAAACGCAAGTGAACTTAGCGTTTCTGACGACCGCGGCGGCCGCGATAGAAATGACAGACGCGGAAGAGATCGCGACGATCGCAGAGGACGCCGAGATAGAGACGATCGCAGAGGCAGAGATCGCGGACGCGACAGAGATCGTGATCGAGGGCGTAATTCCAGATCGCGTGATCGCGATGAGCGCTTTGAAGAGCGGTCAGAAAGGAAAGAAAAACCAAGACGCGAGCGCGCTTCGTCTGAAGCCAGCGACAAGAGTAAACTGCGTTTATTTATAAACGTTGGTACTAAAAACAATCTTGACCAAGGCCGTCTCGAAGAAATGATTGGTGAAACTTTGAACACAACTAAGAAAGAGGCCTCGGAAGTAGCGATTTTTAAGAAGTTCTCGTTTTTCGAAATGGAAAAAGGCGCTGCAAAAAAGCTCATCAAAAACTTACACGGCACTCAATTCGAAAATGTCGAATTACAAGTAGAGGTTTCAGAAGAAAAACCTGCGTCAGCTTACCCTCCACCAAAAAGAAAAAAGAAATCAAGCTACGGTCGTAAAGACGGTAAGCGTAAAGATTTTGGCAACTTTTCCAAAAAGAAGAAGAAAGGCAAGCGGAATAAAGATAAAGGCCGCCCGGGTGGGAAGAAGCGAAGGGCTAGGTCGTAGTTTAACACACACTCCCTTATTTTTTTTCATTTCCCTTCGCGTGAGGGATAAAGCCGTTGCCTGAGCTCCTGTTGTAAAAAACAAGAAAAGACTTTAGCTCCTTAGAGCTAGAGAGTCTTTTTGTTATTTACAGAACAGAGCGAGCGGCGTAAGCCCGACCCCGAACTTTGGCAGCGCAGCAAATTACTTTCCGCTTGCGGAAGATGTAATTTGCGAGTTTGCCAAGATGTGAGTGGGGCACGCCCAATAATTCTAATAGCAAATCTGACATAGACAGAGAAGAAACCTAACGTTTATACTAGCTTTACACAATGGCAGGAGTAGCACCACTAGCAGAGCGTATGCGCCCGAAAAACTTAGACGAGTTTATCGGACAAAAGCATTTGGTCGGCGATGGAAAAGTACTCACTGAGTTTATCAAAAAGGGATACTGCCCTAGCCTCATTTTTTGGGGTCCGCCAGGTGTAGGTAAAACCACTCTAGCAAATATTCTCGCACGTCAGATGAAAGTTCCCTTCATAAAGCTAAGCGCTATCAATGCCGGCGTAAAAGACGTACGCGAAGCCATTGCTACTTCTAAAAAAGCACGTAAAGCCATATTGTTCATTGATGAGATTCATCGTTTCAATAAGGCTCAACAGGATTCACTATTGGGCGCCGTGGAAGACGGTACCATTATTCTAATTGGCGCGACAACTGAAAATCCCTCCTTCGAAGTTATATCTGCATTACAATCGCGTTGTCAGATTTATGTACTTGAATCGTTGGAGAAAGAAGACTTGGAAGGCGTGTTGCACCGTGCCATAAAAGAAGATGTTCAGCTAACTGAGTTAGACATTGACTTAAAAGAGTCTGATGCCATCTTGCGATTGAGCGGCGGAGATGCCAGGAATGTACTCAATATTTTGGAGCTCGTCGTTGAGAGTAATAAGTCGGATAAAATTACCATTACTAACGAGCTGGTCGGAAACGTTGTCCAACAAAAACTCTCGCGCTACGACAAGTCAGGCGAACAACACTACGACATAATCTCTGCCTTCATAAAATCGCTCCGTGGTAGCGATCCAAATGGAGCAGTCTATTGGTTAGCACGAATGATTGAAGGCGGTGAAGATCCAAAATTCATCGCTCGACGTATGGTTATTCTAGCTTCTGAGGATGTTGGCAATGCCAATCCAACCGCACTGGTACTCGCCAACTCTTGCTTCGAAGCGATTAACAAAATTGGCTGGCCTGAAGGTCGCATCATTTTATCACAATGCGCAGTTTACTTAGCCACTAGTCCCAAAAGCAACGCCACTTACGAAGCCATTAACAAAGCGCAAGCCTTGGTAAGACAAAGTGGTGATCAACCCGTGCCGCTACATTTACGCAATGCTCCTACCAAGCTGATGAAGCAACTCGACTACGGCAAGAACTACAAGTACTCGCATTCTGGTCAAGGCAACTTTATGGAGCAAGAATATTTACCAGAGGGCTTGAGCGGCCATAGACTTTATGAACCAGGCAACAATCCTCGCGAAAACGAGACGCGCCGTCGCCTGAAAGAGCTATGGAAAGATAAATACGGCTATTAAATCTGACCTGATTACATTTGGCGAAAATTAGAAATTTATGCCCTCTCCCATTCGTGTTTTTATTACTGGCGGCACCTTTGACAAGGAATACAATATGATTACGGGTCAGTTGTTTTTCGATGACACCCATTTACCAGAAATGTTGGAAACCGGTCGCTGCAATCTAGATGTGCGCTTTCGCACTTTAATGATGGTCGACAGTTTAGAAATGACCGATGAAGATCGAGATATGATCGCGACCAATTGTGAGAAATGCGATGAACGAAAAATTGTCATTACCCACGGTACAGACACGATGACTCAAACCGCAGCAGTTATTGCTGCTAAAAATTTAGAGAAAACAATTGTGCTTACCGGCGCGATGATTCCATTTAAGTTTGGTACTTCTTCGGATGGTTTTTTCAATTTGGGTTCTGCTTTTGCGTTTTCACAATCACTTTCCGCTGGGGTTTATATTTGTATGAATGGTCGCTACTTCAATTGGGATAAAGTGAAAAAGAATAAAAAGACCGGATTCTTTGAAGAGATAGTAGCGATCTAACCGAATGAGTAAAATCCACATAGTCTGTGGCCCTCAAGGTGCTGGAAAGACAAGCTATTCTAAGAAGCTTGCGCAAGAAGTAAATGGCGTGCATTTGTCAATAGATGAATGGATGTGGAAATTATACGCAGAAGACCTACCCAGCCCAATGAATTTTAAGTGGATTATGGAAAGAGTTGAAAGGTGCGAGCAGCAGATATGGTCGGTGTCAAAAGGCATCGCTAAAAGTGAAAGTGATGTCATTTTGGATTTAGCCTTCACGAAGTTTTCTAAAAGAAAGCTATTCAGGAGCTTGGCTAAAGAGGAAAACATCCAAACTCAATTTCATTTTGTACATGCCCCACTACCCATTCGCCGTAAACGAGTACTGGAAAGAAACATTGAAAAAGGCGAAACCTTTTCTTTCGAAGTAACTCCTGGGATGTTTGATTTTATGGAAAGCGAATTTGAAAAGCCGTATGAAAGTGAACTTGAACATGCCATTATAGTGGACACAAGTGCTCAATAAAAAAACCTACATCCACTCCCAAGCAGAAAAGTAAGCCTCGTTCTTTTCGCAGTACTCCAACAATTGCTCATAAAACTTATCGTTACCTAAGGTGCCGCTATCACCTACTATGACGAGTTTGCGTTTCGCGCGCGTCATTGCTACATTCATACGTCGATAATCTTTTAAAAAACCAATGGCATTCTTAGCATTTGAACGAACCATCGAAATGTAAATAATATCGCGTTCTTGACCTTGAAAGGCATCAATGGTGTTGACCGTTATTTTCTCACGATGTTCGGGTGCAAAATGCTCACGCACCTGCTCCTGCATGTAAACCACTTGCTCTTTGTAAGGAGAAATAATACCAATGGAAAAAGGATTCTCCTCCGGCAATGCAGTGAGCAACTTAGTCAAGTGCTTACCGATTAACTGATACTCATCTTGATTATAATAACTCCGACTCTTCGGGTTTTGCTTTTCTTCATAACCTGTTCCAGCCGTATCAATAAACTCCACCGCAGTGTCATGCATTGATTCAAGTTTCAAAGTTGCATACTCTACTTGAGGATCAGATTTCAGTTTGCCTTCGTAGAAATAATCGTTACTGAAACCCATAATCTTGTGGTTCATTCGATATTGGGTATCTAAAAGCACGACCGCCTCCTTGCGCGGAATGCAGCGTTCCATCAGGGTTTTATCCATTCCCTTTTTGGCGGCATCGTATGACTTAACCGTTGGTGGCAACTGATAAGGATCACCTGCTAGCACTACTTTATTCGCTTTCAAGATTGGGATCCAAGTAGCACCTTCCAAGGCTTGTGCCGCTTCATCTATAAACACAGTTTCGAAGTGTCGGTCTTGGAGCAGTTTGCTCGCCGAGCCCACCAGCGTGCAGCAAATAGCATCCGCCTGACCCATTATCATTTCAACCAAGTAGTCTTCGGTTAAACGCACCTGCTTCATAATCTCCTTTGCCTGATCGCGTAGTAAACGGCGCTGCTCTCTTTCCTCCGCGCCAAACTGACGCTTGTACTTTCCAGATAAGCGTCGATACTCCGCCGCTTCCTTTTTCATTTTCTTAATCTCCTTCATCTCCTTTCTATCCTTCAGCTTACCCTCCAGAGTTAAGTCCAGAATAGATTTATCAATGCGAGATAGGTTTCCAATACGCAAAACGTTGCAACCCTTTTCCGCCAAACGAATCGCAAGCAAATCTGTCGCGGAGTTGGATGGCGCACAAACTAAAACTTGCTTTTCTTTTTTAACCAGTTGCGGAATAGCTTCTACCAGCGTACTGGTTTTTCCCGTTCCTGGTGGCCCGTGAATAATCGCCCAGTCTTGGTTGTTCCAAATTTTATGCACAGCTTCCGCCTGTGAGTCATTCAAAAACGAACCACTCAAATCAATACCTTCTTCGTTAAAACTTACCGGCATATCGTTGTAAAAACTCTCGCGCAATTCAGATATACGATCGTTTTCCGCGTTCAACACTGTTTCTAGTGCCTCTTGCATAACATTGAAAGTGCGCTCGTCGTGGTACAAGTGAAAACCCAATTTGCCCAAACGCAGCCAATCCGGAAAGGAATCAACTTGCAAAGTCAACTTTGCTCGTTGCTTATCGATAAACTGAATAACGCCAAGGATATGATCGTAAGACTCCCCTTCTACATTTGAAAACACCTCAACGGTATTGCCAGGACGCAAAACGTGATGATCGTGACTAACGCGCTCAACTACTATAAACGGATACTCCCCAAAACCAAAACCTCTTTCGATTATGTTAAGTGGATACCAACACACACCCCGCTTCTGGCGTTCGGTAATGGTACTGGCCGCTATTTTTTCTTGGTATTGCTTAAGATCTTCGCCGCGCTCTATCGACAGCAAATTGAGTAAGTGCTCAACCGTTTGTTTTGATCGGCTCAAACTATATTTTCTGGGCTACCACTATCAAACGATCAGAATTGTCTTTATCAAAAGCTTCGAGCTGATAGCTGCCAAAGAGCTGAACAACTTTAAAACGCCCTTCAAAAAACATTTCGAAATCTTCTAAGCGCAAAGACTGCACGCGCTCTTCAAACTTATATTCTACGTCGTCATCTTCAAAGCGAATCTCTTTCAAGATATGGCCCAGGATAGCGGTGCGTTTCAAGTGAAACTCTATGTCATCTACCACCTTTACTTCTTCCTTCACTAAGTCGCGTTCTACTTTTACGGCATTGAAAAAATCAATGACTAAAAAACCATCCGACTTAAGGTTCGAGTGAATTGCTTGAATGGTTACTTGAGTGTCTTTCTTCTTTTCAAAGTAGCCAAAAGAGGTAAACAGATTCAAAATATAATCTTGCTGCCCCTCCTTATATACCTCGCGCATATCGTGTACGTCAAAACGTAGTGTATCGTTCTCCATCAATTTCGCTTCTCCGATACTTTCAGCAGAGAGATCTAAGCCTGTAACATCTAGTCCTAAGGCATTCAACTGCTTCGAGTGGCGACCTTTTCCACAAGCCAAATCCATCACCTTAGCGCCTTGCGGTATTTTCAATCCCGCCACCAAGGCATCTATAAAGGCACGGGCTTCCTCCTCACTACGATCCTTATAAAGTATGTGGTAGTATGGCGAATCAAACCAATCTGCGAACCAACTCATTTGTGTGCATTCATTAAATAAATAATCGGCGAAATAAACATTTACTTTGCGGCCACAAGGATAACAAATGTCTCTAATTAATTCTATTTCAGGTATACGCGGAACCATCGGTGGCAAGCAAGGCGAAGGTCTTTCTCCCGACCTCATCGTATCCTTTGCGGCGGCCTATGGCAACTGGATAAAAAACCACTCTGATAAACGCACCGTAGTCATTGGACGCGATGGGCGCATCTCTGGCCCTATAGTCAGCCAACTGGTTTCCACAACCCTACAAAGTGTGGGTATCAATGTGCTTGACCTCGGATTTTCCACCACCCCAACCGTCGAAATGGCGGTTACGATGGAAAATGCAGCTGGAGGCATCATTATCACCGCCAGCCACAATCCAAAGCAATGGAATGCCCTCAAGCTGCTCAACAGCAAGGGCGAGTTCCTGTCAGCCGACGATGCCCAGCAGCTCAAAGACATAGTTGCCGAAGGCAATATTATGTACGCCGAAGTCGATGACCTCGGCACTTATCAAAAAGGCGAAGGGCATATAGAAAAGCATATTGAAGCCATTCTCGCTTTACCCTTGGTTGACAAAGCAGCTATCGCCGCCAAAAACTACAAAGTGGTAGTCGATGCCATAAACTCTACTGGCGCAATGTCTATTCCTCCACTACTCGAAGCGCTAGGTGTAAAAGATGTCAGCGTTTTAAATGCCGATATCAGCGGAGAATTCGCTCACAACCCTGAGCCAAAAAAAGAACACCTTGGGCAGATATGCGCAGAAATAAAAAACAACAAAGCCGACGTAGGCTTCGTAGTCGATCCCGATGTTGATCGCCTTGCAATGATTAGCGAAGACGGAGAAATGTTCGGCGAAGAATATACCCTAGTTGCCGTTGCCGATTATGTCCTACAAAGCAAAAAGGGAAATACCGTTTCCAATTTGTCCAGTAGTCGCGCGCTGAGAGATGTCACAGAAAAACACGGCGGCAAATATTTCGCTTCTTCTGTTGGCGAGGTAAACGTAGTTGCCGAAATGAAAAAGCAAAATGCTGTTATCGGCGGCGAAGGCAATGGCGGTATTATTTATGGCGACTTACACTACGGCCGCGATGCGCTTTTAGGCATTGCACTTTTCCTTAGCCATTTGGCAAAATCGGGTAAGACCTGTTCCGAACTGCGCGCCAGCTACCCTACCTACTACATGACCAAAAGTAAAATCGACCTAGAAGCAGGTCTCGATCTAGCGGGTATTCTCGCAAAAATGGAAAGCAAATACGCCGACACGCCCAAACATACCATGGACGGCCTCAAGCTTGAGTTCGAAAACGAGTGGGTGCATATGCGTAAGTCCAACACCGAGCCGATTATTCGGATTTATAC
>CAZZIZ010000168.1:0-7383 GCA_964654535.1 uncultured Chitinophagales bacterium
GACATATCCCCAAAAACTAGGTCGATTCAAAAAGCTTTACTACATTAATAAGTACTTAACTATGAACACTTAAGGAAAATATTATGATAAAATACTTCAGCCTATTCTGCTTAGTTGCTTTAGTCGGCCTCACCAGCACTAATCTCATTAACACAGACGACGAAAATGGTAGCGCGACTTCGGAGCTTTTGGATAGAATCTCCAAACGAGCACACGAAATCGAAGAAGAGGTGATTGCCCTGCGCCGTCACTATCACCAAAACCCAGAGTTATCAAATCGTGAATTTGAGACTGCTAAGCACATTGCTGCAGAATTAACCAAATTGGGATTGAAGCCAGACGTTGGTATGGCGCATACTGGTGTCATTGCAGTTCTGGATTCTGGGAAGCCTGGCCCGGTTATAGGACTACGTGCCGATATCGATGCCTTGCCAGTAGTAGAGCGAGTAGATGTTCCATTTAAATCAACGGTAACAACGACCTTCTTAGGTGAAGATGTTGGTGTGATGCACGCCTGTGGTCACGACACTCACATTGCGATGCTACTTGGCGTAGCAAAAATTCTTACCGAAATGAAAGATGACCTAAACGGTAAAGTCGTTTTTGTCTTTCAACCAGCGGAGGAAGGAGCGCCTCCAGGTGAAGAAGGTGGCGCTGAACTTATGGTCAAGGAAGGAATATTTGAGAAGTACGGCATAGAAGTGTTTTTCGGTCAGCACATAAGTTCTAAAACTCCTGCAGGTCAGATAAATTATAAAGCAGGTGGAGCAATGGCCGCTTCTGATCGTTTCGTAATAAAAGTAAAGGGAAAACAAACTCACGGCTCTAGACCTTGGGGTGGGGTAGATCCTGTAACTGCTGCTACGCAAATAGTACAGGGACTGAACAATATCATCAGTCGTCAAACAGAGCTAACCAAAGAAGCTGCAGTAATAAGCGTCGGTAAGATTTCTGGAGGTGTTAGAAGCAATATTATCCCAGAAGAAGTAGAATTGGTCGGAACAATTAGAACGCTCGATACAGAAATGCAAAAGATTATTCACGAGAAGGTGAAGAAAACTGCGATGTCCATCGCTGAAAGTTCGGGCGCTACTGCTGAGGTTGATATACAAATTGGCTATCCAGTTACCTACAACGATGTTCCGCTTACCAACCAAATGGTTCCTAGTTTAATGAAAGCTGCTGGAGAAGAAAACGTGCATAGCGTAGACGCGAGAACTGGTGCCGAGGATTTCTCATTTTTTGCACAGCGAGTGCCAGCATTTTACTTTTTCACCGGAGGCGCGGCGCCAGATAGAGAGGCATTTCCTCATCACACGCCTGACTTCTACATACACGAACCTGGAATGCTTACTGGAGTAAAAGCAATGGCCTTCGTCGCGGTAGACTATATGAAAAGTGCGAACAAGTAATTTGAATATTTTTAGTCAAAAAAAGGGGAAGCGATTAGCTTCCCCTTTTTTGTTTCCTTGATTCTCTGAGCATAATATATACGCCAGCTCATAGACCTACTCTTGTTTTAGGCGTTTGATGGTGTTCCAATCTAAACCTCCATATGCCATATCGTTATCTAACTGAAATGCTCTAAGAGCAGCCTTAGTACTAGCTCCTAACTTTCCATATGAAACTTCGTTTTGGTCTACGGAATAACTCAATCGAATAAGGTTTTCGTGTATTTCATTAATTAGCTCTTTCGTAATTTCCGTTTCACACAATACTTCGCTCCAAACCAAGAACTCATTATGAGTGACCTTCTGATAACATTTGCCTGGTTTTGTATTGGGCGGCAAAGGGCCGTATGAAGGGCCACGTTCTGATTCCCTGATCGTCAATTCCTTCGCTGGTACCAACTTACTTGATCCACATGAAATCAAAAGCAAGCAAGAAATTACCAGCACTAGCTTAAATATTCCTTTTTGAATAAGTCCTTATTTATTTACGAATAGGTAAGGTCTTAGACTCACCTTCAATGGTTACTCTTAGAAAGTGTATTCCATTTCCTAACTGCGTTAAATCAATTCTCGGAGATGTAATTCTAGGCGTTTCTACCAACAACTTTTGCCCCAAAGCATTAAACACTTCTACCCGCTCAACAGCTAATTCAGTCTCTAGTTGTAAAAAGTCCACAACAGGATTTGGGAATGCAGCTAAGGACGCGGAGAAATTGTCATTGATACCCGCGGGGAAAACTGGATCTTCTACGAACTCCGAAAGTACGATGTCGTCAATGTAGAATTCATTGTTAGCATCAATTGGGAAAAAGTCAATTCCTCCCATTACCAAGTCTTCCGCCATTGGCTGAGGTTCAAGCTCTTGTCCATCTACGGTTAGGATCCATGATCCTGTGTCGAGTAAGAATCGCAGATTAAGGTCAAACCATTGATCTTCCGGATAACTCCAAGAGTAAATTGGATCTAGATCTTCAATAACAGGGTAAGCGCCGCCGAGGCCAGCAGTTCCATTTGCACTTCCAGTGTTGTTAAACACAAGATTCGGAGAATTGAAAACTCCAACACCATTTGCACCATTACCAGCACCTCCTGTCTCAGAAGTCATACCTTGGATGTTAAAGTAAGCTGTCCTGCCTGCTGGAATATACATTCGCCAAGCAAGATCAAAAGTGCCCTCAGTTCTATTGCCAAGAAGTAAAATCGCATCCTGCGGACCAGGTCCTGCACCAAGGAATCCACTTTGTGTACCCGAGGCAGCGAAAGCATCACTAACATCAATGCTTTCTGCGGCATTGCTGTGATCTCCAGACCATACGCCCCATACTTCGGTGTTTTGATCAAGTACATCTCCGAGAGGATAACTTTCAAAGTCTTCTTCAAAAATAACTTGCGCTTGTGTAAACGAAAATGCACAGAGTAATACAAGTAGGTTAATTAAGTAAGTTTTTTTCATACGCTTATTGATCTAATTTTTAAGAATAGCTTAGTAGCAAGATAGTAAATGAACTTTCAAAGACTTAATAAAAGTCTCCGAATCTCCCTGCTGAGTTGAAGGTATTTTCAAATTTGAAGGTGTATCGAGCATTTAGCAGCTTTAAAGCGCGTCAATGCCGACAAATGGAATTATCCAACCGACTATAAGTTAATCAATTTACCATTCGCTTTTACCCAAGCTCAAATACCATTAAACTTGTCCAATGTTAAGGTCTTTTGTAGTTCTGCTCTTTTTTCTTTCCATCGAACTTTCCCCCCAGACCACTTTGGGCGTCGTGTCCATGCAAGAAGATGCTTCCTCGGGTTTTGTATTGTTCTCACCCTTCACCGGTACCAAAACATATTTGGTCGACAATTGCGGAAACCTAGTGAACGAATGGGATCGAGGTACTCGACCTGGATTGTCAGCAGAGCTGCTAGAATCAGGAAACTTGTTCCGTACATATAAAATTGACCCCATTGGCCCATACACTTCAGCCAGCAACGCAGGAGGACTTGAGATAGTAGACTGGAACAATAACCTTCTCTGGAAATATGAAATCAATACTCCAGAACAATTGTCTCACCACGATGCGGTGATGATGCCCAATGGAAATATTTTGGTGCTGACTTGGGAGCTCACCTTTAGCGATGAACTCATTGAGTTAGGAAGAGATCCAAATGAAATTGCATTCGAAGGTTTTATGTGGTCGGAAAAAATATTAGAACTCGAACCGATTGGAACCGAGGACGCCAACATTGTTTGGGAATGGCATATCAATGATCACTATGTGCAAGACTTTGATGAAAGCAAAGAAGGTTTTGGAGTTATCTCAGAACATCCCGAGTTGTTCGACATAAATCAACCCGACTTGGACAGCGGCAACTCTAATGAAACCCGCGATTGGAATCACTTCAATAGCATTGACTTCAATCCAGCCTTAGATCAAATTTTGATTTCGGTTCGTAATTCCGATGAGGTCTGGATAATCGATCATAGTACTACTACCGTAGAGTCGGCTAGCCATTCGGGAGGAACCTACGGTAGGGGAGGAGATATTTTGTATCGATGGGGAAACCCTTCCGCTTATCAAGGCGCCGATCTAGATCAGCAAATGCTTTGGGGTCAGCACGGCGTGCACTGGGTAAAAGAAGGACTCAACGGAGCGGGACAAATTCTTATTTTCAATAACGGCAATGGAAAACCTGGAGGTCAGTTTTCGCAAATTCAACTGCTCGATGCACCTCAAAGCGATCCCGGTTTTTATGTCCTAGAGGCTGATTCCGTTTTTGGTCCAGATGCAGCTACAACGATTTATGGAGATCTCGAAGAAGAGAACTTCTACAGCCCATTTTTATCCAACGCGCAAATACTTCCAACTGGAAACATTTTAATTAATGAAGGTTCGTCGGGTAGAGTCTTCGAAATCAATACAGACAGAGAAATTGTTTGGGATTACATTATTCCAGTTAATGGAGATTTCCCTTTACCCCAAGGCTTTGAGCCCGATGGCAACTTCAATTTTAGGGCTTATCGTTACGCTCCCGATTTTCCTGGTTTAGACGGAATAGAAATTGCTGCAGCTGAGCCAATTGAACTAGAGCCTCTTCCTTGTGAACTTCCTACGAGCACTGGTATTAATAATGCCGCCAACATTGCATTAGAATTTAACTACGATGCGCCTAGTAATTCAATAAGATTAGAAAGTACCTTGGAACCAGGGGCTAGACTTTCCATCTTTGATCTTACAGGTAAAGCCATTATAAGAAAAGAAGTGTATGATGATCGATTTAACCTAGGTCAGACTCTTAGTCCAGGACTGTATCTGTTTTCAATACATAGCACAGAGAAAGGGCAAAGTTCAAAACTGATTCCGGTCTATTAAACCAGCGTATTTCCAAACGCTTAAGGCAGTTGCGCAGAGATTGGGTAGGTCGCCTGAAACGAAGTGTTAGCAGGATGCGTATAAACTGTCTGGGTTATTCTCACGATGTCAGATCCCGAGCCTTGATAAATCACGGATCCGTCCATATTGTAATCTCCACTAGCGTATGACAGGTAAGGAAAAGTCGCCTGAAAATTTGTATTAGCAGGATTTGTATAAACCGCGCTCGTTATCGGCAATAAATCAGATGATGAACCCTGATAGACTACCTGTCCGTCCATGTTTCCGTCGCCAGGCCACATCAAAAATGGCGTAGCGCCAGATTGCGCATTAGACCCAAAAGTATTCCCAGCCGTGAAGTTCAAGAAACTGCTAGGACCAGAAAATGAAATGGGAGAAGCACTCATTATTCCCAAATGATTTCTATGTCGAATCGCTATGTAATACTGATCAGCCGTTGAGCTAAAGGTCACACTTGAGTTGCCGTCTACATCAACAATTTCGCCATTGCGTTTTAAAAGAGCGCTTTGTGTTTCTACAATGCTCGTAGGAATGTTTTTATCGCGCAGTTCTAGAACGACCCAATCAACAATGGCATCAGGCCCAGTAGTGCTAAGCACTGTCGGAGCAATACTTTCACCACCGCCAATTATATGGTTGTATCCCAAAGCAGTATAAGGTTCAGTAGTTGGAATAAGTCCAAGGCTTCTTAAGTCGTCCCTCATTAGTCCAGTACCACTTTCGTAACAAGCACCTAGTATTACCTCTGTATCTAGTTTCACCGTATTGTCAGGACAGGCACCATACTTGAACGTATCCATTACCACTGGACCAGAGCCAGAAATCACATCTAAACCATAGTTAGCATACATATCACAAGGGTCGTAATCGCATTCACTTCCCAGCGGTGGACCAGAAGAAAATTGCCAATTGTTTACAGAGATTACAAATTCATTTCGACCCGGAGGTAAACCAGCCGTTAGGGTGTATATGCCTCCGCCCTGATGAGTCATCATTGCGCAATCGCCACACCAATTATTAAAGTTGCCGCTTAGGTTTACGAAGTAGCTCCCCGGAATATTCAAATCGCTCATATCGACTGTTATAGTAACCGGAATGAATTCCGTATTGGTGTAAGGTGCCTGAAGTGTTAGCTCCATTTTCCCACCCGAAAAGTTAACAGAAGAAGAGCGGAAGTTACAGTAGTTGCCATCCCAACTCCCAGATTCAGAAACAGTCCATCGGTTGGAATCATAATTGTTAAAGTCGTCCGTCCACAAATGGCTAAAGTTGTTTCCTGTACCATAGTTTCCAGCGCCCGGCGTATATGCATAGCACTTTACGTATTCGTATTCAGAAGTGACAGGAAGAATCGTAGGGTCCCAAGGGCCAACCCAACTTACTGCATCTGCTGCCCATAAGTTCATCAAAATACGCATCGGGTGAATCAAGTCAGCTACAAAAGGCTGCGACTGTACATTGACTAAATTTCCATCTATGAACCAACGAACAATTCCCGGCTCCCATTCGAAAGCATAATCGTGAAACTGAAGATGAGGATTAAATGAAACATCGTAAATGTCAGTATGCAAGGTAGGGCCAGGGTAGTGTGTCGTAAAATAGAGATCCTCAGTATTACCAGTCATCTCAACATCAATCTCATTGTTTTCAGCCGGCCAATTACAATTGAGATCCAAGTTGTACATAAAGAAAGAAGAAACAACTCCGCTTCCCGCCGCCGAGCGCATACGTGTTTCAAATCGACCGTACAAATATGCCTCTTCAGTCGTAATCGCACCACCTATACAGTCCTGTCCGTAAATAGAAACAGTCATTAATAAACACAGCACTAACAGTGAATCGCGCATAATCAAACGATGACTAAAAGGCGCAATCAGAGGGTAGAGGATCTTGGATGGCGAGATTTGTTGCAAAGTCGCTGGCTATAGTTTCAGACTCAAAACCAGACGCTACCGAACCGCGCATAACTTGAGTACCATAACCCGAAGTATTCATATGCGCACGAATTATCACCTCATCTTCGGCTGCTATATTAACCGGCCCTCCAGAACGAGTAAAAGGTTGCTCCGTTACGTGGCTATGTCCTAAAACACGTCGATAAACCAAAGCGCCTTCAGTCGTGATCACTTCCCACCAATCTGCGTATTGGTCGCAACCAGTATCGGGACTTTCTATTGTTGCACTGAAATTGTAATTGCCTGAGTCGCCCGTAAAAGTTACGGCGGTAATCTTTGCGCGATCGTCATCTTGAAACTCGTCTTGATTTTCTGAGCCTTCGCTAGAATCTTCCGTTGGGTTTTGGATTTCTTCTTCAGTCATATTAGTTGCCTCATTTATTTCCTCGCTCATTTCTACAACTTCTTCCGCTGGCAGTTCACTATCACTCGAATTAGATTTGTCGCAAGCAATTAGTGCAACACACGATAAGAGGAAAAACATTTTGCTTAAGTAATGCATTGAATTGATTCTTTCGATAAAACTAACATACTCAGGTTAGAAACTGAGCCTAATGGATTACAATGGAAGGATTATAAAAACGGCTCCAGAGTCTT
>CAZZIZ010000169.1:0-7369 GCA_964654535.1 uncultured Chitinophagales bacterium
TGAAACTTGGACTGCAGCTCCTCATTCATAGGGATAATGATCGATTCGGCTTGAATGGGCGTACTAACGGCCTGACTGGGAGGCAAATCCTGGGCACTACTGCTAGTCCAGCTCAGGAGAGCCGAAATAGCAATTAGCAGACGAATTAAGATAAATGGTCGATTCATCACAATAATACCTATCCCAAAATAGCGATTAGAGCAGCAAAATCGCCTATTGTAGCTTAATAGAAGTGACACATTGTCCATTGAGCATTGGTATAAACAACCAGAAGTACATCTTAGGCATCTATTTAAGGTGCTTAGGCTTAATTTTAGCAAGCTTCCTATTTTGCGTAAACTCTACTCCGTATTTGCCTTTTTGGTGCTCATAAGCTTCAGTGCTCAGGGGCAAGGTTTGAGTAATCTAAGGCTAAAAACCTTCGATATAAACGAGAAGCCCATTGTTCTGGACACGCTGCTGATTGTCCCCGGAACAATCTACGTGGGTTGCGCCGATGATAGCCAGAACATTTCCGAAGCTGACTATTCCATAGACTACCCGAGCTCTACTTTGACTTGGAACAATATTCCCGAATGCGAGTCGGTACAAATAAGCTACCGCCATTTTCCGAACTTATTTAATGAAACCTATAGTAAGAAAGACCAGGGCTTGCTACATGCCTATCTACGAGAGCCGCTAGAACCTGTCACTTACCAAGCGCCAAGGGAGGCACAAGACATTTTCGATTTCGGAAGTCTCGACTATAACGGAAGTTTCTCCAGAGGAATAAGTTTTGGAAACGCTCAAGACCTGGTGGTTAACTCGCAATTCAATTTACAACTAGCTGGTAAGTTGAGCGATGACATCGAAATTTTAGCGGGAATGACCGATAACAACATTCCATTTCAAACGCAGGGAAACACGCAACAGCTACAAGAGTTCGATCGAATATTTATTCAACTTAAAAAAGACAAGAGCACACTGCTCGTGGGTGACTACAACCTGCCTACACCTGATTCTCACTTTTTAAACTTCACTCGAAAGCTGCAAGGGCTGAACTTAGAAAACGAATCACTCGTTGGAAACGGCAAGCTGACTAGCTCAGTGTCCGCAGCCATTGCTAGAGGTCAGTACGCCCGAAACGACTTTATAGGAGAAGAAGGAAATCAAGGCCCCTACAAGTTGACTGGAAATGCAGGGGAAGTGTTTATCATTATTCTTTCGGGAACGGAAAGGGTTTTTGTCGATGGCCGCGAACTTACGCGTGGTTACGACTTTGACTATATAATCGATTACAACATTGGGGAGATAATCTTTACGCCTACTTTAATGATAAACAGTGGGTCACGTATTGTAGTAGAGTTTGAGTACACTGATAGGAATTACCTGCGCTCCTTTTACGCGGCAAGCAGTACTTATGAAACCGAAAAACTTAGTGTAACCCTAAACGCCGTATCAGAACAAGATGCCAAGAACCAACCTTTGGTCGAAGAATTGAGCAGTAGCCAACGCAACGCGCTCTTTTTAACTGGAGACAGTATTCAAAAGGCATTTGTTTCTGGTGTTTTTCCTACTGAGTTCGTAGAAGAACGCATACTCTACCGCTTGGTAAATGACACTATTGTCGATGGCATAAGTCACAACAATGTTTACGTGCAAAGCGCCAACCCCGAGGCAGAACTTTTCACTTTATCGTTTACCGATCTAGGTCAAGGGCAAGGCAACTATGTCTTATCAAACTCCAATCTAAATGGCAGGTTATACGATTGGGTGCCACCCGATCCACTTACGGGACAGCCTACTGGGAGATTTGAACCAGTGATAAAACTAATCGCACCTTTAAAACGCCAAATGCTTACCCTTGGTGCCGAGTACAAAATATCCGAACAAGGAACTCTTGGTGGCGAAATAGCCATAAGTAACCTCGACGTAAATCTCTTTTCGCCATCTCACGATGGAGACGACAGCGGACTAGCCGCTAGATTAGTC
This sequence comes from uncultured Chitinophagales bacterium, assembly GCA_964654535.1. Taxonomy (GTDB): domain Bacteria; phylum Bacteroidota; class Bacteroidia; order Chitinophagales; family UBA2359; genus CAZZIZ01. Next base: position 1,972 of record CAZZIZ010000169.1, read on the forward strand.
TACAATGATGCAATGCCACTTAGCTCCGATAGTCAATGGAATTTCAAACCAGCGCTCAAATATGAGTACGTCAACGAGCGTCACAGAAGCTTCCAGCGATTCAGGGCGATAGAGTTCCAGCGTATTTGGAACATTCCAGATAGCAATGATATTTTCACCCAGCACCTCGGTGAGTCACGCTTAGCATTAGAGAAAAGTGGTTTAGGCGAAATATTCTACGGCTACAACATCTACAGACAACAGGGCTTCTATGAAGGCAACGAACACATCGGTGGCATTGATTTCAAAACCAGCATGTGGGAATTGCGCTTAGTCTACGATGAAGTAAAAAGCCAGTCCATTAAGGAAGAAGGCTTTTTCAAGAAACCTGACTGGCGTTTAAGTCACAGAATCGGTGCAAAGAAGAATTGGAACATAGGAACCTATGGTCTTTGGGAAAATATCGAAAACAGAAACAAAGAAACACAAGCCTTAAACTCATTGAGCACAAACGACTTGGAGTATTTCTTCTTCGTCGAAAATGCAGACACCAGCACTTTTCACAATCAACTGGTGTACGGTCGACAAGATGTAAAGGCGCCGAGCGAAGACTTCTTAACCTTCACCGATGCTTTTACCAGTGACAACCTCCAATGGAACGGTCATTACACCCCTAATTCACGAAACCAACTGCGCTGGCAAACTTCTTGGCGAAACTTTGAAAACGTAGACGACATACCATCTCAACAAGAAGATGAACGAAGTATTTTGGGTAACATAAACTACAACTATGTTCAACCCAAAGGCTGGCTGAGAAGCAACAGCAATTATAGAGTTGGCAGTGGTCGAGAGCGAAAAGTAGAATACGTCTTTATTCCAACCCTAGATAACAGTGGCTCATTTTATTGGGAAGACATAAACGACGATGGTGTCCAGCAGGACGAAGAATTCTTATTAGTTAACGAAAACACCTTAACAGAAGCAAATCGCTTTGACCGAAGACTGGTTACTACGACCGAGTTCATAAATACGCATCAAGTCGGATTCTCTCAATCGCTAGTGTTAAGCCCTAAGGCGGTTTGGTTCACTTCAAAAGGATTGAAAAAGTTCATCGCTCGTTTCAACTCGGAAACCTCACTAGATTTAGATCGACAGCAATTACCAGATGAAGAGGTCTTCTTAGTGTTTAATCCTTTTGGAGCCGCGGAACAAGATTCGGTCATCGCCACCCAAAGTGCTATACGCTCTACACTGAGTTTTAATAGAGGCGGTCAAAAGTACAGTAACGACCTAATCTTTCGCGAGTTCGAGGACAAACGTCAACTGATTAGTGGCTCCACTTCCAATTTTAAAAGAGACTGGGCATTTAAAAATCGCTATCGCCTCAATCAAAAATTCTCGACAACGGTAAACTTCCTATACGGTGAGCAGGAAAGCCTATCCGAAACTTATGAGCTCAACAATTTTGCATTTGATTTTAGAGAAGTCGAACCATCATTGATTTACCAAGAGGGAACCAAGTGGCGTCTCACGCTATCCTATCGCTATAGGAGATCATTTGATCGAGATGTCAGCGCCTTCGAAGCATTAGACAACCGACTAAGCGCAGAATACCGTTTGAACCAAATTGGCAAATCAAACTTCAATGCGCGCTTGTCTTATTCCGAAATCACCTATGATTTTCCGAACAATCAAAACCTACAGTACGCATTGCTCGAAGGCTTGCGTCCTGGAACAAACTGGATTTGGAATCTGAGTTATGATATTCGTATCCAGAAGAATATCCAGCTCATACTAGGTTACGATGGTCGAAAGACCGAGGACAACTCTATAAGAAACGTAGCCAGAGCAGAGCTCAAGGCGCTATTTTAATGCAGAAAGCGTCTCTTTGATAGAGAAAGATCGCTATCATCAGAACCGCATTCCTTTCTAGAGAAAACGCAGAAGACTATGCGCCATCAAAAAAAGCTACAGAATCGAATCTGCTATTTTATTAATTTTTTTGAGTTGAGCGAAGTTCACCTTGTAAAAGATTTGCTTTCCATCTCGCTTAGCAACGACCATGTTTTCTTTTCTCAAGATGTTCAGATGCTGCGAAGTAACCGATTGTTCCAAACCTAAGGATCTATAAATTGGAGTCACGCTCGTGTTGCCTCTTTTTTCAATAAATTTCAAAATTTTCATTCGAAGCGGATGCTTCAATGCACGTCCAGCTGCATACAATACTTCCGCGCTCTTCGTCATTTTCTTCTGATCAATTTTTTCCATTCCTACAGTGCTTTTTAGCTCCGCGAAAATAATAATAATAACACAGACTCATTAATTGATTAATGGATATGACTAGAACACGACGTTCCGAAACTAAAACTTACAGAATGATTCACTACCCTGTGTTTGGTATATCCGTTTACATTTACATTAACCCAATATTAAACAACATTAAAGCATTCACTATGATCGAAAAAAACCCCAACGAAAAATCGTTGAGGTTCATAAATATTTTGTTCATCTAATCTCTAATTATTAGAGCAATCCTTTTTTCAAATCGAACTTTGTTTTACCAATCAAAGTGTTCTTGTGATACACCTCAGCTTGGTAAGTACCGTCCATATAAGCCTGATCCTGCTCCCAGTACATACAGTAGCTGTTCGCGTTACCGTTGAAGTCAATATTGGTTTTGGTAGTATAGTTCTTCTCCTCACCAGATTCCCCATCAGTAAAAGTCCCAGAACCTAAAGCTTCAATAGAAATAGGAGAACCCTCAGGGCTCGTAAGACGAACCAATACTTCGTGCTCACCCTGCTCAGTTACTTTGTTCGCAAGCGCATCAAAACAAACTTTTATTTTCTCAGCTTTGCGTGCATTCGTGGTAGGTACTTCCTTACCGCTGCTTTTATACTTCACGCCGGTAGCCAATACTTTGTTGGTTACAATAATTTCTCCCTTTGCCACTTTCGCCGCCAACATCTCATTGGTCTCAGAAAGGTTGTTTTTAGTTTCAGTCAAATCTTCATTAGCACTAACCAAAAGCGTATTGGCAGCGTTCTGATTTTCAACCTCAGTATACAAAGCAACATTCTGCACTGTAAGTGAGTCATTTTCTTCTTGTAACATTACAATAGTACGACGGTAATTTTCCGTGTCCAATTGTAAAGAGTACAAACGAGCTTTCACTTCGTTCAACTGGCTTTTGCTCCACTTGTTTTTCTTCAGCAAGCTAGCCAATTCAGCCTTCTGCTCTTCAACGCGTGAGTTAAGTTCAGTCATACTTGCACTCATCGTTGCATTTTCAATTTTCATTTGATCTAGCGAGCGCACTGTTTCATCAAACTCAAGTTGTAGGTTTCTTTTTGCATCCTGCAATTGAGTGTTCGAAATGCTTAGAGAGCTCACTTCTTTCGAAGCTTCATTGCTCTTAAATAGGAGGTAACCGTTTGTCAAAAGCAATAGGCCAATTAGAGCCAGTAAGAGGGGCTTACGAGACTTGGTCGTTTCTACTAGTGTCATGTTTTAGTTTTTAGTTAATAATCTAACTACAATAAACTTAAATGCTTTTTTGCTAGGAATATTGTAGTAACGATCCTTTAATGTTTATTAAAAATAAATTGTTTACTTGCGAAACCTTCCGAAAAGACCTATGCCAAAAGCGTTTTGGACAGATTATGAAGGAAACTTTAAACACCACGGAATATGCAAAAGACAGCCCTCGCCAATCTCGTTTTTATTGATATAGAGACAGTTCCATCAGTTTCTCACTACGGCGAGTTAAGTCCAACCGAGCAAAACTTGTGGTCACATAAAGTCCGTTTTACCAGATGGGCCGATAAAGAGCCAGAAGACAGCTTCGGAGAACGCGCTGGTATCTACGCCGAATTCGGCAAAGTCATCTGTATTTCTGTGGGTTTCTTTTATTACAGCGAAGCCGGATTACGCTTCAGAGTTAAGTCTTTCTATGACGATGACGAAGTAGCACTACTAAAGTCCTTCTCCGCACTTATGGATGAGCACTACGGAAACACCATAGACTATGTTTTATGCGGCCACAATATCCGCGAATTCGATGTACCCTACCTTTGCAGAAGAATGCTCATAAACGGATTACCTATTCCCAAGCTACTCGATCTAAGCGGATTAAAACCCTGGCAAATACCGCACCTCGACACCATGCAATTTTGGAAATTCGGCGATTACAAAAACTTCACCTCCTTAGAGCACCTAGCATTTCTATTAAAAATCCCCTCACCCAAATCCGACATCTCTGGCAAAGACGTCGCACGTGTATATTGGAAAGAAAAAGACCTCGAGCGCATCCAGCAATACTGCCAGCGCGATGTAGTCACCATCGCCCAACTCATTCTAAAATTCAGAGGCAAACCGCTTTTGAAGGATGACGATGTAGAGATGATATAAATTTTCTTGGGCGTGCCCCACTCACTTCTACGGCTGCTCACAATTTGCTTCTGCCGCAAGCGGCAAGCAACATTGCTCGTTCGCCGTAAGTTCGGGGTCGGGCTGTCGGCAGTCGCTCTGTTCTGTGTTCTCCAGCTATAGTACTTCTAGCTCTAAGGAGCTAAGTACTATGCGTCGCCCACAACAGGAGCTTCAACAATGCCTCTATCCCTCACGCAGGATCAGGTTGTCATTTACAAAGTCATTTCAAAAAGCAAAACCATAAAAAACCAAAAGTCATTTCGAGCTTGTCGAGAAATCTCCCGGTCTCAAAGCGAGCGCAGCGATGCAGCGGAAATGAAATTCAAAACGAAAGTAAAAACATGCAAACGCATTTGCTAGAGTACGTGGGCGATTACATTCGCCGACTAGTGCATTCCGACTGAATTCGGAACGATAAACTCCATTTGTCATTTCGAGCAACGCGAGAAATCTCTACGGCACTGAACATAAAACTCGAGCGAAGCGAGAGCAACGCTCAGTACAAATCGTCTGAATCAGGATTTACAGGATTAAAGGATTCTCAGGATTAGAATCCTAGTCTAGGTCAACACCTTAAACAATAGCTGCTCAACCGTCAAGAAAAAGTGCTTAGGCTGAAAAGTACGCCAGTCGATATTCTTATAAGCATCACCCATATTCAGATAATGATGCACTTTGGTATCACGCATTTCATTGAGCACGTGTTCGCGAAAGTTAACCATCACCATCCAACCGTCATCATCTTTCACATCATCCCACCACTCTTCGTAGTAGCAATCATCAGAGCCGTGAAAGTTCAGCACGTTTTCACCAACTAGAATAAACTTAGTAATGCCCTTTGCAATCATCGGGTCGACAATGTTTCTTTTCAAGGTCATTATGTCATTGTCAATGCAGTCGTTCCATTCTCCGATCAACTCTATTACAGCATAACCCAGATCATAATCCGTGAACAGTACTTTTAAGTAAAGCGTTTTAGAACCCATTT
>CAZZIZ010000170.1:0-7341 GCA_964654535.1 uncultured Chitinophagales bacterium
GCATCACACATGATGATGGTTTTTTTGTAGCGCAGCTTATCCGTGTTCAGCGTTTTATCTTCTTGCATAAAAACACCGAGCGCGGTATAAATATTCTTAATCTCTTCGTTCTCGTAAATCTTGTATTCCATCGCCTTTTCTACATTGAGAATCTTTCCTCTCAATGGTAAAATGGCTTGGAAGTTTCTATCTCTTCCTTGTTTCGCGGTACCACCCGCCGAGTCTCCCTCAACCAAGTACAACTCACAAACTTCAGGATCACGACCAGAACAATCTGCCAGCTTTCCCGGTAAGCCAGAGCCAGACAAGGCTCCCTTTCTTTGAACCAAGTCACGTGCTTTTCTTGCAGCGTTACGAGCAGTAGCAGCCAGCACCACCTTGTTCATTATCGTTTTTGCCATCTTGGGGTTCTCCTCCAAGAAATTGTTCATGGCCTCACCACAAATAGATTCAACAACCCCCGTTACTTCACTGTTACCCAGTTTAGTTTTCGTTTGTCCCTCAAACTGTGGCTCAGGAACCTTTACAGAAATAAGTGCAGTAAGACCTTCACGAAAATCCTCACCGCTAATTTGAAACTTAAGCTTCTTAAAAAAGCCATTTTTCTCTCCGTAGCTTTTGAAAGTTCTAGTCAGTGCTCTTCTAAAACCTGCTACGTGTGTTCCACCTTCAATCGTATTTATATTGTTTACGTAAGAGTGAATATTCTCGTTGTAGGTCGTATTGTATTGTAAAGCCACCTCGCAAGTCACAGAATCTTTTTCACCTTCCATATACATTGGTTCTGGAATGAGCGCAGTTCTAGTGGCATCTAAGTATTGAACAAACTCAGTCAATCCACCTTCCGAATAAAACTCTAGAGATCTCAAAGAGCCATCTTCTTCTTTCTCGCGTTCGTCGGTAAGTTTCAAACGAATACCGCGATTTAAGAAAGACAACTCCCTTAATCTACCTGCCAGGGTTTCAAAGTTGTATTCGCTTACATTAAAAATGCTCGAATCTGGTAAGAAGGTAACCTGGGTTCCACTCTTGTCACTAGTCCCAACTTCTTTTACATCGTATTGCGGCTTACCAATTTTGTATTCCTGCTGGTAAATTTTACCGTCTCTGTGTACCTGTACTTTCAAGTCAGACGACAATGCGTTCACACAACTAACCCCAACACCGTGCAGACCACCAGAAACCTTATAAGAACCTTTATCGAACTTACCGCCGGCGTGTAGTACGGTCATCACAACCTCAAGCGCAGAACGCTTCTCCTTTTTGTGCATGGCCACCGGAATACCACGACCGTCGTCTTGAACGGTAATAGAGTTGTTCTTGTGTATGATCACATCAATAAGCGAACAATGCCCTGCTAAGGCCTCATCTATAGAGTTGTCAACGACTTCGTAGACCAAGTGGTGAAGCCCCTTCACCCCTATATCTCCGATGTACATGGCAGGCCTTTTTCGTACCGCTTCTAAGCCTTCTAATACCTGTATACTATCGGCACCGTAATTTGTCTCGGTCATTTAATCTATTCTGCTGATTATCAATAAAATATGAACAAACGAAGATAGGAAAAAGTACTCGATTTTTAGAGCTTTTGAATGACAATTTCACTAAGATTTTGCATTCATATCTGCCTCATTTGCAGGGGTTTAAAGCGGCTGATTTTACATCCGAAGACTTGTGCTTAAATAGAAATTGGATTCATCGCTTTAGTGCTAATTTTGTGCACTTAAATCAGCTATGAAAATCTCATTAAACTGGCTCAAAGAATTCATCGAAACAGACCTTTCTGCGGAGGAGATTGGTGAAATCTTAACCGCGACTGGTCTCGAAGTTGAGGGGCTAGAGCATGTACAAAGTATTCCAGGTGGTCTGGAAGGCCTTGTAGTCGGACACGTTCTTACCGCAGAAAAACACCCCGATGCAGATCGCTTAAGAGTCACCACCGTCGATGTCGGTGCCGAAGAACCGCTTCCAATTGTTTGCGGCGCACCCAATGTTGCGGCAGGTCAAAAAGTTATTGTCGCTTTACCAGGAACAACTCTTTATCCAACTGCAGGCGATTCTTTTAAGATTAAAAAAAGTAAAATCAGAGGAGCCGTTTCACAAGGAATGATTTGCGCCGAAGACGAAATCGGTTTAGGAACTGACCACGATGGAATAATTGTATTAGATGCTGATGCAAAAGTAGGAACGCCAGCGAAAGAAATGTTTGAACTCGGTGACGACCATGTCTACGATATCGGCTTAACGCCGAACCGTTCTGATGCTATGGGTCACTTAGGAACAGCGCGTGATTTATATGCTTACTTAAAAACAAATAGCGGATTTACTGGCGAGTTAAAAATGCCAGTTGTTCCAGAGTTAAATGCTACTGCGAAAATGCCCATCGAGGTTGAGGTGCAAGATTTCGATTTGTGTCCACGATACATTGGCGTGAGCATTTCTGGAATTGAAGTCAAAGAATCTCCGCAATGGTTGAAAGATCGTTTGAATATTTTGGGTCATCGACCCATCAATAATATTGTTGACGCGACCAATTACATTTTATTGGAAACAGGTCAACCGCTACATGCTTTTGACGCGGATAAAATCAGCAATGGAAAAGTGATTGTGAAGTGCTTAGAAGAAGGTGCAAAATTCGAAACCCTCGATAATGTAGAACGAAAACTCAGCGCAGAAGATTTAATGATTTGTGATGATAAAGGCGGGCTTTGTATTGCGGGCGTATTTGGTGGAGCCGAATCTGGCGTTACAGAACAAACGAAAAATGTGTTTTTGGAATGTGCCATTTTCAATTCCGTAAATATTCGCAAGACTTCTAAGCGTCACGACTTAAGAACCGATGCAGCAACTAAATATGAAAAAGGCGTAGATCCAAATGCAGGTCTAGACATTATAAAGCGTGCAGCAAAGCTTATAACCGAGCTGGCAGGTGGCGAAATCGCAAGTGAAATCGTTGACCATTACCCTTCGCCAGTTGAACGCCCTAGGGTTACACTGCGTTATGAGCGATTGAATATAGTCACTGGAACGGTCATCCCAAAAGACAAAGTCAAAACCATAATGGATGGTTTGGATATCCATATCCTTAAAGAGACCGATACGGAATTAGAGTTGGCTATCGGAACCAATCGTGCAGATGTTTTGCGAGAGATAGATGTAATTGAAGAGGTGCTGCGTATTTATGGATATGATAATGTTCCGATTCCACAAGAAGTAAGAAGTACAATTAATTCTGGAAGTGGTACCAACAACTATCAAGTCGATCGCAAGATTGTTTCGTTCTTAAGCGCTCGTGCTTATCGCGAAATCATGTCCAATTCCATTAGTAAAAAAGACTACTACCAAGACGACGCGCCATTGGTTGGTTTAATAAATAGTTTAAACAAGAACCTAGAAATTTTGCGCAATAGTTTGGTCTTCTCGGGACTGGAAGCAATTCAATACAACCGCAATCGACAACATCCTACGATGCGCTTTTTTGAACTCGGACAAGTTTACACGGCAGGTGATGAAGGACACAAACAAGAACGCAAGCTTTCCGTTTTTGTAACTGGTAAAAAAGTTCAAGGCCATTGGTCAGAAAAAGACAAGGGTTTTTCATTTTTCGATTTGAAAGAAGACATGGAAACACTCTTGACCAGATTGGGAATTGCCAAATGGCAAAACGAATTTGTTGAACAAGGTCTACTGGATTACGGTATGAATTATCGTCTGGGCGCTAACGAGTTGCTGACTCTGGGAAAACTAAGCGATACTCAAAAAGAACCCTTTGACATCGCTGATGAGGTCTACTACGCGGAGTTGGATTTAGATATGGTGTACAGACTCATTGCAAAAAAGGGAGTAACCTTCAGTGCTTTGCCTAAGTACCCAAGTGTCAAAAGGGATTTGGCACTTCTTATAAACAAGGACGTGCAGTTTGAACAGGTGCAGAAGATTGGCCTGAAAGCTGGTAAGCGACTGTTGAAAAACATAGAGCTATTTGATATTTATCAAGATAAGAAGATGGGAGAGGACAAGAAATCCTATGCTGTGAGCTTTACCCTCCAGGACAATGAAAAGACCCTCACAGACAAGGATGTAGATAAGCTTATGGATAAGCTCATCAAAGAATTTGAATCTCAATTAGGAGCACAGTTGAGATAATATTCTTACTTTGTAACGTAATAATTTGTGAAATGTCAGAGATTAACAAAAGGCTAGAAGGGATCATCCAAAAGATTAGTCGAACCGTTGATAATTGTGTTGCCTTAGAGGAAGAGAACTTCTTGTTAGAAGAGGAAAACAAAACCTTGCGTAAGAAGATTCAGGAGAAGGATGTTCGCGAAAAGAAATTAACAGATAAACTCAACATACTAAAACAGTCGAAAGGCGTTTTGATGGAAGGTAAAGAATCGAAGAAAATGAAAGAACAAATCGATCTTTACTTGAAAGAGATAGATAAATGCATTTCCATGCTCAACGGTTAGTTGGCTTGGATAATGTTGGAGTAACACTAATACTTATTCGGATAGGAATATGAGCGAAACTAGAAATGTCAATTTGGTGATTGCGGACAGACCGTATCGCATAAAAGTTTCAGCGGACGAAGAGAAGACCGTAAGAAAAGCAACGCAGTTGATTAAGCAAAAACTTACCGACCTCAAGAAATCCTATCAAGCAAAAGATAAACAAGACTATCTTGCAATGGCAGCACTCATGTTCTGTGTAGATAGTATTAACGCCGAAAACAACAAGAACGAAGACTTCACCGAGAAGTTGGACGAGTTGGATGGTTTGCTAAACGTCTTTCTGGAAAAGTAATCTCCACTTTTATTTCTTTTACGCCATCTTCGTTTTTAGATATGCTTTTAAGTATGTCACTATAAAAAACAAGAATGGAACCTACAGCTATAATAATTTTAGTAGTTGCTGCTTTAGTAGGAATTATCGGCGGATTTTTCGGCGGTAAGACTATAGCTAGCAACCGTGCTTCAGATACTTTGGATAAGGCAAAGGCCGAGGCGGGCAGAATCGTTGATACTGCTGTGCAAGAAGGTGAAGCCAAAAAGAAGGAAAGACTTCTCGAAGCCAAAGAGAAATTCATCAAGCTAAAATCCGAAGCCGAAAAAGACATCAATAAGCGCAAGCGTAGCGCTGAGGATATAGAGCGCAAGCTCAAGCAGGAGCGTAATTCTATTAAGCAGAAGAACGACGCCTTCAAAAACAAAGAGAAAGACCTCGACAAGCAAAGAAACAACCTCAAAGATCAAATGGAGCTTGTTAAGAAGAAGCAAGATGAAATGAGTGAGCGCCGCAAGCGCTTCGATAAGAAAGAGGCAGAACTCAATCAACAACACGACATAGCCAAAAAAGAATTGATCGAGAAGCTAGAGAAGGTGTCCAACCTTTCTGCTGATGAGGCCAAGGTTCAATTGATGGACGCTATGAAGCGTAGAGCGGAGACTGAAGGTATGGCTCTGGTCAAAGAAATTATAGATGAGTCAAAACTCAGAGCGACCAAAGAAGCTAAGAAGATCATCATTCAGACCATTCAAAGAACCGCGGCTGAGAGTTCTATAGAAAACACGGTTTCTATTTTCAACTTAGAAAGTGACGATATCAAAGGTCAGATCATCGGGCGTGAAGGAAGAAACATTCGTGCGCTGGAAGCGGCTACAGGAGTAGAGATAATTGTAGACGATACCCCAGAGGCAGTTATTATTTCTGGTTACGATCCATTGCGCAGAGAATGTGCGCGCTTATCGCTGCACCGTTTAGTAGCCGATGGGAGAATTCACCCAGCACGTATTGAAGAGATTGTTGCCAAAACGCGCAAGCAACTCGAACAACAAATTCAGGAGATTGGCGAGCGTACCGTAATTGATTTAAATATTCATGGACTTCACCCACAGCTTATTCGTTTAGTTGGTAAGATGCGTTACCGTTCTTCTTACGGTCAGAATTTATTAATGCACTCCAGAGAAACCGCAAACCTTTGCGCAACTATGGCTGCAGAAATTGGTGCCAACGTAAAGCTTGCAAAACGCGCAGGTCTCTTACACGATATTGGAAAAGTGAGCGAAGACGATCCGGAATTGTCTCACGCACTCTTGGGAATGCAACTTTGTGAGAAGTACAAGGAAAACCCAGCGGTGTCTAACGCAGTTGGAGCACACCACGACGAAATAGAAATGAAGTTTTTGATTTCGCCTATCGTGCAAGCTTGCGATGCGATTTCTGGTTCTCGCCCAGGTGCTCGTCGTGAAATCTTAGAGCAGTACTTAAAGCGAATCAAAGATCTAGAAGATATGGCGCTCGACTTCAAAGGAGTGGAGAAGGCATACGCCATACAAGCAGGAAGAGAACTAAGAGTTATTGTTGAGTCGGACAATGTTTCGGACAAGCAGTCGGATGAAATTTCTTTCGAGCTTTCACAGAAGATTCAAGACACGATGCAGTATCCAGGACAGATAAAAGTTGTAGTTATTCGCGAAAAGCGCGCTGTAAACTTTGCTAAATAGATTTTTCCTTGAATTTTGGAGCGGACGTTTTTTTTGACTTCCCAGATTTACGAGAAGAATAGTCGCTCAATTTGCTTTCAACCTTTTCATAGATCTCTTGCATCTCGGTTGGGTGAGACATGTAATATTCTAGGCTCTGATTAAACTCCTCGTGCGTTACTTCGTGAATGGTAAATATTGAAGCGTAGTAATTTTCAATAGTATCAAAGCGAAAAGAATCCCTTTTCAAAATATTGTCTTTCACTAAAGTTTCCGCCAAGTGGGCATCGGCAAGTATATCCACCATTTTATCGGCAGGAATTTGTGAACTCGTATTTTTGTTCTGAAAGTCAGATTGAATCTCACAAGCAGAGAAGCCAGCAAGGGCCATCAGAACAAGAAGCAATAATTGAACGGGTTTAAGCAAATCAGGGTTTTTAATAAAAGTAAGTAGATTAAAGAAATGTCTCAATTGGATATCCTCCACACTATAGAGCAAGATTTAGCACCATACGATGCACGTCTAGTCGCAGTTTCCAAAACAAGAACGCTGGAAGCGATCACTGAAGTATATGATGCTGGGCAAAGACTGTTTGGTGAAAACCGAGTCCAGGAGCTACGTGAGAAGCAGCCCGCGCTTCCTGAGGATATACAATGGCATGCCATAGGGCACTTGCAAACCAACAAGGTAAAGTACATCGCGCCCTATATTTCACTTATTCATTCGGTCGAGAGCGCGGATTTGTTAAAGGAAATCAACAAACGTGCATTACAAAACGAAAGAGTCATCGACGTGCTTTTGCAAATGCACATTGCTACCGAGAGCAGCAAATTCGGAATGAACGAGCAGGAGTTGAAT
>CAZZIZ010000171.1:0-7327 GCA_964654535.1 uncultured Chitinophagales bacterium
GGGGCACGCCCAAAACAACTTAAGAATGATGCCACTACCACTTCAAAACGGGATAGACTTCTCCAAGCTTAAACTCATCTCTACCCCGCGGTAGAATGATAAATCCATCGGCCAAGAGTAGATTGGCAAAATCCCCTGAGCCATTGCCCTTGTGCGGTTTAGCGATTAGTGATCCCTTTTCATTACTGGAGAGGCTTACTTCGAGAAAATAAGTCAGGTCGGGTTTGAAATTTACGTCCGCGTCGAGTATGGCATATTGCAATTCAGGAGCTTGTGATTGTAAGCACTGTGCTAACCAGTAGCGGAAATAACGCTGCATACAGAGAAAAGAAGAAACGGGATTTCCAGGCAAGGCAAAAATGCTGCATTTCTTTTTATAGTCGCCAAACCAAAAGGGCTTTCCGGGACGTTGCGCGATTTTATGAAATTTCTTTTCGGCTCCAAGTTCAGCTAAGACTTCTGGTAAATAATCGAACTTGCCTTTGGATACGCCGCCACTTAAAATGATGACTTCGTATTGCTCCAAGTAGGAAGCGAGCTTTTCTTTAATCGCGGCCTTATCATCAACCAAGTGATCTTGTTCAGCTGAAATACCCAAGCCGCTTAGTACTGTTTGAATGCGATAGACATTGCTACGCCGAATTTGGTGGGCTGCTGGCTGCTGGTCAATGGGGACTAATTCGTCACCAGTAGATATGACCATCACACTCGGCAATTTTGCCACTTGTATTCCTGACTTGCCAATACTTGCTCCAAGTCCAATTTCAACCGAACGAATTGCAGCGTCCGCTTGTAGCACTTCTTCCCCTTGTTTTCTATCCTCTCCTTTGTAGTGAATGTTTTGACCTTCCACCACCTTGTCTACCTTAATATGGGCAGTCCCATTTTCAATGCGCACATCTTCGTAGCGAATAACTGTGTCTGCATTTGCGGCCATCACCGCTCCGGTCATTATTTCTAGGCAGTCCGTTTTGCTTTTTAGTGTTTGTTTTTCTTGACCCGCGGCGGCCACGCCTTGTATTGGAAAGCTTCTCTTTCCTTCGGCATAGGCAGCGTAGTTAATGGCAATACCATCCATGGTTACTCTATCGTAAGGAGGTAAATCACGATCTACTTTCCAGACTTCTTTGTTGATGCGTCCGAGCGATGCGGATAGCTCAACCATTTCTTCACCAAAACTTCTGGCAGCAGATTTTAAAATTTGCAGTGCTTCTTGGACGGAGATCATTAGCCGCCGATTGTAGCCATTGACTCCGAAACCAGCGGATTACGCGAGCGCGCTTGCTCCGCTTCAAAACCGTTTTTCAATTTGTGAGAAACCGCTAACTGAATGGTTTGTGCAATTTCCACATCGCTGGCACCATTGCGCATAAAGTCACGAAGATTGAAGATGCCTTCATCGTAGAGGCAGGTCTTGAGCATTCCTTCTGGGGTTAGGCGAATTCGATTACACGTACCACAAAACGTTCTACTGTATGCCGGAATGATTCCAAAGCTTCCCTGCGAGCCAGGCACTTTATAATTTAGTGAGGTAGAGTTTTTCGGGTCACTCAGTTTTTCAACTGCCCCAAAGTGGTTTTGAATATGCTCTAGTATTTTGACATAGTTCCATTCCAGGCTTTCGTAGTGATGTCCATCGCCGTTAAAAGGCATTTCTTCAATAAAACGTACCGAGATTTTTTTTGAGCGACTCATCTCGACCATTGGGATGATGTCCTCGATATTTCGTCCGGCCAATACTACGGCGTTGAGTTTTAAATCAAGCCCTCGTTTCAACATTTCTTGTAAGCAATTCCAGACTTGGTCAAACATCTTTCTACGTGTGAGCTCATTAAAGCGCTCACGATCAATGCTATCCATGCTGAGGTTGAACTTATTGATGCCTAGCTTCTGCAAATCATCCAAGTACTGTACAGTATGGGTTCCGTTGGTGGTAATGGCGATTTGCTTAATTCCTTCTAGCGCATTAAGCTCCTTCAAGAAGTACATGATGTCTTTTCGCAAAAAGGGCTCACCTCCCGTAATGCGCACTTTGCTCACTCCTTGCTTGCCTAGAATAGCAGCAATTCGAAGAAGCTCTTCGTAACTACAAAGCTTTTCTTTGGCGACAAAATCAATGCCTTTTTCGGGCATACAATAGGTGCAACGCAAATTGCATTTGTCAGTCACGGCTATACGGATATAGTCGACAGTACGATCAAACTTGTCTCGGAGTATCATTTACGTTTGGTGCAATCTTGGTCGGTGATTGCTTGTCTAAGATAGCTTTTTGTGCAGCTCTTTTACGTAGATTAGGGGACAAATTATAGCCTCCTTGCCCTACGAACTCCTACTTGTTTTCTTTCTAATCGCCCTGCTTTACTCCTCTGCGGGCTTTGGGGGTGGCTCCAGTTATTTAGCGATTCTTGCGCTCTACAGCTTTGATTACGACTTTATTCGCCTAGCAGCATTGGCTTGCAACTGTATGGTGGTTATCGGCAGCGTATGGCTTTTTCATCGCGCGGGCTTGATTAGTTGGAAAAGGATTTTGCCGCTGGTTCTTCTGAGCGTCCCTCTGGCTTTCCTAGGCGCACGTATTCGAGTAGCGGAAGAAACATTTTTCGTCATTTTAGGATTCTCATTGCTTCTAGCAGCAATTTTACTTTGGCTGAAGAAAAGCGAAGTCCGAAGTTCTGAGTTAAAAGAGTCCAATACTTTTGGCAACAGTGCTTTAGGCGGTGGCATCGGATTCTTATCTGGATTCGTGGGTATAGGAGGAGGTATTTTTCTCTCACCGATTTTGCACTTTATGAAATGGGACAGCTCGAAGCGTATTGCCGCTTGCGCCAGCGCATTTATTCTATTGAACTCAATCGCCGGTTTACTAGGGCTGTGGTCAAAAGGCGTTCAATTAGGAAATGAACTGCCCTTTTTAATTGGACTATTGATAGCGGTTTTACTAGGTGGACAATTAGGTGCGCGCACTAGCATAGGCTTCCTCAAACAATTACAGGTCAGAAAAATTACTGCAGTGCTCATTTTTGCCGTTTCTGTGCGGATATTGTATAAATATTTGATTCCTTTGGTCCAGTCATGAAATTGAAACTACGCGCATTCGGAATTGCCAAGGATATTATTGGTGGAACTCATTTGGAATTTGAACTAAATTCTGGAGACAAAGTCTCTGATCTTAAGTCTGCACTCTGTAGCGCTTTTCCTTCTTTTGAGGAGTTGGCAAAGATTTCCTTTGCAGTAGACGAAGAATACCAAAAAGAAGATTTTGTTTTGTCCGAAAACCAAGAAGTAGTAATTCTGCCGCCGAGTAGTGGTGGCTAGATCGATTCCATGAAAACTGATATCCAAATTTTTGATACTCCTTTAAGCACGGAAGCCTGCGAGCGCTTCGTGGCAGATCCTGGTGCAGGAGGCCTTGCTATTTTCGTTGGCACGGTGCGCAACCAAACCAAGGGCAAGGAAGTTCTCAAGCTGGAGTTTGAAGCCTACGAGCCTATGGCGATTAAGGAAATGCAAAAGATAGCAGATGAGATTGGACACAAGTGGGATGCATTGAGTGTTGCTATGCATCATCGCGTAGGTACGGTTGACATTGGTGGAACGGCCGTGATTATTGCGGTGGCCACGCCACATCGCAAGGCTGCTTTTGAAGCTTGCGAGTTTGCGATTGACACTTTGAAAGAAACGGTACCGATTTGGAAAAAGGAGTTTTTTGTCGATGGTGAGGTTTGGGTGGCGGCGCATCCTTGATGCTATGTTTGGATTTTTTAAAAGAACGCATAAAGACCTAATAAAACTACTTGAAGAAGTAGACGACTTATTAACTAAGAATGACAATATTTCCTTGTTTGGTTTGAGCGCAGCCGAAGGAAGCAAGGATTTACGAATAGCTATTGAAGGCTTAAAAGCAAAACGAAAAATTGACAAGAAGCAAATTAAAAGCCTTTTCGCACCAACTGGTTTAATTCAAGAATGCGCAATGGCTAACGGATGGGCAGATCAATATTTGGAACTAAGTGATAGGTTTGATGAACTAATCGTTTACGTATAATAAAAACAATAGTCTGATCCGTACAATTTCTATATGAAAGTAATTATGCCAAAACCAGTACTATTCCTACTACTTACCTTCCTCTTTGCCTGCCAAAGCACTGCTACCAGCACGCCTCCACCAACAAGTGCTCCCGAAAAAGTAAAGCGACCCGCTCCTATAAAAGATGATCCTAAGGCAAATATCGAACTCAGCCTCGCCCACCAAATCCACGAGCCGGCAGAGGGAAGCAAGGATGCCCCGCTACTTATTCTCCTCCACGGCAGAGGTTCAAACGAGGGCAATTTCATTTCTATGGCCCCCAATCTTGATCCAAAACTAAGAGTAGTTTCAGTACGCGGGCCGCTGATCCTGAGACCAGGAAGTTTCGCTTGGTTCGATTTGCAGAGAGGCCAAAACGGTTTGCGTAAGTATGAAGAAAACGAAGTGCTGGCTATGAGCGATCAATTGATTGACTTTATAGAAGAGCTTATTTCCAAATATGGACTCGAGCCATCAAAAATATTTATTGGAGGCTTTAGCCAAGGAGCGATAATGAGTCTGGGGACTGGACTTCGCCATCCAGGTGTAATCGACGGGGTCCTTTGTTTAAGCGGTGCCTTGTATCCTGAGTTTATGAAAGACTTTAAACTAAAAAAGGAACATGAAGAGCTTTCGATTTTGGTTACCCACGGAAGAAAAGACAATGTCTTATCATTTGACCATATCAATGAAGCCGTCGATTTATTAAAACAAAAAGGATTAGACGTTTCATTTAAGCACTACGATAGTGCGCACACATTCCCGCCAGAGAACTTTCGAGACTTTAGAGATTGGTTAGTGTCGGAGCTAGACAATTAGCGTAATCACAATTATTTAGGGCAGTGATTCTACTGTAAATAAGAAGAAAATTGCTCTCATAATTTTTAAATTCAACAGCAAATAAGCAGCAGTGAATCGAAAAGTATGTGTAATCGGTGTTGGCCCAAGTGGGATTACCGCGCTAAAGAACCTTTTGGATCAGGGGATTGATGCAGTTGCTTTTGATCGCAATAATGCTGTCGGTGGCAATTGGATATATAGCGAAGAAGAAGGTCATTCCAGTGTGTTCGAAACAACGCATATCATTAGCTCGAAAACACTTTCGCAATATGAGGATTTCACTTTCGACGAGTTTGACAAGAGTGTTGCAGACTACCCTTCGCATAACGAATTGAGGCGCTACTTTCAAGCTTATGCCCGGCACTTTCATTTGCACAAACACATTCAATTCGAAACCTCAGTACTTTCTTGTGCGCATATAAATCAAGACACTTGGGAAATCACCCTTGAACAAGGTGGTAAAAAGCGAACAGAAACATTTACAGATTTAGTGGTTTGCAATGGACATCATTGGTGTCCACGTTACCCAGAGTACAATGGAGAGTTTTCCGGAGAACTCTTGCATTCACATGAATACAAGAAGTCAGATCCGTTTAGGGATAAACGCGTACTGGTTATTGGCGGAGGCAACTCTGCTTGTGACGTGGCGGTAGAAACTAGCAGAGTGAGCGCACATACGGCTATCAGCTGGCGAAGAGGATATCAGGTGCTACCTAAATTTGCCATGGGCATACCCACTGATGTGCTAGGAGCTCGGATGAGTAGGATGCCATTAGCGATTAGAAATCTTTCTTCCAAAATTTTAGCCAAACTCCTTATTGGTTCTAATGAAAACTATGGTTTACAAAAAGCCAATTTAAAATTTGGCGAAACGCATCCAACTATAAACAGCGAGTTGCTCTACAAAATTCGCCACGGAAAAGTAAAGCCAAGGGTAGATATAGCTCGCTTTGAGGGAAACCAAGTTCACTTTAAAGATGGCAGCGTAGAAGAATACGACGTGATCATCGCTTGCACAGGATTCATTTTATCGCACCCATTTTTCAAAAAAGAGTTCATAGACTATTCAGAGAGCACAGTACCACTCTATCTAAAAATGTTTCACGAAAAGTATGAGAACTTATTCTTCATTGGTATGCTCCAACCGCTGGGTTGCGTTTGGCCTATTTCAGAATTACAAAGTAAACTAGCCGCGCGTGCAATTGCCGGACTATGGAAACGTCCCGAAAACATCGCAAAGCTTTGTGCACGAGAAGTTACACATCCACACTATAAACAAGTCGCCTCACCAAGGCATACGATTACGGTAGATTATCATCGTATTATGAAAGATCTCAAGAAGTTGCTGCCACGGGATTATGTTTCGAAAGTGGCGATAATCAAAGAGAATTAAAGGATAAAGGAACCAATTCCAAAGATGGAATCTATAAGAACTGGAGTAGAAAAAAGAGCACAAATTGAGGGTGCGCTCATTAAACAATGCGAATTCCTTGGAGCTTAGGGCAAAAGGTTTTGCCCGATTGAGTTTAGGCCGTTTTAGCCGGGTATTCTTGTGGAGTCAGTTTAGTAGAGATTACTGCTCCTACTGCTCCGACCGCTAATAACGCCACCACTTTAAGTAAGTGTTTTTTCATTGATACTTGGTTTTTGATTTGGAATAATGCCTCAATAATGAGACCGAAAAACCAAGGAGTGGTCACCTCCGCAGAACGTCCTAGCGGAAATACTCAGGATACTTTTAGATTGGTGAGAATCCCCGACAAGAAAACTTGCCTAAGCCTCCGCGGTCTTTATCAAATCTTCAACCACCTCAGGATTCAGCAAGGTAGAAATATCGCCCAGACTATCGGTTTCATTAGAAGCAATCTTTCTCAAGATGCGTCTCATAATCTTACCCGATCTAGTTTTGGGTAGACCAGAAGTGAAGTGAATCTTATCAGGCTTAGCGATAGGCCCAATCATTTTTTTAACGACTTCAGCAATTTCCTTTTTGAATTCCTCATCCTTTTCCTTGTCCTGGCTAATGACGTAGGCGTATATACCCTGCCCTTTTATGTCGTGCGGATAGCCCACCACCGCAGACTCTACAACATTTGGATGCTCGTTGATGGCATTTTCTACCTCAGCGGTTCCCATTCTGTGACCAGAGACATTTATAACATCGTCTACCCGACCTATTACGCGTATACGACCGTCTTCATCGCGTCTGGCGCCATCGCCAGTAAAGTACATATTCTCAAAAGCGGAGAAGTAAACTTTACGGCATCTTTCGTGATCTCCATAGGTCGTTCTTAACATAGACGGCCAAGGATGCTTAATACATAAGAGTCCTTCGACATTGTTTCCTTCTACCAGTTTGCCATCTGAGTCCACCAAAACAGGCTGGATACCTGGCAAAGGATAAGAGGCATAAGTTGGTTT
>CAZZIZ010000172.1:0-7308 GCA_964654535.1 uncultured Chitinophagales bacterium
ACGTGGTCGAGAGATTCGTCAAGATCGGTTCCGAAGTAACCAACGTGCAAAGCTTGATCGAAAGAAAGTAGATCATTAGTCACTCCGAGTTCATCTGCCCTTTCGTGCATGACTTGACTTCCTTCCATTTCTATTACGGGCAAACTAAAAACTACTACGGTATCAATTGCAAAAGGTACCACTCCATCTTCTGTGTCGTGCACACTTACCAACGGCACCTCATCAGCTTGAATAAGATCCACACTAGCAAGAGCGCCCGAAAAATTAATAACGCCGCTAACCTCAGATGAGAATCCCGGGTTACCACTATCTCCTTCGAGTCCACCGTTGGCTTCTATAAGGGTTGGTAAATCGACTGCGATACTTTCTGCTCCTTCTAGGTCATCCATATACGCAACATGAACCGCGGTAATTGCACCCGCCGAAACACCGCCTACATAAATTTGATCGACATCAATTCCATACTGATTTCCGTTTTCGGCTGCATCTCTACGGAAGAATCTTATAGCGGCACGCATATCTTGAGTCGCCTTGATCAATTCGTCCGCCATCAATTCAGTTATGTTATTGTCGAAAATTTGAAGGTTTTCAAAAACTACTTCAGCAAGTCGATAGTTGATTGAGGCGTTAGCATACCCAAGGGCGGCAAAGTGCTCACCAAGAAACCTAAGATCATCTTCGTCGCCGCTAATAAATGTTCCTCCGTGCGCCCAGATAATTAAAGGGCGTTCTTCCAGTTCATCATTTGCTGGAGCATAGAAGTCAAAAACCAAATCTTTAACGTCTCCATCAAGCTCTATTGAGCTACCGTAAGCAACATCTTCAATGACTTCAAAGTCAGTGAATAAGGCAGTGGTATAACGATCATCGCATTGAGCAACAAGTGTTAGGCCTGCCAAGGTGAATAGACAAAGAGTGAATATATTTTTCATAATAAAAGCTTTAGGACATTTTAGAAAGGCAAAATACAAGATTTCACCTGCACTCGCCCCATTCTAGCGCTTTGCTATTCGAACTGTCTGCCAATTGTTAGATTCGTCTACGATTCTAAGCAAATATTGAGCTGGCGCGACATCTTTTATGTCCAGCGACTCTCCTGGGTTTATTGTTCCCTTTGAAATCAGAACTCCTGCCACTGAGTGTAAGGTGTAGGTGGACGCTTGGTTCAATCCATTTAAGAAGATTTTATCAGTCGTTGGATTAGGGAAAACCGTAATTTCTTGGAAAAGATCGTCAATTCCAACTTCGAGGTTTTTTGAAACCAAGTCTCTTTCGAAAGCACCGTTCCCGTGAGAAGCAATTCTGAGTTTTTGATTCACTGGGGAGACACTCAAATCCATAACCAAAACAGCGTCAGTAAATAGCCCTTCATTCCAAGGAACAAAAGATTCACCACCATCTTGTGAAAAGAAAACACCAATATCGTTTCCAACGTAAACATGTTCAGTATTATTTGGATCGACTGTTACAGCATTGGTAGGAAGGTCTGGCAAGTTGTCTCCAACAGGAATCCAATCTGAACCAGCATTGTTAGATTTATAAAGGTGTGTGGTACCAAAACCGCCAATACTTACATACACTACTTCATCATCAAAAGGATCTACGGCTATGTCCATTAAATATCGATCTGGCAAACCCGCAGTTATATCCGAAAACGAATCGCCACCATCTGAGGTCACGTGCATAGTTGGTCTCGTATCCTTTGGTATGGTGGTAATATATAGCCTGTCGGTATTCTGTACAGAACAAGCCATTGAGAATGCAGGATTTCCATTAATGACATTATCATTGTTGACCGCAAACCAGCTGTTTCCACCGGTGAAAGATTTATAAATCTTGTCACGACCAGCATACATAGTGTTTGAGCTACTAGGGCAACTGACGTACGGTGCAATGAAGGCTGTAGAATTCAAGGCATTCCCATTACTTGGAGGCGAAGCAATAGTCCAATCATCGGTTTCTGATTCTTCGGTGTCAATTCCTTTCGTGCTGGACCTTCGAATGTTCAAAAATTGCCAAGACACATAAACCAAGTCCGGGTTGTCGGAACTCATTGCAGTCCAACTGCCATCTCCACCTACTACTCTCCGCCACTCTTTGTTTCCAGTATAGATTACTGAAGAGTTGTCTTGTAAACCACCAACTGCAAAGTCTGACTCTAATGTAGAGCTGCTAAAACCAGGGTAAAATTGAGTCGTTTGCAAACCATCATTCACGGAGCGAAAGGTTTCGGCTCCATCATTTGAAAAGAAAACGCCACCATCGTTGGCAAAGAAAATTCTATTCGGATTATTGGGATCAATTTTAACATCGTGATGATCAGAATGGCTGTAAAATTCATCGCCATCTGGCGCGCCTGGTATTGGCGAACCCAAGGTTAAGCCACCTTCGGACTTTTTTATTAAGCTAGCTCCACCGTTGGTTGATTCCCAAATGTCGATACCGATAACATAAATATGGTTTTCATCATTAGGGTCGACGACCACATCGTGTGAAAACCAGCCCTGCCACATAGCATAATCCACAGTATTGGCAATACTCCAAGTTGCGCCAGCATCTGTAGATCTGCACAACCAAGTAACACCGGGATTTGTAGGATAATCTGACCAAAAGTTTTCGCCTATACTTGCATAGATTACATTCGGATTAGATGGACTCAGAGCCAACTGTCCTTTTCCATTATAAAAACTAGGCACCCCGGTTTCTATCCTGGACCATGTCGCTCCACCATTGATTGTTCTATAAATTCCTTGATCAGCGTTGGCAAGATTTCCTGCAACCGCTATTACCGTTTCGGAATTGGGAATCACGACCAAGTCAGTAATCATTTTTTTATCAAGAATCAAATTCCAAGTTGCACCTCCGTTGTTAGATCGATAAACACCTTCGGTCGTTCCTGCCCAAACCAATTGAGGGTTGTCTATACTTACTTTAATATCGTTTACTCCACGGCCCTGATCAGCACTCCAATCAAGCGCAAGTTCCCAAGTAGTGCCTCCATTATTCGACTTAATAATACCAATTCCATAAGAACCTCGCGTTTCACGATATGCCGACCCATTACCTACTTGTCCATGATTATAAACCTCTCCGGTTCCAGCATAAATAACATTTGAATTGTTCGGTTCAAAGGCGATACTACTCACACCCAAAACAGGCAAACCTGTTTTTACGTATCTCCAAGCATCTAGTCCAATACCTCCAGTTGTTGTTCTCCAAATCCCACCACTGGCCGTGCCGATCCAAACATTGTTTCCATCATTAGGATCAATCGCAATATCCAATACTCTACCAGCCGTATTGTTAGGGCCCATAGCCTCCCATTCGCCTTCGGTTATTTTAGAATCAACCTCTTCTACTTTCATCTCTTGAAAAGCATCAAAGAATCCTTGTTTAGGGAAAAACTCATTGGGATAGGCACGTGCATTATTCCACATTTCAAGTGCGTGAAAAGCACCTGGAATTTTTTTCGGTGGCGCTTGCTCTTCCTGTGAATTCGGCAAGAATAATACTGCTGCAACTATTACAGCAAACGCTATGGCTATTGCTTTTTTCATTCTGTTATTTGTATATCACTTTTCTGAAAAAACAGTTCGTAAATAAGGTAAGCTATAACGACAAGGTATTCAAGTCCAATAAGCTTCATGCTTTCCATATAAGCTGGATTCGAATATGCAAAATATGATAAGAAGACCAAAAACGACCAAAGGATAGCAAATCGATATCGTGTGAAACAAGACATTGCCACAAGAGGCACTAAATACCAGGGATGTACGATGCTCGCAAAAAATAAATAAATAGCAAGTGCAAACAAGAACTGTTTAGGCAAGTCACTTCTTTCCGCATCTCTATTAAGATAAGCGTAAAGCGAAATTGAGATTAGCGTTGCCAAGCTTAGGTACTTACCTACCGTAAAGAGAAGATTGTATCCGTGAGTATAAAAACCAATGTGTCTAATTACGTAATAAAAGCCTGCATTAAACTCGAACTTTTTGAAATAGAGATTTATGCTTTCAAAGAGGTGAGGCAAATGCTCGAAGCTGGTAAAAGGCAAGAAGAAAATAACACTTAGGGCAAGTACTATTAAGCTATAGATTACAAACTTGGGGAATTCTATTTTCTTCCAAATGAAGGGCAGAAAAATTAGCGGCAATAGTTTTGTACTGACTGCTAATGAGAGTGCAATCGCCGACCAAAGCCACCGATCCTTTATAAACAGATATATTGCCAGCAAAACAAAAGTGACCATAGCGCCTTCGAAGTGCACGTTACCTACTATTTCTATAATGGCCAGAGGGTTGAGCGCATACAACAAAACGTTGGCTGGAGGCAAACTAAACACGCCTAGCAATTTAACAATAAGCAAAATTGAAACAATCTCGCAGAGCAATAGAAATAGCTTAAATACTATCAGCCGAGAACTATAGTCTTCCCCAAACATTTTAGCGGCTAGGAAGAACACCGTCTGGCAAACAGGTGGATAAACGGAAAAGTAGTTTGGTGAATTTAGTTGATCAAACAATTTCTGGTTATTGGCACCACCAATATTATCTGCAGGAACTTCCTCGAATGGCGAAACAGAATTCACGCTGAGATTGCCATCCCAATAAAATCGAAAAATATCATCAGATAGATTAGGGGCAGAAAACAAGGTTAGTATTCTAAAAAGAATACCGAGAGCTACGCCCCATTTTACGAGATTGGTCTTTAGGTTTTTATAAAGAAACTCATAGCAAACAAACAGCACACCGACTGCAAGCATTAGTACTGGAAAGTCCGCACGATTTAATAAATACGCTTGAAAATAATAAAGTGCAAAAGACGCAAGTGCAACTAGAAAAACAAGAGCCGACTTTAAACGCATTGGTCTAGCGCGCAGCAGCTATACTGTGACCTATGGAGTAGATAAACACATAACCAAAGCCTACCACAGCGATGAAGTGAAGAATGAACAAGCTATAATCATTGTTCTGAACGGCAAAGATTAGAGCAGACAAAAAGTACAAGCAAAGTACTCCCTCTAAAACGGTAACCCAATCAATCTTTTTCATGACGTAGTTTTTCTTATCCGCCCACTGGTCTTTGTTATCTAGAATATTGTATTTAGGTGTTCTTACAAATGGAGTTCTTTCTCCCATCAAACCACGAACAACCGCAACCGCATTATGGAAAGAAAGCCCTAGAGTAATAATCAGAAAGCTAGGCAGCAACATAGCGTATTCGATGAAGGCCTTGAACTTATTCTTAGAAGTAGATACACTGGCCACGTAGTAAACGAAAGCCACGGCCAAAGTGCTAAAAATAAAAGGCCAGGCATAGCGCACATAATCAAAATCTAGATAGCTGTTTTTCAAAAACAAAACAGGTACACTTATTAATACCGCTAAAAAAATTATCAGGTAAACCGAGCTACTTAACAAGTGCGTAAAGGCATTAACCTTTACAGAGAAAGGCTGGTTGCCTCTTCTAATCGATGGTAATATTTTCATAGCCGTTTCGGCCCCGCCCTTGATCCATCTGAATTGCTGAGACTTAAAAGCCTTAATATCAGCAGGCAACTCAGCAGGAGAAATAAAATCTTCCAAATACTTAAACCGCCACCCTTTCATTTGTGCGCGATAGCTCAAATCCAAATCTTCTGTCAAGGTATCCGCTTTCCATCCTCCTGCATCTACAATCGTCTTCTTGCGCCATATACCAGCAGTTCCATTGAAGTTTATAAAGTAACCAGACAGGTTTCTTCCAGACTGTTCCACTGTAAAATGAGCGTCTAAGAAAAAAGCTTGGATCCTGGTTAACAAAGAATAATCCTTATTTATATGCCCCCATCGAGTTTGAACAACCCCAACTTCTTCAGACTTGAAATAAGGAACGGTACTTTTAAGAAAGCTTGGTTCTGGAATAAAATCGGCGTCGAAGATGGCAATGAATTCGCCTGCACAAATTTCCATACCGTTTTGAAGAGCTCCGGCCTTATAACCAGTTCTATCCGTACGCGTAATTAAGCTAATGTTAAAACCCTGTGCTTTATACTGGTCAACCTTATTCTGTGAAATAGAAACCGTTTCATCGGTTGAATCATCTAAGATTTGAATTTCCAATTTATCCTTTGGGTAATCCATTTTAATACATGCATCGATAAGTCGTTCGACTACATACATTTCATTAAATACTGGAAGCTGAATTGTAACTGACGGAAGCTCATCATCGGTTAATGTTGGGGCTTCATCTAAAGCTGGCTTTTTAAAACGCAAATAATTTACCGCCAGTCCGCTCTCTAACATGCAGTAAATAAGAATACAGCTTAGTAAAATGACATAAGCGCTTAGGAATAAAACTTCTAACATTAACTATCTGTATTTAAAAATCGTCAGTAAGATTTTATATCCGGCCATAACTGTGCCCTTTATAGTTCCAGTAATTTTTGAAACTCCAATTCTCTTTTTATAATCAACGGGGACTTCAGTGCACTTTAACTTTTGCTTAGCAGCCTTAACTTGCATTTCTACAGTCCATCCGTAATTCTTGTCGCACATCTCTAAATCTATCAGTGCATCGTACTTAATTGCCCTAAAGGGTCCTAAGTCGGAATATGAAACGTTATATAGCAGTTTCATCAATGATGTTGCTAACCAATTGCCAAAAATTTGTTGCGGCATCATAGCTCCACCCTCCTTGCTTCCGAGAGCCCTTGATCCAATGACCATATCAAAATCTTCTTCTAAAATCGGCTTAACCACCTCTGTCATTTGATGAGGGTAATCCGAGTAATCTCCATCCAAAAATACAACTATATCAGGCTTGTTGGTTTTAGAATTTAGGTGAGAAATTCCTTTTAGACAGGCATTTCCATAGCCCATTTGAGGCTGATCGATGACAGTTGCCCCGGCTTGTTTGGCTATTTCTGAGGTATTATCAGTGGAATTGTTGTTTATAACAACTATTTCACGTACCAATTCACTGGGTATGTCCCTGACCACCAGACCTATGCTTTGCTCTTCATTATACGCTGGAATTAGAACGTCAATATTTGGCATTAAATAGGTCTTCGAGAAACGTGAAGGCTAACTGTCCAAAAAGAGACAGATGGCTAAACTGTTAAGGTTTGATGTTAATGCCGTACTCGTCGATATTAATGATCTTTCTTGAGTCAGTTGGGCCATTCTCAAGCTTTAAAACACCTCTGGGGCAAACCGCTGAACAAACACCGCATCCTACACAAGAAGCACGAACTATATCTTGACCACGTTGAGCGTACCAACGAACATCAATTCCCATTTCGCAGTACGTAGAACAGTTGCCACAACT
>CAZZIZ010000173.1:0-7308 GCA_964654535.1 uncultured Chitinophagales bacterium
ATAAATGCCTCTTGGTCTTTTATCTCTGGGAAAATAGTACTGTAAGTTTCTGCCATTACCGGAACAAGTTCGTTCAACAATGGCTCCTTGTATTCTAGCACCGAATAAATGTAACGCACCGCACGACGTAGAATACGACGGATAACATAACCTGCTCCCGTGTTGCTTGGCAATTGCCCGTCTACTATGGCAAAAGTTATCGCACGAATATGATCAACCACAACTCGTAAAGCAATATTGGTTTTCTCGTCGTCCGGAGAACGTCTCTTTCCTGTGCGTTTTTCCAACAAAGCAAAAAAGTCGTCGAACAAATCTATTTGGTACGTACTCTGCTTGTTTTGTAAAACCATACAAAGTCGCTCAAAACCCATACCTGTATCAACATGCACTTCGGGAAGCTTTTCCAATGCGCCAGAACTGACGCGCTGAAACTGTATAAATACTAGGTTCCAAATTTCTATTACCTGAGGATGATCGGCATTTACCAATTCAACACCCGGCACTTTTGCACGATCTGCGTCAGAGCGCATGTCCACGTGAATTTCCGAACATGGGCCGCAAGGTCCCACATCGCCCATTTCCCAAAAGTTATCCGACTTATCGAAGTCTAGAATACGATCTTCGGCCACGTGCTTTTGCCAAAAACCTGCCGCTTCATTATCACGTTCTAGGCCATCCTTCGCATCACCACCAAAAACCGAAACGTAAATTCTATCCTTAGGAATTTTGTAAACCTCAGTCAGCAATTCCCAAGCCCAGTTTATAGCGTCCTCTTTAAAGTAGTTTCCAAAAGACCAGTTGCCCAGCATTTCGAACATAGTGTGGTGGTAGGTATCTACTCCTACTTCTTCCAAGTCGTTGTGCTTTCCAGACACCCTTAGACACTTTTGAGTGTCCGCTACCCGTCGAATATCAGGCACGCTGTTTCCCAAGAAATAGTCCTTGAATTGGTTCATTCCAGCGTTGGTGAACATAAGCGTGGGATCGTTCTTTACCACAATGGGAGCACTAGACACTATTTTGTGCTCTTTGTCTTTAAAAAAGTCTAGAAATGTCTGCCTGACTTGCTTCGCTTTCATCGCGATTTTCGTTAATTTATAAAGCCTAAAATGGCCTACCTTTGCAGCCTATTTAGGGAGCAAAAGTAGCAGTTTTATAGCTAAGGCATACCGATGAGCAAAGTCAAATATTATTACAATAAAGAGAGCCTCCGCTACGAGAAAATTGAATCCTCGTGGCTCAAGCGCTTTTTCAAAATATTCGGGTTTCTTGCTGCGGCTATGATCTTCGCCTTGGCTATTGTTTTATTGACCTTCAAATTCATCGATTCTCCCAAAGAAAGGCAGCTCAAGCGTGAGATAGCTTATATGGAAATGAAGTTTGAGCAAATCGAGCAAGAGCTCAATTTGTATACCGAAGTTTTATACGACCTCTCTGAACGCGACGACAATATCTATAGAGTCATTTTTGAGGCAGAGCCTATACCACGGTCGGTAAGAACCGCTGGGATAGGTGGAGCGGAACGCTTCAAAGAAATGGAAAACTTCAGTAGCGGTAAGTTGTTGACCCGTGTAGCGCAGAAAGTAGATAAGATGGGGCGTGAATTGTACATCCAGTCAAAGTCCTATGATTCGGTGGCGGAACTAATTAAAAACAGGGAAGAACTTTACGCGCACATACCCGCCATCCAACCCGTATCCAATAAAAATCTAACCAGAATGGCTAGTGGATACGGTTATCGAATCGATCCTATTTACAAAACCAGAAAGATGCACCACGGTATGGACTTCTCTGCACCGAAACGAACGGCGGTTTATGCAACCGGTGACGGTACGATCGAAAAGTCCAAGAAAGAACGCGGTGGCTACGGAAAACACATCGTTATCGACCACGGATTTAACTATAAAACACTTTATGCACACCTCGATGAGATGTCCGTAAAAAAAGGCGCAAGCGTCAAAAGGGGCGATATCATTGGCTATGTGGGCTCTACGGGTAAGTCAACTGCTCCACATTTGCACTACGAGGTGATTAAAAATAATCGCAAAGTAAATCCAATAAACTATTACTTTAACGACCTATCCGCAGAAGAATATGAAAGGATGATTGAAATGTCGGAATCGGCAAATCAATCGTTTGATTAAACCCGGTCGCTAAATGGCATACAAGGAAAAAGAAATTAAAAAGCTGTATTACAGCATTGGCGAGGTCGCCAAAATGTTTAAAGTCTCTACCTCTCTTATCCGTTTTTGGGAAGGAGAATTCGACGTACTCAAACCACGCAAAAACAAAAAAGGCAATCGCCTTTTCACCGACAAGGACATCAATAATCTACACACCATTTATCATTTGGTTAAGGAGAAGGGGTATACCCTGGAGGGTGCACGCAAAACCCTTTCAGCTAAAGGTTCGACTGATCTATCTAATGCTCAGATAGTGAAGAAATTAAAGAACATCCGCAGCTTCTTAGTAGAGATGCAAGAGTCGCTTAATTAGGAGCAATTTCAGTTTAGATTTTATTTGGGCAGCAACAGGCTATCCGCTTGTACTCGGCACGTCTATCTTTGGTTCAGCATAGTCGTGGTTGCGTATTCCCTAGACGGTCATCCACCCCCACTCCTTGCTTCACTCAAAGCTAGCCGCACCTCATACCGCTTCTATCCTGGCTGCGGGTGTAGCTACCTTTAGTTAAAGTCTAATTTATGAAGTGATAATTCCTGCTTTGGAGCCCGGATCGCAGATCCTGCAGTTTATGCATCCCGATTGTAAATCGGCACGATTGGGTTTGGGTTTCGAAGGGCTGGGCTGCTCGCAACATCTCGGGTAAACACCTTTAATTCCTTCTCGGTTTTTCTAACTTGATTTTTTCAAAAATTTCTCTGATTCCCTTATTTGTTACTTCAGAAATTTCCTTCTTTGAAAAAAGCATACTGTAATCTTTTTCGTAGCATTTTGAATCATTCTCAAAATTGAAATAGTAGGAATACTCATCAAGAGAAACTAAGATTCTATAGAAAACATCCTCGTCCAGAATTAAAACCGCTTTTGTCTTCTTTATCAATGTCAGTCGCAGTTCGATTGCAATATGATCGTCCTTTAGCGGAGAGAATTTTTCTTTCAAATTTTCATCCGAAATATTATCTAACATTCTTAAACCAGAAGTAGTAGTTATTGCGATTGTCATAAACTTCATTTGAGGATAGAACTCAATAAACTCCGTTTCGATAGTGCGCACTATTTCAGTAAAAATAGGGCGAACTGTATCAATATAGACTGCACGGAAAAAGCCTCCATCTCTCTTCGGTGAGTTCTTTAAACTACCTGCCTCGTTCTTTTTCCATACTGCAATCTCCTTTTTTAAATCGCCATCTTCTTCTATTGACTCGCCTCTAGCGGCCTTTAATGCAATTTCAAGGCTCCAAATTAGTTGGTTTCCTAAGTAGGCAACAAAGGAATCAAAATCCCCAGTATCCGCCTGGCTCAAGGCATACAAGTAATTTTTTTTGTCTTCACTTTTTATGATCAAAGGCGGGAAACCATTTTTCATTAAATGCAAATTCATTAGCAAGCGACTAACTCTACCATTTCCATCGTCAAAAGGATGAATAACTACAAACTTATAATGCAAATATGCCGCTACAATCAAGGGGTGTTCATTCTTAGCACCAGCATACCAACTTATTAGATCGTTCATTTTAGCAGGGACTTCGTGTGGTTCTGCATATTTAAAAATATCACCAGAAGCTAATCGAACATGGTTAGGATGCGCTTTATATTCTCCAACTTTTATTCTTTTCGGCGTTGATCGCCCATCTGGAGTCTGGGCCTCTGACCAGTAATCTTTAACTAGGATTAATTCATTTAACTCACGTATGTCTTTTTCAATTAACTGGCGGCTTGCATCTTGAGCCCAATCTCGAATCATATAAATGGCCGTGTCATGAGCTCGCATCTCGTTTACATCCCGTAGAGAGTTGTTTTGCGCTCTGAAATCATCACCAAGTCTAAGCAGCAACTCAGTTTGACCATATGTCATCGTATTACCTTCTATATGGTTTGAGTTAAAGTTCCACTCGAGACGGTACTTCTCCCATAGCAAATTTTGACCTTCAGCGTTCAAAGGTTCAAACGAGCTTAAATCGGACTTGAGACCGTTAATTTTAGCTAATAGCTCTTTCATTCTTATAGAATATTAGTTCATAATGCCTCATCAACAAAGTCCAATTTGAATGCGACAATTCCTCTTCAATTTACCTAAAAAAACAAGAGTATACTTATGCAGGCATACACATAGAATTTCAATTGTGCGCTGTATTTACTTGGCTTTGATCTAAGCCTAAAACCTTAACTGTTCAAACAATTCATTGTACTCTGCCCGTACAAAATCCGCAATCCTCTTTATATAAGCATTTGAAAAATTAAACTCTACACCCGCTACTTTATAAATCTCCTGAATAGATTTAGTGTTTCCCAATTTCATCGCAGCAATAAGCTTATTGATTGTTTGAGTAGGCTCTTCGCGATATTGTCGATAAATTTCAAATGCTCCAAACTGCGCAAAGGCATACTCCATCATATAAAAAGGTGCGAAGTAAATAAGGGGACGATGTTGCCATCCAGTGTTTTCTTCCGCAGGTTTTATACTCGTAGACGTAATACCTATATCGAATCTTTTGCTTAAATCATCCCAAAAGAAATTTCTTTCCTTTGTGTTGTGCTTTGGGTTTAGATAAGCCCATCGCTGAAAGCCATCCCAGAGTCCAATCATTCTTAATAAGCCCAGGCAATTCTCCAGTTTCTTCATTTTAGATCGGATAAGATTTTGCTCATCCTCAAAATAGACATTCCAGTATTCGGAAGAGATTAACTCCATACTCAGTGTAAATAACTCAGATACTTCAGCCCCTGGATTTTGGAGACCGATCAAACTATACTGATTGCAATACATACAATGAATTGCATGTGTGAGTTCATGTATAGGGGCGTGAACGTCGTGCATCGTGTTTGTAGGCGTATAGAATACAAAAGGCTGTTTAGATTCTGGGAAGTAGGTCGTAAACATAGCCGATACCTTATTCGGTCTTGCTTCAAAATCCAACCGCTCTTCCTTTATCAAATAATCAATTGCCTTTGAGAAATCAGGATGTATTGAATTGAATACCCGCCTTACTTTTACCAGTATCTCTTTCTGGTTTTTTGGAAAAGTCATTGATGGAGCGGAACCTAAATCCGTTTGCAAGTCATAAGAATAGATGTCTTCTAGTCCCAGAGCGTGCTTACGTTTTTCAATCGTTTCTTTTTGAAGAGGTATAAAATGAGTTTCAATTGCCGAACATATATTCTCACAATCCTTAGGCGTGTAATCAACCCTTGATTTCTCATCCCATATAAAATCACGATAATTTTCGTAGCCCGCTTGCTCAGCCAACAAATGTCTTTGCGCTACCATCTCACCAAAAATTTTATCGAGCACAGGGCTATGTTTTTCACGACACTCTTCTATCTCTAAATCAATTTCTCTACGTTTAGTTCTTGGTTCATCTTTAACGGCACTGGCTGCCTTGAATAAATTTACTTCTTCATCATTTACACTAATTTTATGAAGCGCATTTACTTCATTGTACTTTTTACCTAATTCCGAAAGTCGTGTAACTACCGTTTCATTTACTGCAGCATATACTTTGCTCTGATTTTGAATGTTTAAGATCATTCGCCGGAAATCAGGCTTTACTTTCATCAAATCCAGCAAGTACGGCGAGTCCAATATTTTCTTATTCAGAAGACCAATGGTTTTATCATAGTTTGAACGAAGGTCTTTTTCGAGCTTCTTTCCGGAAGAATCCTTCACCGACGTATTTGCAAATCGAAAAGATCTTAGGTCGTGGAATTCTAATTGCTCCAATACGACAACATCCAACTCATTCTTTTTGTATAAAAAGTCAATTAAACCTTCAGTTGAATCTATGTTTTGTTCTATAAGCTCTTGCGAAAAACTACTCAATAGTTTCCATTGTCTATAGTCGACTCCTTTTTCTAGGAACTTTCTCTGATAGGGCTTAACAGGGACTATTTTAGAATTCATGACTAGTTCTCTCGCAAGTGGATTGTCTGCAAAGTTCGAGCTCCGATTTTCACCTTGAAATTGTTCTTTTCGAATGACACATTGAGGTGGTAAGTTTCTTTACTACCGTTATAAACAACCAAAGCTATTGAGCCATCTGGATTTCTTGCCGCCGTATGAATGATGCCTTTATCAGAACTTGCTTCCGAACTAACTCTAATCGCACCCGGCCTAATGAAGCGACTAAAATGACTTAGCAAATAATACAGCGGCGTGTAAATAACTTCATCGGTACTTGGATTGATGAGAACTGGCGCACTGTTGAAGTTGTCGTAGGGGTTTGGTTTTCCTTCTTTACTAAGGATCATGCACCACTCTACATATCCTTGAGTTCCGTGATTTAGATCGGTAATTATATCGTAAACATAGGTATCGAAGGGGACGAAGGTTCCAGCATAATCTTTGCATTCTCTCCAATATTGATGGATTGGATCATCAGCTTCAATATCTATGCTAGATTCTGTATGAATCATTCCTTTGTTCGGCCAGGTTGATGATAGCTTAGCTAAGTCTTTCGCGTGATAATCGTTTTCTTTTTGTTTTGAACTCGCATACCAATGGAAGGCAGTTCCCCAAGCATACTTCGAAGCTTCGGGGTCTTCATAGGTTAGCGCTACGTAATCGTTCATTCTGGATTTGTTGTGGTCAAAAATTAAGACCCGCAGTCCCTCGTCTAAGTTGTCTAGGTTCAAATGACCGTCTTTCACCAGCTGCGGCCCTAAATGATCGCGTAGAAAGTCACGCCCTTGCTCGGGGCTAAAGCCGTTGCTGTCCCATCTTGCATTATGTGCATGCTCAGGTTCATTTTGGGGCGTAATTCCCCAGAGCTCAATTCCTTGGGCTTTATAAGCACTGACATACTTAGAGAGGTATTCTGCATAAAGTCCATAATACTTCGGCATTAGCGAGCCATTGGTCATCTCTGCCGTTTCATTTGCTTTCATCCAAGACGGCGGACTCCAAGGCGAGGCGATAATATTAAAATTTGCACCTGAGATTTTCGACGCTTCCAAAATCATTGGAATGAGATCATACTTACTATCAACTAGTTCTACATTCCTGACTTGTTCATTCTCCTTACCGGTGAATCCTTTCAAATCTTCACTAATGCTGAAACTAGAAAGGTCTTCGTCATTAGCATCAACATAGGTGTAATGATTGTTCGAATAATCGCAGCTATTAATGTG
>CAZZIZ010000174.1:0-7141 GCA_964654535.1 uncultured Chitinophagales bacterium
CATGTTATGGGTAACTAATATAAGAAAATGACGAAAATGATAAGTAAACAAACGATTAAAACCAATTGTAAACGCATATGAACATAAAACTGTATCCCTAACAATCGAAATATTGATTTTTCAATCTAAAATGCGTGAGGGATAGAGGGGTCTGTCTGAGCTCCTGTTGCTGATGAACCATAAACCTTAGCTCCTTGGAGCTAGAGGGTTTATGCGTGAAGGAAGCAGAACAGAGCGAGCCCCGAAAGCCCGACCTTGAACCACCGATGACTTGTTGGTCAGAGACCTACAAGGAGGAGGTGGTGAAAGGGCACGCCCAAAATATTTTTCTCTAAGATTTCTTTATCACTCGCTTGCGAATACGGCTCAGAGATTCGGGAGTGACACCGAGAAAACTGGCGAGCATATACAAGGGCACGCGTTTGATTAACTCAGGGCGGGTTTCCAAAATACTTTGGTAGCGTTCCTCGGGTTTGGAGGTGATATAATCTGAAAGCATATTCTGATAATTACCCAACTCCTCCTCTGTGCTTTCGCGACACATCTCAATAAAATGCGGAAAGCGTTTGTAAAAAGCTTTTTCCTTTTCGTAATTGATGACCGAAAGGGTTGTATCCTCGATGCAGGACAAGAAATGTTTTGAGGCCACCTTTTGGCGGTAACTGGTCATCGAAGAAATAGAATGTCCTTCGGTGTAAAAAAAGGTTGAACGCTCCTCGCCGTTTATGAGCTGGTATTGACGAACGAGTCCTTTTAAATTGTAGTAACAATCGCGAGAAATTTCGCCCGCTCTCAGCAGTATGGTACCTTTCTTAAAAGTTCTTATTGGGAAGGCTTGGGTGACGTAATCCACTTCTTCCTCACTTAGATTTGCACGCAGACTTTTGAGGTGGGCATCGCGCACTGCCTGATCTACTTCTATGGTTCCGTGTTCCCTTTCGAAGTGGGGGCCGCTCTTGACAATCGCTTGGTCTTCCATAAGGCTTATTCTTACTCCAGTTAAGTTAAGCCATTTGTCACTCATTCTAGTATTCATTGAAGCGGTCGCCCAGGGTAACTATAAGGTTGCCGGTTTTCATTTCCGTAAGGGCATAGCGATAGGCTTCTGGAATTTCTGCTATGCTGTACCTCCTGTCAATCACAGCTTGATAGGCGTTTTCTTCCCAAAGCTTTTTTACAAACTCTGTATCGCTCTTGTCGTCTTTTGGAATCGGGAAGGTCACCTTCTTATTGCCGAAAACGCTGGTCCACATTACCCAAAACGGATTCTGGACGTATGGACCAAACTCGGTGGAAACATACGTTGCACCTGGTTTCATAATGCGCTTGCATTTTCCAAAAGTGCTTTTGCCGACTGCATCGCAAACAGCGTGGAACGTGTCGTCTAATTTGGTGAAGTCGTCTTTCTGGTAATCGATAACGGTATGCGCACCTAGCTTGCTCGCAAGCGCAACATTTTCGGTACCGATGACTGCGGTAATGCGCGCGCCCATATAGCTACAAATTTGTACCGCCGCCGAACCGATTGATCCCGAGGCTCCATTTATCAAAACATTGGACTCGGGTCCTAGGTTCAGGGTCTTTAAAAAAGTATTGGCTAGCCAACTGCCTTCAAGCGAAGCCGCCGCTTCTTCGTAAGTCGCGTTCGATGGTTTCTTAGCAATACTCCCATCTTGGGGAACGATAAGATACTCGGCGTGGCAACCAAAATCGTGACGATCGGTAGACAAACCGAAAATGGCATCACCTACTTCGAACTGATTAACCGATTCGCCTACTTTAACTACGTCGCCAGCAAACTCACTTCCTAAAACAGTTGACTTGGGCTTGCGCAGGCCACTAAAAAATCGAACGATGAATGGATCGCCCAAAAGGAAACCACAGTCCGTGCGATTGACGGTGCTGGCTTCAACCTTTACCAAGAGCTCATTGGGACCAGGCTCAGGAATAGGTCGCTCGACTAGTTCCAGCACCTCGGCCCCACCATAAACCGCACTCTGCATTACTTTCATTGTACTCATAGCTGCGCTGGCTTCTTAAGATTAAAAGGATAAACGATTTAGGTTTAATCCTTAATTCAAATCTAGCCCTTAGCTACAGCAATTTCCTTGACTTTTGGTAAGAAAGAAAAAGTTGGGGGAATTCTTGTGCGTGTGTGTGCGTGTATGCGTGTGCGAAGCAGACGTGGGCCCAGTCACGGACTCTCCTAAAAATGCACTATCTCCAAAGACTCTATCGGAAACTCCGTACAAAGCGCCCCTTGATACGCGCCACTAACATCGAGCTCAGTTAGAAACCACTCTTTCCCATTTAATATGTGCTGGTCACTGGTCGGGTCTAGGTTAAGTTCATTGAGTTGCTGCAATCCACGACCGGTTGCTTTAATGATGCTTTCCTTGCGTGTCCACAACCTGGTAAATGCGACCTGCACATCGGGGCTCTGGTTAATGTGCTCCCATTCTTGGTCGGTGAAGAATGCTTCGAAGGCTTTGAAATCTCTTTCCACTATTTCCTCGACATCGACGCCGACAGATCCATCGAGACTGAGCGCACAGAGCACGCGATAGGAGGAATGCGAAATATTGAACTGGACATATTCGTGATAGGGTTTGTCGTTGTCGGCTATTAGGACGTCTTCCAAGGAGGCGTCTTCTATGAGATCTTCTAATCCCTTGCGCAGTAAAATGCGCCCATAGGCAAAATTGATTGCCGCGCGCTCCGATTTGTAACGCCTGGCGCGCTCGTGGAGAAATATCGGTAGAGATTTTATCAGTGCTTCAACGTTTGTTCGCTTGAGCAGCAAATTCGTATTCGCCTGATATAGATACAAATGCATGGGTGGATTACAAGCTGTTAATTAAGTCTAAAAAACGTTCAAAATGGGTCGCATAGTACACAAGCTGTCCGAGTGTGGGTTAGTCTATATAATATTATCGATAAATTTCGTTTCTTTGGTACTGCGAACACCGAAATATTACCGCTGGTCTTTATACAGCGATTTTCGCCAATGATAAGCAAGGATTTAATCATAGATACCGCTACTAAATTGTTTACTCAACACGGAGTAAAGACGATTACCGTAGACCGTATTGTGAAGGAACTCCACACTTCCAAACGGACCATTTATCAGCACTTTGAAGACAAAATTAGCTTGCTGAAAGCCTGTCTGGATAAGTACAATACCCGAGTAAAAGCTGAAAACGAGGAGATCATTGCCGAAGCAGATAATGTTATTGAGGCTATGGGTTATTTGCACCAGAAAATCGTACAGCGATCCTATATGGTGAACCCGAATTTCTTCGGGGACATATTGCACTACTACCCTGGCTTATTAAATGAATCTTACGAGCGCACGGGCAATTACGCCAGCAATCAATTGATCGAACTGGCGCAGTGGGGCTTGGACGATGGCATCTTCGTAGAAGATATGGATGTGGAAGTAGTGGGCAGAACGGTTTTGGCCATGCTGAAACTCTTAAAAGACAACGAGGCTTTTCCAGTTAGTACTTATAGTAAAGAGCGATTGACCTTTGGCATACTGGTGCCTTACCTAAGAGGTCTTTGCACCAAGAAGGGACATAAACTTTTAAAAATTCAGGAGGAACTCTTTAGGGTTTCTATTTGAGATAGAACGATTAATGAATATAAACTCATCACTACAGAAAACACCTATTGCCGTAATTGGGCTCTCCGCCATTTTTGCGGATGCGCGCAATATAGAGGAGTATTGGACGAACATAGTTGAAGGCGTTGATAGTATAAAAGATGTACCAGCTAATCGCTGGCTCATCGACGATTACTACGATCCCGATATGACGGCTCCTGATAAAACTTACTGCAAACGAGGTGGCTTTTTGCCTGAAGTAGATTTTAACCCAATGGAGTTTGGCTTACCGCCAAACATCTTGGAGGTAACGGATGCTTCGCAATTGCTCGGTCTAGTCGCCGCGCGTGACGCCTTTGAGGACGCAGGTTACGGACGTGAAAGCGCGAAGTTTACTGCGGCGGTAAAAGAGAAAACGGGTGTTTTACTCGGCGTAGGCGGCGGACAAAAACTGATTACTCCTTTGATAGCTCGTTTGCAATACCCTATTTGGGAAAGAGCGCTACGTGCTTCTGGTGTTGCTGAGGCGGACATTCCGCCTATCGTGGACAAAATGAAAAAAGCCTACGTGGGTTGGAATGAAAATTCTTTCCCTGGTTTGTTGGGTAACGTTATTTCTGGACGTATCACCAATCGTTTTGACTTAGGTGGTATTAATAGTGTGGTGGATGCTGCTTGCGCGGCTTCCTTGAGTGCTATTAAAATGTCTTTGAGCGAATTGATAGAAGGCCGCTGCGATATGATGCTGACTGGAGGAGTGGACACGGACAACTCTCCGTTTATGTACATGTCTTTTTCAAAAACGCCAGCATTTTCTAAATCGGGTAACATAAGCCCTTTCAGCGAAGAGGCTGACGGTATGCTCATCGGCGAGGGGATAGGAATGTTAGTGCTGAAAAGATTATCAGATGCTGAACGCGATGGTGATCGTATTTACGCTACCATAACTGGTGTAGGAACTTCTTCTGATGGCCGTTTCAAATCTGTTTACGCTCCTCGTCCTTCTGGTCAGGCGCTCGCTATGCGTCGTGCCTATGAGGATGCGGGCTACCCTGCTCAAACGGTTGGTCTGCTTGAAGCGCACGGAACAGGTACTGGTGCTGGTGACCCAACGGAATTTACTTCTATGCAAATGGTTTTTGGCGAAAACAATCCGCGCAAACAGCACATTGCATTAGGTTCTGTAAAATCTCAAATCGGTCATACCAAATCTGCTGCAGGAGCGGCGGGAATTATCAAAACCGTTTTGGCTTTGCATCACGAGGTGTTGCCACCAACAATAAACGTAAAAGAGCCGAACAAGAAATTTGACATAGCGGATTCCGCTATTTACATAAACACAGAAGCGAGACCTTGGATGCGTAATGGACATCCGCGCCGTGCGGGCGTTAGTGCTTTTGGCTTTGGTGGAATAAACGTGCACATAACGCTTGAAGAATACACTGGAGCAAAGAACACCAACTACCGACTGCACGAACCCTATAAAAACGTTTTACTTAAAGGTGCAAATGTAGCCGAGCTACTCGCCAATCTTAGATCAGCAGCAAATGCATTAGGAACTGATGAAGCAGAAGCTGCTTTTAACAATTTGGTTCAGGGCGCTAAACAAGTTCAACTAGCGCAAAGCGATGCGCGTGTAGGTTTTGTTTGCAAGGGATTGAGCGATTGTACAAGCTTGCTTCAAGAAGCCATTCAAGGTATTGAAGGGAATCAAGCAGCTTGGGAGCATCCGAAAGGAATTTACTTCCGTCCAAATGGAATAGATACTGCTACTAATAAAGTAGCCGCGCTCTTTGCGGGTCAAGGTTCTCAGTACGTTGGTATGGGTAAAGAATCGGCGAGTGCTTTTCCGAGCATCGCTCATACTTTTGCGCAAACCAATCAAGGATTTAAGGCGAATGGCGAAGTACCCTTATCGGACTACATTTTCCCGCGTCCCGTTTTTAACAATGACGCTAAAAAGCAACAACAAACCTTACTAACTCAAACGCAGTTTGCACAACCTGCAATTGGTGCTTTGAGTATGGGTCAATACAGAACCTTCGTACAGGCTGGTTTCCGTCCCGCACTCTGTGCTGGTCACAGTTATGGCGAGCTGACTGCACTTTGGGCAGCGGGTGCATATAGTGATGAAACTTTTATGGCGCTATCAAAAACGCGCGGTTCATCAATGGCGATTTCTAATCCAAATCAGGATAGCGGAACAATGCTTGCAGTCAAAGCCGACCAACAAGCAGTACAAAACGCCATTCAGAATATACCGGGCGTAAGTATCGCCAACGTAAATTCGAATAAGCAAATCATACTAGGCGGAAGTACGGAACACATTAATAACGCGGCTACTCAATTGGCGGCAGCAAACTTTAAAGTGATTCCCCTACCCGTTTCGGCGGCATTCCACACATCGTTCGTAGCACACGCACAAGCTCCTTTTGCGAACTTCGTCGGGCAACAACACTTTGCGACTCCGCAGATACCGGTTTACGCCAACACTACGGCGCAGCCTTATCCGCAAAACGTGGCTGACATTAAAAACATGCTCAGCGGGCAAATACTCAATCCTGTTTTGTTCAAAAATCAAATCGAAAATATGTACGCCGCAGGCGCTCGTATTTTTGTGGAGTTCGGGCCGAAGGGCGTTTTAACCAACTTGGTTAAAAACATACTGGAAGGCAAAGAGCACATTGCACTTGCCCTCAATCCAAACGCAAGAAAAGATAGTGATCTGCAACTGCGTCAAGCGGCATTGCAGCTACAAGTCATTGGATTGCCGATGGCACATATTGATCCGTACAAAAGACAACTGGCTCCCACGCCTCCTAAGTCGAAACTTACCGTTCAGTTGAGTGGTAACAATTATGTCTCTGCTAAAACGCAGAAGGCTTATCAAGATGTAATGAACGATGGTTTCAAGATTTCTGGCGGAGCGCCAAAAATCGTCGAAAAGATTGTTCACGTTGCACAAACCAATCAAGGGTCGCCTGTTAATGGTGTCCAACAAATTCAAAACGAAGAAGAAGTAATGAACAAAGAAGTCTTTCAACTATTGAGTGGAACGCTAGACGCTTTCAAAAACAATCAAACCAAGGCTCTAGAAATTTTCGAGCGCTATATGAATGAGCAAAACGCTCAGTCAAAAGAGTTGCTACAAATCATGTCTAAGCACATCGATGGAGCAGCGCAAGGTGTTATACCAAGTCAGCTAAACACTGCCACTTCTTTTGCAGCGCTTAGGCCAACAGTTCAACCGGTAGTTCAGCCAACGGTTCAACCATTGGTTCAGCCAACGGTTCAACCAGCAGCAGTCTACAGCAATGGTGCAAACGGAAGCAATGGTCACACTGTCGCTCCAGTTGCCATAATGCCAACTCAAACGACCTCGGTAGCCACACCCGTGCAAAGCCCGCCTCAAAATGGCAGCGCAACAGGAATGGATCAGTCGAAGCTGACCGCAGCATTGCTAGAAGTTGTTTCAGAAAAGACGGGCTACCCAACAGAAATGTTGGAGCTGTCTATGGATATGGAAGCAGACCTTGG
>CAZZIZ010000175.1:0-4477 GCA_964654535.1 uncultured Chitinophagales bacterium
TAATTTTGCTTGTATTATATGAGTCCTAGACATAACGGCTCAATTTTTGAAATCCTAAATAAAAATATTCAGATGAAGAATTTCCTTTCCCTACTTACTGGAGTCCTGGCTGGAGCAGCAATAGGCGTATTATTAGCACCTGAAAGCGGTGATAAAACCCGTGAAAAGCTGAAAAAGTACGGAAAAGAGCTTCAAACTGACCTTGATGCCCGCATAGAAGAGGGCCGTGAGAAGGTAAGTGAGCTCCGCGACCTTGGCGAAGAAC
The DNA here is from genome assembly GCA_964654535.1 of uncultured Chitinophagales bacterium. Classification (GTDB taxonomy): domain Bacteria; phylum Bacteroidota; class Bacteroidia; order Chitinophagales; family UBA2359; genus CAZZIZ01. Next base: position 266 of record CAZZIZ010000175.1, read on the forward strand.
GTATGGCTGAATTCCGTGAAAACACTGAACAATTCCTCGAAGAGACGGCAAAAAAGGTCAATAGCTCTGTTGGCTAGGATTTTGTACTAAATTGCGCTAAAGGCGCACTATGAGCGAGGACAGTAAATCCCTGATACAAAATCTTACCCAATCTGGGCAGGACTATGTTCAGCTGAAACTCGATTACTATAAGATTCAGGGCATCGAAAAGGGTTCATCAGCTGCCGCGGTGAGCATTTCATCCATTATTCTGGGTGCATTTGGCTTCCTGGCTTATGTCTGGTCTATGGTAGCCCTAATGTTCTACCTCTCCGAAGAGGTATTTTCCAATTCAAGCTTCAAGGCCGCATTTGCCATTTTTTTAGGTCATATGCTCATTTTCGTACTACTCTTCATTTTCAAGAAGAGTATTGAAAGAAGTATAACCGATAAAATAGCCTTGAAAGGACTTCGCAAATTAGAATCCATCAAAAAGAAATGAGTTCGGCTAGATTTGAAATAGAGAAGCGAAAGCTTGAATATAAAATCCGTCAAAAGGAGCGAGGGGCTTTAGGCGGATTTGGTGCTGCATTTTTTTCGGCATTAAAAGGTTCGACTTCAAGTGCATCTTCGAAAGCATCATCAGTTTCATTTAATACGGAATCATTACTGGCACACTCTTTACCGCTCCAAGAAAAATTAAGTGAAGGTTTAAAAATAGCTGCCGATCAATTTCTGGAGAACCCAGACAAACTCGATACCGTGATAAAGACCGTTGCAATTTTGAAAGATCCAAAAAAGAGTTCTTTGGGTACTATTGTTCTCGGAAGTTTAATTGGTGGAATATTGGTAGGACGCTACTATTTCAATAAGTATGAAAGCGATATTCCTGAAAGTAAAAAATCAGAAGCTGTGTTTTCTGATCAGCAAACGCACTAGTTCAAGTTCCAATCTAGTCCCAAAGCAACTACGTTTCGGTTTTCTCTTCCTTCTCTTCTTTCTTTTGTCCCGTAGAAATACTTTAAGCCCAAAGACGTTCTCTTGTTGAAGTCGTAGTTAACAGCTGCACCTAAACGCAATTGTTCTAAGTTGCTTATGTCACTGAAGGGGTTAAAGAACTCGGCAAAAACGGATTGACTCCAGGGAGATTTGCGCGGATCATATCTAGCGCTCAATTTGTTTCGAGTTAAAGTCGAACCATCATTGACAGACCGTTCAAAGTCATATTGATATTTACTTCGCAGTCCAAATGTGATTCTGTTCAATTTCTTTTTTATGTTGACGCTTATCGAGATGCGCTGTGCATTACTGCGATCCGAAGATCCAACGTTGTAACGATAAGCAGCTCTTATACCTATTGTTTTTGAAATTCGGTATCTCGTGCCGAATTCAAATAAATTTGATTTAAACGCGCCGATATTCTGGTTAAAGCGCAGGCCCTCACTTAGGTCTAAACGAAGGTCCTTCTTAACTTTATAACGTACTTCTGCTGAAGTCCAAAGTTCCGTGTCCTGTCCATTGGAGGCCAAAGACCCAATCAACAACAGGAAACAGAAACAAACTAGGACTTTTCTAAGCGTCATATTGACCAGCTTTGGAGTAGGATTTTTCGTTATCAGCTTCGTAATGTATGGTCAGTCTTGCGCTATCGTTTAAGAAGTTTATCCGCGTAACATCTACGTCTACCACTTTAAGGCCAGTACGTACGCGTAAATCTTGCAAAAGTTCTTCTTTCCTGTTGGGGTGTACATTTTCTATTTTCTCGTAAGACAGCATCTTGCTAGAAAGTTGCTTGCCAAACCATATCACATCCAAGTAATAGATGATGCTTATAATCAAAGAGTTGACCAATATAAGCTCCATATAGCTCACCTTCTTAGTACTCAGAGCATTTATTACCGCAACTGTAATGACGGCAAAGATGTAAGTCATTTCCTTTACTGGAAGCGTTACGGTCCTATAGCGGAGTATTGAGAACAGGGCAAACAAACCAAAGGCAAATCCCAGTTCTATTTTGACACTACCGAGTAAGTTGCAAACGAAAAACACCAAGCAATTGAAAATAATGAAGGTGAAGAGGTAATCCTTGTTCCTGTGAAGCGGGTAGTAAATCTTCCTTACAATGATAAAAACCACAAACAGGTTGAACAAGAAACGTACGAGTAAGGTTACAAAATCCTCAACGTTGATTATTTTGATATCTAAAAAGCGCCAGGCTTCTATTGCTTCTATAAACTCATTCATGCACTCAGCTTCTTAATTTTGGAAAATTTTGATTTGAAGTTATTGGACTTTAAGTATGGGTACATTTTTTTCATCCCGTAGCAATACTTACTAATGCGTAGTGGATTTATATGTAACTCGTTTAGTGCACTCATAAAGCGAGACTCACGACTGAACATGTCTTGTTTTAATTCTGCGATAACTAAGTTGTCGTCCCTAATCGTTTTGCCATTCATCAAATAGTGCAAACCTACGTCAATAGTCGCCCTTTCTTTAAAAGACTTGTCAGCTAAAGTAATGCGGCTAAAGTTAATGCCCAGACTAGGCTGCAGGTTTTCAATTGGTTCATTCACAATGTAAGACAGAGCTTGCTCGTCCAGATAATGCTTTTTAGCATCCCCACTGATTACCTTTTCTATCTCAGCGACCTTTACTCTCCGTTTTACGGTTCTACCCTTGTTATTTTTCACTTTAATCTCAAAGAAGGTCAAGTCGCTAACCACATACTTACGGTAGCGAATTTTAAATCGATTGCGTCGTTCGTTGTGATGCATTAAATACAAATCGAAGTCTGGCGTGTCGTAATACAAACTTTCATAGTTCATCAACTCCTCTCCATCTATCGAAAGCGCCCCATAAGAATCTCTTACAAGTTCTAAAAAGCGTGACAGTTGAGATTTATGAAAAGTAAATTTCGTATCACAGCGATTTTGAAGTTTTACTGCAGCCAAATCAGCGAGCGATAACTTTTCAAATGATCCAATTTGGGAAATGACTTGTGACCAATTCAAACCTAATTGTCATTTGAGATAAAAACCTCTTCGAAGGTGAAGACTTCATCGTTTTCGGTCACCTCTATACTTTGCATAATGGGCTCTGTGCCGCTTGGGCAGGACAAGCAATCTGAATAAACGAAAACTCGATAGCTGCCCTGAAATAGATTTTCGAACTTAAACTGACCATCGTAAGATGTGCGTGTTTCATCATCAAAAATCTCATTGTCGCCATAGACTATGTAAACGCGCTCCTCAGCCGCTTCATATTCGGCTAGAATATTCCCTGAATTACTTATTTCATTTATGACTACAGTGCCTCTTATGGTCGAAGTGCCACCTTGTCCAGGATCCTTTTCACAAGAGCTCAAAAGCAAGCTCAATGTGCATATTAAGAAGATTGATAATCGCTTCACCTCAATTAAAATCTGTTCATAGAAAGTTAACAATAATAATGCTGATTCAAATTGTAATTATACTCATGAATAACAATACCACACATTTGGACATAAAAAAACCCGACAAACTAATTGTCGGGTTTCTTTGTAGATATAAAATCTTAAAGACCTAAGTGTCTTAGTGTTTTCATGTTTAGGTTTCCGATTGGAAGACCGTTATCCATTTGGTAACGCTTAAGTGCTTCTTTCGTTTTAGAACCCATAACACCATCGATAACTCCTGGATCGTATCCAGCGTTTTTCAATGCTTGTTGGATTTGAGTAAGAGAAGCTGGAGTTTGATCAGTCTCACAAAGAACTTCTTCCCAATCAGTGTAACCACCTTTGGTAACTAAAACTCTTTTCTGAACGTCACGGTAAACAGCAGGAATCTCCTCAGTCTTAACTTGAGCAGCAGACTTCAATACAGTTTTAGTAACTGTTTTAAACTCAGCAGGAATCTCAGTCACCTTAACTTGAGCAGGTGACTCAACAACTGTTTTTGTTACGGTCTTGTACTCAGCAGGTATTTGCTCTGTACGTGTAGTAGCAGCGCTTTTCAATACTTGCTTAGTAACAGTCTTGTATTCAGCAGGAATCTCTATTTCTTTGAAAGTAGCTTTCTCTTTTACAACTTGCTTAGTAACAGTTTTGAACTCAGCAGGTATTACAATAGTCTCAGTACAATCTGCCGCAGCTTCGCCTTTAGAGTTAGTACATCCCTTGTCAACAGATTTAGTAATCGTTTTGAACTCAGCAGGAACTTCAATGTCCTTAGTCGTTGCAGGAGTAACTAAAAC
>CAZZIZ010000175.1:4577-7121 GCA_964654535.1 uncultured Chitinophagales bacterium
AAAGTCTTAGACGCTTCTTTCGCTAATACTTTTTCTGTTTTTGTTTCATACTCCGCAGGAACAGCAACAATTCTAGAACCAGCTTCTTTAGCCAATACTTTTTCAGTAGCCGTGCCATAAACAGCAGGAATTACATTTGTTTTCTTTGACGCAGGCTTAACCATTACTTGCTCAGTAACAGTTTCGTATTCTGCAGGAATAGTAAGCGTACGAGAAGACGCTTCTTTAACGAGAACCTTTTCGGTTTTCATTTCATACTTATCTGCCATACGACATCTTGCATAGCATTTTCCAAACTCTGGATTGTTTGGATTGTCATCATCCATAGCAGGCGTCTGTGCAAATGCGTCAGCCATACCAAGCACCATACAAAGCACGACGAGCGCGAAATTTTTGACGGTAAATAGATCTTTGTACTTCATGTTTTTCGATAGTTTTATTTGAACATCATTTAGTTTCGAATATCGCTTTCAGGGTGATTTTTAGGTGTATTGAGATTCATACCTTCAACGGACTACAAAAGTATTGAATAAAGCAAGGTTTACGCTAAGAAATCCACAAAAATTTCACTCAAGTTATCCCTAGATAACAATCGTAAATCTGACGTATTAGTCGATTTGAGTGACCCTTGCTTCAAATGGCCGTAAAATCGCGTGAATCCTTGCTTATTCGCCTCTTGAATACGCTGATCTAGACGGCTAACAGTCCTTATTTCACCAGAAAGACCCACTTCTCCACAAAAGCAGGTTCGACGGCTAATTGGACGGTCTTCTAAAGAAGAAATCAGAGCACAACAGACTGCTAGGTCTATTCCCGGATCTTCCACTTTAATGCCACCAGTAATATTGATAAAGATGTCCTTGTCAGACATCCTGAATCCGCAGCGCTTTTCCAATACAGCCAGGAGCATATTGAGTCTGCGCTGATCAAATCCAGTGGTCGTGCGCTGGGGGTTGCCGTATACAGATGGACTTACCAGGGCTTGAACCTCTATAAGTAGCGGGCGCATACCCTCCATAGATGCTGCGGTACACTTTCCACTCAGTTCTTCATTGCCTTCAGAAAGCAAGAGCTCTGAGGGATTGCTCACTTCTCGCATCCCGGAATCAAGCATTTCATAAATGCCCAATTCTGAAGTCGAGCCAAATCTGTTTTTTACCGTACGCAATATGCGATACACGTGATGACGATCGCCCTCAAACTGCAACACAGTATCAACTATGTGCTCCAGAATCTTCGGTCCTGCCAGTTGACCCTCCTTAGTAATGTGTCCAATAATGATAACCGGAATCTGGTTTTCTTTTGCAAAGCGTTGTAGTTCTCCCGCACATTCGCGAATCTGAGAAACACTTCCAGCCGTCGACTCTATAAAAGGGGAGTGCAAAGTCTGAATCGAATCGATTATAACTTGATCGGGTTTGTACTTTTTAAGGTGTTTGAAAATTTTAGAAGTGTTGGTTTCTACCAGCACGTAACATTCCGGATTGTTAATGTCTAGACGTTGGGCACGGAGTTTTATTTGTTGTTTGCTTTCCTCACCAGAAACATAGAGCGTACGCCCTTTAATACGCAGGGCCATTTGTAGAAATAGGGTAGACTTGCCAATACCCGGCTCGCCTCCTATAAGAACCACTGATCCAGGGACCAAGCCGCCTCCCAAAACACGATTCAGTTCTGCGTCGTTGCAATCTATGCGATAGTTTTGTTGGCTCTGAATTTCGTCAATCAGCACTGGCCCTTCATCGCTTCCAAGTCCGTTTACATTTTTCTTTGAACTGGCTTGTGTTTTCTGAACCACTTCTTCAACGTAAGTATTCCACTCGTTGCAATTGGAGCATTTGCCGACCCACTTTGGAGAGTCCGTCCCGCAGTTCTGACAGTAGTACCTCGTTTTTAACTTAGCCACATTCAAAAGTAGTCAATCATTTTGTTTGGTGATTTGGGCAGCAAATGGTCCATTGTTTTGTTTGGTATCTGGGCAGCAACAGGCTATCCGCTTGTACTCGGCACGTCTGCACTTTGTTCAGCATAGTCGCGGGTGCGTATTCCCTAGACGGTCATCCACCCCCGCTCCTTGCTTCACGAAAGTGCAGCCGCACCTCATACCGCTTCTATCCTGGCTGCGGGTTGCATTAAGAGCACATAATAAAAAAGGAAAGTCAGTTAGAGCCCTGTCGTGAAATCTCCCGGTCTCAGAGCGAGCGCAGCGATGAAATGGAATAGCTAGTATAATTCCCTCAACTTGTCTGGTCAGGCGACCAACAAGACGGAGAAAAGCAAAGCCCCAGCGGGGCGACATATCAATAGAAATTATAGAATCGAAATTGAGCTCCGTAGGAGTGACATATAAATTCTATTGGAAAATGATTGGAGTGCTCTAATATGTCACTCCTACGGAGCTTTGATTTGCTTTTCGTGTTGAGCTATAAATATTTGACTCCTACGGAGCTCGCGTGAGGGATAGAGCCATTGTTGAAGCTCCTGTTGCTAAAAACAAGAAAGGAGTTTAGCTCCTTAAGAGCTAGAAACGACTTTTGTTTTTAG
>CAZZIZ010000176.1:0-7079 GCA_964654535.1 uncultured Chitinophagales bacterium
GGGGGCACGCCCAAAAAAACCACTTAATCCTTCAAACCAACTCTTCGTAAAAGCCCCATAACGGTATTGCTAATGTCGTCAGACACTTTAAGGAGCAAGGTTAAGCCAATGTATAAAACACTGACCACTACCGAACGTACCACGATGTCGACCATGAAATTATCCATTACAGGTATAAGTTGATTTAATGCGAGCACGAGTAAAATTACGAGTACGGCCAAAAGCGTTTTGTTGGTGAAGGGTTGCATACCAAATTTCCACTTCACGAAAATCATTTTGCCTAGACTATAAAAGAACCGTGCTCCTGCGGTGGCTGCGGCGGCCCCAAGCAATCCATAGAGTGGAATGTAAATTAAATCCGTAATAACAGTGGCCACTAGCAAGAGAAGTATTAGAACCAAATTGAAGTAATAATATTTCGAATTGGTTATAATTCCCCCATTAACTCCGGTCGCTAGGTCAAACAAAATTCCCAGTCCTACAAATACCGCAACGTACTTACCACTGCTGTAATCTTCTCCTGTAACCCAATTCAACAGCGAAACCATATTGTCTAAGTTGACCGCCAGTCCTACAAAAAGTAGTCCGCCGACAATCAGTAAGTTGATTGCTGTCTTGCGATAGAGGTTTGCAATTTCTTTTAGGTCATTATTTTTCCAGGCTCTTGCTACCAACGGAATGGTAATAGCATTAACGGCCATTCCTGAAGCAGCCAATGCTTTACCCGCAAATGCAAAAGGGGTGTAAATTCCTGTATCGGTAAAGTGCCCTGCAGCAAGGGCGGTAATTAAAATGGTATCAACATTGTCGACCAAGTAGGGCGCCGATCTTGCTAACCAAGAAAAGGTGGTAAACTTTGCCATTTCCCACTTGAAGGGATTGAACTTTGACCAGTTGACTTTGAAGCTTACTTGCTTGTGATATAAAAAGAAGCCCAACATTATCAAGGCCTGTGTTGCGAATAGGGCTACTATGAGGTAAAAGAAAATTTCCAAGTTAATGACGCCCATAATTACCAGCAAAGCCAAAACAGCAATGCCCACTTTCACATAAATCTGGCGCATAAAAATGGGGAACGATGACTTTAGTATGGACTGCGAGTAGGCCTGAAATATATTGTAGTAAGCAACGAAAAAAGAAAACAGCAGAAACAGCCAGTAATACTTTTCGACCATTCCTGCATCATCGTTGCCAAGGTTCCAACCGGCAATCAACTCCAAAATGTTGGATTTGAAAAAGAGCATAAATGGTATAGCTACCAAAGACCCAATAATTGGCGCGATGGCTATAAAGCCAAAAAAACCATTGTGCTTGTTTTTCTCATCGAGAAAATATGGGAAGTAGCGTATGGTCGTATTGGGAATTCCTAATTGAGTGACCAAGGATAGCGTGGTACCCATTGTCATAAAGAAGGTATAGAATCCTAGATTGGATTGCCCAAGCGCCTTCGGCAAGAAGACCATCATATTAAAAAAGCCCAGCGCTATACCAATGTATTGCACTAGGGCCGATATAATACTCTGTCTTTTTATTTCTCCCACGAGCAGCGAATTAAACTAATATTAGTGCTACTAGCGAATTAAGTTTTCACCGATGATTATCAACGTTTTATATTCATTGATAAGGTCTTATTTTGTGGGCAATAAACTGATTAGCATTGACACGAATTATAACGTTCGGCACCTTCGATTTACTGCATATTGGGCATGTTAAAATAATCCAAAGAGCCGCCGCATTAGGGGACGAGCTTATTGTTGGTGTTTCTTCTGATGCCTTAAACTTTTCGAAAAAAGCCCGCAAACCCGTATATACCGAAGTTGATAGAATGGACATAGTTCGGGCACTTAAATCCGTGGATCAAGTATTTCTAGAAGTGAGTCTCGAACTAAAGCGTGAATACATTTCTCAATTCAAAGCAGACGTACTTGCAATGGGAAGCGACTGGGAAGGCAAATTTGATTTTTGTAAGGACCTCTGCGATGTGGTTTACCTACCGCGTACCGAAAATATTTCTACAAGCACTACCAAAGAAAAAATTCAAAATTGGATCGATCTCTAGCTTGGTCTAACCTTTGCGATGCCTGCGCTGCGCTGGATTCCATTAAGGTTCCTTACTGGTTGACCGACGGCACCCTGTTGGGCTTTATCCGAAACGGTGATTTTATTGCTCACGACAATGACATTGATCTAGGAGTGCACATTAAAAACTATAGCCCTGACATCATCAAAGCATTTAAAAAGATCGGTTTCAAAATGAAACACCAATACGGATGTAATGAGCGAGGGGGTAAAGAATATACTTTTAAGCGAGATGGTATTAAAGTCGATATATTCTTCTTTTATGATGAGGAGAACACGACCTGGCATGGTGCTTGGTTGTACGAATCGGGCTTCTTGCATTCTCGGTGGTTTCGCAAATCGGGTCTGAGCAAACCATCGCTTATTCGCTATGGCTACAAAAACTTTGCTTTAAGCACAATGGAAATTCGAGGTAAGACTTTCTCTATTCCCGAAAACCCGATTCATTATTTGGAACAGAAATATGGTAAAGACTGGAGCACACCAGTAAAAGATTGGAATTGGGCGACATCACCTAAGAACATTCTGTAAAGCTCATTGGGATTTAAGCTATAAAATCAGGCCCGACGATTATGCGAATTCCATCTTCGAGATAGTATGGTGGATCATAGGGCGGAAACCAAGTGGCACGAATATGCCGCGCTATTTTTTCTTTGGTCCAAGATAAGTCAATTCTTTTCAAATCGTCAATCTGGTTTCGGAAGTAAGTATTGCTTCCGCGTTCAAGCAACAGGCTTGACTGTCGCCTTGCGGTATAATCTCCTGAAAGCAATTTGGGAAGCGACTCCTTAAAAAGCTCTAGCGAGGCCTCCACGGTTAACTGATATAAATCTTTAACCCAAACGTCTTCGGGCATAGCAAAGCGTTTTTCAAAAAGCAAATCGCCTGCATCTATATCTTCGTTCATTACGTGAATACTGGTACCAAAGGTCTTAGCTTCGTTTGCAATTGCAAATGAAAATTGATTACAACCGCGATACTCAGGCAATGGCGCCATGTGTAGATTAAGCGCAAGCTCTTTGGCAACACTCAGGTGCTCCGCTTTCAAGATTTGATGATACTGTACAGATATTAAGTAGTCGAGAGATTCGAAGTCTAACAAGTAGTCAAGGTTGGGCAAAACCACCAAATCGTTTTCTTCGCAGAGATGTAAAATGTTTTTACCCTCGTCTGCCAAAAGGTGATCCGCTTTAACTAGGGCAGCAATAACCTCTACATTAAGAACGGACTGATTGTCCAACAAGTGTTTTAGACAATCGTAGCCAATTGCCTTGGAGCCAAGAAATACAATGCTCTTTTTTGAACTCAAAGCTTTGTAGCAATTTGGTAAAAGGATTCAATAATCTCTACCACTTTAACACCATCGGCGGCGCTGGCCATTATGGACTCTTCGCCTTTTAGCGCAGCCACAACATTGGTTAGCATTTTATCGTGGTTGGACATAGAACCCTCGTAATAGCCGTAGTTGTTAGAAGGATTGGACATTGGTATTTCATCCAGGTTGAAAGAGTCGCTTATTTGGTAGTCAATGGTGTTCATATACTTACCACCAATTTTCACACTACCCTTTTCGCCTAGTATGCTAATGGAGCCCTCCACGTTTTCGCGATAAGCCGCAGTAGTATAATTGAATGTTCCAATAGCCTCACTGGCATTTGCTCTAAAAATAAAGTTACCCGTATCTTCAAAAGCAATAATACCTTTATGCGCAGCATTGGTCACCACTCCCGAAACAGGTTCTATATCGCCTAGTAGATAGTAGAGTATATCGATAAAATGACTGAACTGTGTAAACAAAGTGCCACCGTCTTGATCTAGGGTTCCTCTCCAAGGCGAAGAGCGATAGTACTGCTCATTTCGGTTCCAAAAACAGTTTACCAATACTGAATTAATCTTACCCATTTTTCCACCCAGCATCAATTCTTTGACTGCCGCCACTGGTGGGTTAAATCTGTTCTGCTTGACAACAAATAAGTGTTTGTCCTTTTCTTCAGACAACTTCAATAACGCTTGGGCATTCAGCGCAGAAATAGTCATTGGTTTTTCTATCAGAGCATTTTTACCTGCTTCTAAAACTGCTTTTCCAGTGACATAGTGATTTCCGTTCGGCGTACAAACTGAAACGATATCTAGATCTTGTTGTAAAAGCTCCTCAAGACTAGCGCAAACTTTTGCTCCCGACATTTCTGAAACAGCGGAAGAAGCCGTTCCATCAATATCATAAACAGCTAGCAACTTAGCGGTATCCATTTTTTGCAAATGGCCAGCATGTCTCTTACCAATATTACCGCAGCCTACTATTCCGAATTTTATCATCTCTTCTTATATAGACTCAGAAAGTTCGGAATCGGATGTATCGCTCAGCAAATTTTTGCGCGAACCTTTAAAATGTAGGAAGCCAAAACCGAAAATAAATAGCAATGACAGAACCGAAAAGCCCAAAGAAATGGCCTCTCCAGTGTAGTAAGAAGCTGGGAAAAATTTAAATTCTATTTTATGCTTACCAGCAGGAACTTGCATTCCGCGCAATACATAGTTCGTCCTAAAATGATCAACCTTCTCACCGTTTAGATATGCCTGCCAACCCTTTTCATAATAAATTTCAGAGAAAACAACAATCCCATCACCAATCGCATCGCAGGAGTAAGTCATATGATTGGGCAGGTAATTAGTCAGTTCTATAGTCCCAGCACCCAAAATATCTGGCGCAGAAATACTTGATTCAAAACGCTCGTCTATAACCGCAGTACTTCTTAAACCCACATCATCTAAAGCAGCAAGCTCAGCATCTGCGTTGGGCACCCACTTAATTTCAGAAACAAACCAAGCGTTGCCGAAGGCAGCGCGATTACCCAATGCCTTAGGCGTTCCATCCGCTTGTGGTTGAATAAAATACTTAGTGTTCAACATGTTGAACACACCTTGATTGTTTTGCGTCAGGTGCGTCTCGATCAAATCTCGATAGCGCCCCATTTTGGCAGCGTGATAGCCACCTACTAGTTTGTGGTAACGAGCACTCTTCGCATCACTAAAAGAACTAACGGTTTGGTCCATTACTCGGTAATGAATATCAGGGTCACCCAAGATATCTTTGTCCGCTTGCGTTTGTGATTGAGATTTGGTCAATACTCTTTTAGATACAAAATCGGCATCGTTCAAATAGCGTTTATCTACTTGCCAAATATCTACCGTCACGAGAACAGTAAGTACTGGCAACAAAACCATCCACTTTATCTTTCCCATATTATAAACCCACAAAGCCGCAGCAGCGAGTAAAATAAAAATGAAGGAGCGCAAACTATCGGATTGTAAAAGAGAAATTCGATCATCCATTAATGCGTCCAAGCTATAACCAGCCTGCTCTAGACGTGCGTCGATCGCTCCGCTGAAGTCAAAAAAGGATGGGCCCATAATCCATAAGACTCCGCATATAGCAAGGCAAGAACCAGCGGCAATCATTATGGCACGTTTCACTTCTGCATTAGATACCTTCGCTTTTATAATATTATCCAAAGCCAAAACACCCAATATTGTTCCGCTTATTTGGGCAATAATCATCAGCGTGTTCACTGCCCGAAACTTATTATAAAGCGGAGCATAATTAAAAAACAAGTCGCTCAAAAAAGGAAAATGCTTGCCCCAACTCAACATAATAAAGAGCAAAGTAGAAACTACTAGCCACCATTTCATTGGGCCTTTCACTAGGAATAATCCTAGCACAAACAGAAAACACATTATCGCCCCAAAGTAAAATGGTGCCCCAGTACCAGGCATATCGCCCCAATAAAGCGGAGCAGAAAATGGTGCTTTTAAACGCGCACCTTTTTTACGCAAATCTTGATATAGTGCAGAATCTTTACCCAACTCTTCTTGACTACTTCCACCCATCATACCTGGTATCATTACCGAAAAGGTCTCGTCAATACCGTGACTCCAATCAAAGGCATAAGTTTTGTCTAAGCCGCTTGAAGGTCTAGAACTTAACTCAGAGTTTCCGCGAATCGATTCACTAGTATACTCCAGCGTAGTCCAAATCTTGGAAGTAGAAGTCCCCAAAACCAAGAGCGATGCCACCGCCAAAATTCCAGTGGCTTTTGAAAAGCGCGACATTTCACCGGAACGAATAGCAGTTACTAATTCAAACAAAACGTACATCCCCAAAAGCATAGCGATGTAATAGGTAATCTGATAATGGTAAGAAGCCAAGTGCACCCCAAAGCCAAAGAGAAAAACAACTCCGCCCAAAGCGTAGTCACCTCGATAGGCCCTTATAGTGCCGCCTATCATCAGGGCGGCATAAACCAATGCCGAAATTTTATAGTTATGCCCCGCTTCTATTATCGCCACATTATAAGTAGCAAAAGTAAAACCGATCGCTCCCAGAATACTTACCCAAGGATTAACCCCAATGATGACAAACATCAAATAGTAAGCAAGCAAGTACATCAGAAGAAAATTTGCTGGCTTCGGCAAGTAAACACGCGAATTATAAACGTGGTGAAAAATGTTGTTGCGATTTTTCCCCGCCATAACGTAAGCAGGCATGCCGCTAAAAAGCGAACCGTTCCAAAGCGTTACCTCGCCCGTCCGTTGTTTAAAATCCCAAACTTCGTAAGCCGCAGCTTTACCTTGCACGATATCGCCTTGTGCAATCGTTTTATTGTCCAAGACTGGCGATGCATAGCCAAAAGCCAGCAGGAAAAAAATAACCACGGCTGCGAGGTGCGGTCCTAGTTTTTGAATGAGAGAAGGCTGCGACATATTTTAAATCTATCGGGGGTTTCTGTACCTAAAAATAGCAAATTAGGATGCTTCAAATTGTTAAAGATATGTTGGGCGTGTCCCCAAATCTCTCTGTCCAGCTTGTTGGTCAGAGCCCAACAAGGGACAGAGAGATTTGGGGTCGGGCTTTCGGGGCTCGCTCTGTTCTGCTTCCTGCACGCATCGCCCCTCCAGCACTTAGGTGCTGAGGGCTCGGCGTTTGTCAGCAACAGGAGCTC
>CAZZIZ010000177.1:0-7046 GCA_964654535.1 uncultured Chitinophagales bacterium
AGGGGACTGAAAATCCCCGTGTCGGCAGTTCGATTCTGTCCCTGGCCACCATTTATTTTCTTTTAAATCACCACAAAATCAACAACTTACACGAAAACTTCACTGAAATCGTTTGAGCCCTATTTGACTTGTTTTTCTGAAAAGCGCAATATAAGCGCACTGCCAAGAGCAGTGTAGGAGCGAATATGGCTACTTTTACTAAAACAAACGCAGGAACATGGAAAGCAGAGATTAGACGCAAAGGATGGCCAAAGGTCTACAAGAATTTTCGCACTAAGCGGGATGCGGAAGATTGGGCGCGCGCGAAAGAAGACGAAATGGTTCGAGGCAGTTTCATAACAAGAGACAAGTCCGAAAATACATCAGTAAGATCCGCTTTTGATCGCTATGTTAAAGAAGTTGTTCCCACCAAAAAAGAAAGCTCACGTAGAAGGGAAATCGGACGCGCTAAATTTCTAAGCGAACGATTAGGCCAGTACAGCCTAGCGACACTCAACTCTGAAATTATTTCGGACTTTCGAGACAAAAGGTTGAGCGAAGGTAAATCAAATAACACCGTCCGATTAGAACTAGCGCTTCTTAGCCATCTCTACTCCGTTTCTATAAAAGAATGGGGAATCGGCCTGACCGTCAACCCAGTTTTGAATGTTCGCAAACCAAGCCCTGGTAAGGGTCGAGAAAGAAGGCTCAAGAAGGATGAAGAGGAGAGGCTTTTGCGAGCGGCGAGACAACAATCCAACCCTTTTGTCGGTTGGATTATTAGGCTTGCCCTTCACACAGCGATGCGCAAAGGTGAAATCGTTTCTCTCGTTATGGATAGCGTTGATATGAATAAAAAGACGATTTTTATTCGCGATACCAAAAACAGCCTAGTGAGAACAGTTCCGATGTCGGGCAGTGCTTTTGAAACTATGAAAGAAGTAATGGCCTATCAAGATAGGCCTGATGATACCGATCTAGTCTTCCCTGGCAAGCCTGGAAAAAATGGGGAAAAACCTAAACCCTATATCATTAATAAAGCTTGGGTCAGAGCCCTACAAATTGCAGAAATGGATGATTTTCGTTTCCATGACCTGCGCCACGAAGCAACAAGCAGGCTCGTGGAAGCGGGCTTCTCTGATCAACAGGTTGCATCCATCACTGGACATTCTTCGATGCAGATGCTCAAGCGCTATACCCATTTACGAAGCGAAGACTTAGTTACCATGATGGAAAAAATGTAGTGATAGTTAATTTCTTTGAAGACAATAGCTTCTAATCGATTAAGTGATAGTTAATTAAGGCCAAAAGGGTAATAGCAAAAAACCCCGTTCCACAAAATGCGAAACGGGGTTGTCAGTCGATGACTGTTGGAAACTATCGATTACTCGTTAGAGTCATCATCAAGTTTACGAGAGTACATATCGAGAAACGCAAGGAGCACTAAAAACAGTGTCGGTACGCCAAAACCCAATATTACTTCCATATTTTACTCCTGCTTTAAAAAGCGGATACCAGTCAATATCAATACGATCCCACAACAAACCATAAATACGACCAAACCGATATTTATACTTATCTGAGGAAAGAATTGATTAGCAATCGCTGGAAGAATAAATCCAGTAATAGCGAGCGTCTTGCAAATGTCCGCTAAAAACTTTTTCTGCTCTTTTCCCAGCTTGGTCCGTTGAGTCTGTTTTCTCAAGAACTTTTTCATGCTGTTATCTCCTGTAAAAGCAACATTACGCAAGGTAAGCGGTTGCCGAGTGGTAAAAATGCACTTGCCATAAGCAAGCACGTTAGGCTCTAAAATCTGACTTAGAGCATCAATGCCGAATCATTTGAAGAGTAGTTTTACCTAGTCTAATTTTGATTGGCGTTGATTGGGGTGGGAGCGACGTTTTCGAATTTGGTACTAACGGAAGAATGATTGCGGATTGAGAATCTTCCTTATCTGTTAACAAGGTTTTATTCAAAAAAGCCCAACGAATTAATAAAAACAAAAACAGCAAGAACCCGAAAACGAGCGCATCAGATTTTTGCGTAAAGATGATCAATAATAAAAGTTGGGCTGCCATTCCCTGAAGAAAATGAGCCATTGGATGCCTCCGAGATTGAGATGTCGGAGACCAAATCCCAGACGGGATGAATTCCCGACGGGTGTATTGAAGAAATCTGGTTTTAAGCTATTTTCAACCAGTTCATAGCGTTACAAAGCAGATAATATCATTTTGTGATACAATACAATAGTCTATTATCTAGGATAATCTGTATATCCGAACTAATAGCGAGGTACTCATTATGAATGCACAAAAAATCGCTAAATTTATCTGGGAGGAGCTTGTTGCTTTCCTAGCTTGGGCTGCGCCTACATTATGGAACATGTTCGCAGAATACAAACCGAAGAATGATGATATCGCTCCTACTGGCACTTATGAAACAGAAGATGGCTATCTCTTTACGACTTACAGTGATGGCACAACAGACTCTGGCCCAGGTGGGATAAAGAAGCCGCTAATCTAGAAACCTATCTTCGATTACCTATTTCTTAATCGGAGTAGGTATTGGAGGTTTAGTTGGTGTAAAGCCTTGTGATGGAGTTGACGTTCCAGTATTTAGAGAATTCACTCCTGCTCCCAGTACACTCCCCATAATTACAAAATAGATAATCATTGTGATTGGATATGCCAGATTCAAGAAGACCTGGAGAACGGTAGTCTCTGAGTTTGGAGTAACATTAAAATAGTTGGTGTTTCCGGCATAAGCACCGGAATATATCGAAACCTCAATGTATTCAACCACGGCGATAATAAAGTGCGACATGATTAACACAAAAATCAGTCCGCTCGCGATCACTACACCTTTTATCCTAAACCCAGTAAACAAGAGCATTAACGGCAGATTTATATAAAGCAGCATTAATGCAATAGCCAATAATAGAACTAGCGCATTCTTCATGGCATTTCGTTTAAATGATGAAAAGACTTCAGTAACTTTCAGTCCTTCATTAGCCAGAACACCGTGAATATCAGCAAGCAAACCTCGGTCAGCCCGCAGACCAGCACTAACGATTGAACCTCGAGATTGCCCGTTTTTGAATGAATTTCGCAATATGTTCTCAGCCAATAAATCCTCTTCTCTGCGGTCTAGTGTGACGCCAAGATTCTGCTTCACCTTTTGCCATACCGAAGTAATTTCAGGTGCTGACGCGATAATTTTTGTACGTAGATTTGCCCACCACTCATCACATAGGGGCTGTCCAGGTTGGCCCGCTTTTTCTACACCACGCTGCCCGTCACGAGAAGCACTGTAAGCCCAGCCTTCGATTGGTTGTGAGGCTTGTAAAGTCCTAAAGCAAACAGCTGGATTATTGCAAGGCTTGTATAAACCTGGCGTGTCTTGAAACACGACCGAGCCGTAGTAATTTATATCAAACGGATTCTCTTCGAGAAACGCTCTGCTCGTCGGTGATAGTAGCGTGTCAATTTTGTTAGATGACGCCAACCTTACGTAGTTAGATCTCGCTCGTTCAAAGCAATCTCGACTAAATTGGATAAACTCACTGGTCAAACTAGGGTCATTCAAAGTGAACTGAGACATCGCATGTTCCGCTGCGCCAATATCAAAACGTGCATTTGATTCTCTAATCGCTTTGCTCAGGCTGTATTCAATCCCATGTGACACCTTGATCACAAAGAAGAACATAATTGGAACTTTTGGGTTTCCAAATTCAGTTTGCACAAAGGTAACTGATGGGTTTACGGAGCTCGCGTATTGTGACGGATCGTTCGCCGCCGTTATCTCTCGTGGAATGTCCTTAGAGATAAAATTTCGCTCCGGCTGTACGTTTTGAATGGTATTCAGCTCTAACGGAAAGAATGGCACAAAGAACAGCAGTGCTATCAGAATCATTTCATAGAAATCCGACTCTATCGTTTTTACCGCCAGCTCGATAGAAGACTTAAAACTACCTGACTTAGCCGCTTCCCTCATGTTCATGATTATCATAAATAGGAAAGGCAATAGAAAGAACCCAAGCTTAAGTAGATCAACTAAAACGTTGTTGAATATCCAGCCCGCGAAAGTTGTGTAAATTTCCAAAATGGATGAAACGTTCATGGCTTTTTCCTAAAAGAAGCTCAGCATCACAAAGGTTGCGACGTCGAATATCAGAAACAATTTAAATATGGATTTGCATTGAAGAACAAACCACGTCTTGCGATACCCCAAGTTAAAAAAATGTTTGCACCAAACGACAAAACCTCGCCAGTTCAAATAAAGATAAACTTCTAGGGCTATTCGAAGAACGCCAAAAACAGTGAAGTAGTGCTCTAGATCATCTAATTGCGTTGCCAAGGTTTCTTGGGCAACGGGGTCACGCAGAAAGTACCCAAAAGCCAAGATGAACAGGTTGATCAGCAGTATCGAGGCGAGCGCAAACTTATGCCTTGATACTACTTTTTTAACTTTGTTGAACATCACTACTGCTCAATGATTGCGCCATCAGGCGTCTTCTCTTGTGGCTGGAAGGTGTCTGGTAAATTCTCCAATCGGTTCTCAACTTCCTCTTTTCGTTTGAACGTATCAATCATTAAATCACCGACAAACTCTTGCCGTATCTTGGCGCGATTTCTGGCAACCTTTATATCGTCATCAATCCGGCCAATGAAGACATCGAAGTGTTTTGGCATCACAGCGGTAAAGTAAAAGTTTGGTTCATCTAACGCGGCAACCACCAGACTGCGGATAAAGTAAGCTCGTTCGATGGCTTGGTAGGTCGCTATTTCACTGGCCAGCCGATTTTTAATCAGGTTCTGACCTTCTGGGCTTTGGCTGTTAATCGCAGACAAGGCTTCTGGGGTGACTCTGAACCCAGGAGTACTCAATGAGTCCAACTCCGCTTTTGTCGCCGCTGTGGGTTTTCTAAGCACTTTATCGAGCGTGGCTAATCGTTCATCGGTGGACTTAGAGATTTCAGGGTAAAGACCCGAACCGGTAATAGACTGGCTGGGTTTGGTGAAAGTGATGAGCTTTTCGCCAAATACTTGAACCGCCCAGTCAACCGCATCTGATGAATTGGGAAATGCAGATCTAATACTTGAGGTGTCATCGCCGTTGGCCGCTGTAGAGCCTGTCAAAAACTCATAGCCCTTGGCCACGCTGTGCTCAACCAGTTTAATTGGGTCTTGGTTATCTCCACCGTAATACTCCCCGTCTACCCAAGGAACACCTTGGCTGGCATCTGCTTTAGCTTCCGCTTCTTGTACAGACTCACCCGCCTCGGCGCCCTTTTGCCATTGAATCAACTTAGCTAGATCTTTAAATTCCTTAATACCGTTGTTCTGAACCAAGCGTTCGATTTGTCTACACGATGCCACTTTAAGCTGAACAAACTCTTTGTGTCGAAGATACGCATTCGTTAGGTACTCGTATGCGCCAGGAGCAGCCTTTTGTATTGAAAGTGCGATCAAGCCATAGATGTAATCCAGAGCAGCCACCTTGAGATACTCTTCAAATTCATCAGGCACATTACGAAGCTCTCTGACCTTTGCTTTGATGGACTCACCTATATCAAAATCTCCGCATGAGTAACTGCCCGAGGCATAAGCATCTAGATCAATGGTGAACTCATTCCAATCATTGAGCGCGGTATCCGATAGACGGCCACCACCAATTTCATAGTAAAGAGACTCACCGACCGCAAAAGCAGGCTGTGATAGAAGACACATTGCTGTTAGGTAAAAACTTATTAACTTTTTCATTTCTGGCTCCGACTCTAATTACACGTTTCTTCTGAACGAATCTTGGCGATAACAACGCCCTTGGCATACGGGCAACACTCGAGTCGTTGCCAGTACAAAAAGACGTACTCTTCTTTTGGATCGACTCGCTCAAAAACATAATCAGTCGCACTTCCAAATGAGTAACAAAAGTTATCCGCTTCGGGATACACCATCTGCCATTTGTCGGTTTTGTAATCGCTTGGAAACGTTGGACCATCTGGTCTGTTTTGAAGGATATAAACATGGGGCTGGCGCTTTTTGGTCATGATGTCGACGGATCGTTGTGCAGCGACTGCCGCTGCACGCGCTGGGTGTTCTGACTTAATAAAGCCCATTCGCGGATGCAGCCCGCCCCAGGTTGTAAATGGGGTTCGAGAAATCTCTTTAAGGCCAGGAATCCAAGACGATGCATAAAATTTCTCCAGCAGGCCCCAACGCCATTCAAACGCATCAAATTCTGTTTGGTAGTAAGGACGAAACTCTTCTGATTCCGCTGGACAGGTTCCTGATATTTGATCCGTCACATAGGTCGTTGGGGAACCAATAACACTGGTTTCCTTAAAGTGCAGATTACCAAATGCACGACTTTGCCCTTCTTCAGAGCTTTGCTGATCTTCCTTTCCTGATTGCCGCGACGTGTAGTTTGGCCCACCTGTTGTTTCCAAACCTGCATAATTAACGATAGAGTTGGCAGCGCCCTTAGCAAGAGACCCGTACAGAGATTTGGCTTCATCCCAGGAATTCTCGCCAGGCTCTTTGTAAGATGACACAACCAAGTCCGGCGATCTGTGTGAGATCAACGTCGAGTAGTCCAACGTGCAACCAAACGGCGTGCAGATAATGGAAATGCAAACACCGGTTACACAATACTCGAGACATTCTTGATTGCTTACCCCTGTCGACGCTGCGGAAAATAAATCAGTCGTTGTCGCACCCGCGTGCGCCGTCTTTACCGATAATGCGAATACAAACGCAATGAACATAAACGACCAAAACTTCATGGCTTCATCTCGTCATAAAGGCTGATGTCGGTCGAACCATAGATTACGTATTTGCCATCAATCACAATCGCTGGAAAGTACTTAAGCTGATACTGCCCTGCTTTGAGTAAGCCTTTAATTTGATTTACCAGCGCATCACTCAATTCGGGCGTGGCGAAACGTTTACCTTGTTCCTCGGTTGTTACGCCCGCTGAGTGCATCTGTTGATTAATTGACTGAATTAGGCGATCACCTTGGTCAATGTAGTAAACAGTCGCGTTTGAATCATCGATGGTGTTTTTGC
>CAZZIZ010000178.1:0-4920 GCA_964654535.1 uncultured Chitinophagales bacterium
TATTCCTGCAAATCGTATTGCTGCGGATGCAAGACATCGCCAGGAAGTAATCGAAAAATATGTTTCAGCACTTGAAAGTTGTGTCCGTCAATGCTAAGTAGTAAATGACCGCTCGGCTTTACGCTCTCCCAGAGTTTGTCCATAGACTGCTCCAAGTTACGGACGTGGTTGATTACGTTTAAGCAGCAAACCACATCGAAGACTTTGCTTTTGTTCAATTCTTCCAAACCCAGGTTTTCAAAAGTGCAATAGGGGTATTGTGCTTTTTTGAAGTGGTCAATCTTTTCGCCGTACTGGTCGAGTAGGGGATCAATGGCGGTTACATCCATTCCCTCCAAGGCAATAAAAATACCCGCAGGGCCACAACCCGTATCCAGTATTTTCTGAGCGGGCTCAATTTTGAATTCAGGTGAGAGCGTAGCCAGTAAATCCAGCCAGTACTTACGTTTCCATTGCAAATAATCGCTTCGATCTTTGTTTTCCAAATAGCGTTCCCACCATTTTAATTCCAACTTTTGAGCAAGCTTCCAGCGTAAGGTTTTCTCCACGCCCCGAATTAAACAATTATTTCGCTAAGCCTAGCATTACTCGTACATTAAAGTAGAAATCACCCTATGCTCGAGACCCTCGATTGGATTGTCGTCCTTACTTTTCTTGCCTTCATTTTCGTTGTAGGTGTATCCTTTACCAAGCGAGCGAGCAAAGACTTGGAGTCTTTTTTCTTGGGTGGCCGCAATCTTCCGTGGTATATCGCTGGTTTATCTATGGTAGCTACCACTTTTGCCGCCGATACACCTTTGGCTGTAACAGAGCTTGTAGCCCAAAATGGTATCTCAGGTAACTGGCTCTGGTGGAACGCCCTGGCTGGCGGTATGCTCACTACTTTTTTCTTCGCGCACCTCTGGCGCCGTGCAGAAATTCTCACTGAAATCGAATTCATCGAAATACGCTACCACGGGCCAGTGGCTGCTTTCCTGAGGGGCTTTAGAGCCGTTTACCTCGGACTCATTATGAACGTCTTGGTAATCGGTTGGGTAAACGTGGCCTTGGTCAGTTTGATACAAGTGTTTTTTGAAGTACCACCCGAGACTGCGATTTACTATGTCGCGGCAGTAATGTTTGGGGCTGCTCTCTTTGCTTCTGCTTCTGGACTAATGGGCGTGGCTATCACAGACGTTATACAATTTGTTGTCGCTATGATTGGCTGTATAGTGCTGGCTTATTTCACTTTAAGTGCGGAAAAAGTAGGCGGCATCAGCGGATTGATGAATCAACTACCCGCAGAAACCTTCGAGTTCTTCCCAGCTATAGGAGGCGAATCAGATTCCGTCAATGGTAAAATATCAATTGGTCTCTCAAGCTTTATCGCCTTCTTTGGTTTCGTTTGGTGGACTTCTTGGTATCCAGGTGCGGAGCCGGGTGGGGGAGGCTACGTCGCGCAACGCATGATGAGCACGCGCAAAGAAACTGATTCAGTATTGGCGACCCTGCTTTTTTATGTCACCCATATCTGCATCCGTCCTTGGCCTTGGATTATTGTTGCACTATGCGCATTAGTGCTCTATCCAGAACTACCCGCCGCCGATCAAAAACTGGGTTACGTAATGGCTATGCGCGATTACCTGCCAATTGGTTTTAAGGGTTTATTGTTTGTTGCCTTCTTGGCCGCTTACATCAGCACCATTTCCACGCAACTCAATTGGGGCGCCAGCTATCTGGTCAACGATGTTTTCAAAAGATTTCTAAGTCCCGATGCTAGTAACAAATCTCTAGTGATGGTTTCGCGCGTGACCACATTGCTATTGATGCTTATCGGTTTGTACGTTTCGACCAAAATTGAGAACATCTCGCACATCTGGCAATTCATTATGGAGTGTGGTGCTGGCCTTGGTTTGGTTTTAATCTTACGCTGGTATTGGTGGCGCATCAATGCTTGGAGTGAGATTGTGGCTACCGTTACGCCCTTCCTGGTTTATGCGGTTTGCAAATGGCAAGGCATTGAATTCCCCAATAGTTTTTTCTGGACGGTGGGCATCACCACTATAGCTTGGTTAGTTGTAACCTACGCCACAAAACCCACCAATCACGAGCATCTCAAAAAATTCTACAACAAAATTCACCCAGATGGTTTTTGGGGGCAGTACAAAGCGCTGAGCAACGCCGGCCAGCAGCGATCGGACGTTAAGTATCTTTTTGCCTGCTGGATAAGCGCGGTTGTTATGACCTATTCGACTTTGTTCTTAATTGGCAAAGTCATTTTCAGGGACTGGCAAGCCGCAGGTATTTGGTTTGCAGTTGCTCTTGTGGCTTTAATAATACTCTCTACCAGCCTGCGTCGAACCAACTTGTTTCGACGATAGAGAGGACCTTATTCTGTTGAATCCAAAACATTAGAGCTAACTAGCTTCCCTTTCTTATTGTAGTTCTCTACTTTGACAAGTTGAAAGTCTTCGCTCCACCATTCAATTGATTTTTGGCGGATAGTTACAATCATATCATATTCTATATCAAAGGAAACTTTGTAGCATTCAAAAGTCCCTGCAGGTGTAGTAACCGATTCTTTTGCAACAACTTGTCTATTTGTAATTCTCGTTCCCATTGCCAGTCCCGAATCGCCAAGTATTGCTTCTACCGTAATTTCTTCTAGTTCATCACCGACCTTAATGTCTTTTGGGTAGGCTATATAACCAGAGTTGTCTCCAAACTCTAAACCAAAAGTCGCTCCCATTGCGCCGAGTAATTCAGAAGCATCGAAATACAAGTTGTTGCCGTCGCAACGAACGCTATGATTCATTGCTAAGAGTTCTTTACCCTTTTTATCCATCACTGAAATGTCGATGTAACCAGTAGAGCCATCGCTGCCTTTTTCCACCTTGCTTACCGCATAACGAGTACTTGTATCGTGCTTGCCCTTTTTATCAAAGTTCTTCATCGTGTAAGTGCGTCCTTCTTGCAGGTATAAAATCTCGGGACAGTCTTGTGCCAGTGCTGAATTGAAGCAAAAAGCGACGAGGAAAATGCTGATGAAGTGTTTCATATTTTCAATTTTTTAGTAAAGTAAGTTTTTTCTGGAAACTTGTCTCTTGGGCGAAAGTATTTATGACGAAAATTGATCTAGAATAGAAATCTTTGGATTTCTCTTGAAAGCGCTTGAAAACCTTTCTTGATTAACCCATTCGATTACAATACCTTGCATTAATGCATCGAGCCCTCATATTACTGATTGCCCTAGTCACCAGCAACCTTACAGCCCAAAATACCTTCTTCCCTTTGGGCAACGACTCCTATCAATATCTCGAGCGCCTACAAGTAAAGTATGGGAAGCATTTGCCTAATCATTTTACCACCGTAAAACCCTACAGCAGTAAACTTGCGACGGAGATTATAGAGTATACAGAGTTCGAGGATACCAACGACATGCGGCTCCGCGCAAAAGATCGCCTCAATCATCAGTACATTATGAAAGAGGCCAGTGAGTGGAACGAGCGCGGGGAGATACTTTCTAAAAAGCCAGTCCTCAAGCATTTTTATAAGTACAAAACCAGTTTCCTTTATGAAAAAGGAGAAAACTATGCTATCAAAATCGATCCTGTCCTCAATTTACAAGTAGGCTTTGATCAGGACATTTATAGATTCATCAATAGTCGAGGCATAGTGCTGCGCGGATGGCTCGGTAAGAAGGTTGGTTTCTATACCCAGTTCAGCGACAACCAAGCCAGGTTTGCGCAGTACGTCAATGACTATGTATTTGATAATAATGCCATCCCCGGAGAAGGGCGTTTCTTTTTGTTCGAACAAGGAACTGGACAAAGAGATTCTAGTTGGGATTACCTAATGGCCGCGGGATATCTGACCTTCAGTCCCATTGACGAAATACAAATCACCTTCGGAACCGACGAGCATTTTATTGGTGACGGTATGCGCTCGCTTATACTTTCGGATTTTAGCAACCGCTATCCCTTTATAAAACTCGAAACCAAGTTTGGTAGGTTTCAGTATGTGAACATTTTTGCCGAATTAACCCAGCGTTTTGATACCCTGGGCGATCAAGTCTTTCAGAAAAAAATGATGGCCCTCCATCATCTTAACTTTCAAGTAAGCAATTGGTTGAGTATCGGTTTATTCGAAAGTGTTATCATTGATTCTTCGGATAGGGGTTTGCGTTTAGAATACTTCAATCCAGTCATTTTGTATCGCTGGGTAGAACATAACACCGGAAGCCCAGACAATGTCATCTTAGGTTTCGACTGGCGCGCCAAGCTCCATACATCAGGACTTTTATACGGACAGATTGTATTAGACGAGTTCAACTTCGGCTCCTTCCTCGACAATGATGGAAGCTCTTCCTTGAAGTATGCTTATCAAGTAGGACTAAAGTGGATCGATATTGCAGATGTAGCCAACCTCGATTTGAATCTCGAGTACAATCGAGTGCGTCCTTTTACCTATTCCCACAGCAATGAGACCAATGCATATACGCACTTCAATGCGCCGCTCGCGCATCCGCTAGAAAGTAATTTCTCAGAAGTGCTATTCGAAATTCGTTACAAGCCAATACATAAACTGCAGTTACGCCTCACCGGAATGTTTGCCAATAAAGGTTTCGATATTGGAGATGTAAACTACGGTGGAGACATATTTGCCGATCTAGAAAACAGTGTCGGTGACACTGGTAATGAAGTAGGTCAAGGAGACAACACAGATATCGTACTCTTCGATGCGGAAGCATCTTATATGCTCAGACATAATCTCAGTATCGATTTAGGATTAACTAGACGAAACTTCAGCCCGGAAATTGCCGAAGAGCAATCATCTACCTATCCATATATTGGCTTGAGATTAAACGCGCCAAGGAAGAAATTTATCTTCTAGACCAACTCACATTATTCGTCGGTAATTAACCCCTATTATGGTGTGAGC
>CAZZIZ010000178.1:5020-6977 GCA_964654535.1 uncultured Chitinophagales bacterium
AGCTTCGCGAGCAAAGAAACCATTCCACTCATTTTTATGACAAACGTAAGCTCCATAAAAGATAAGCTCCTTACATTCATAAAAAAAATCCCTTGCGATTAATCTATCTCATACTCTTCTTGTTTCTCCTAACCGCTTGTCCACCAAAAGATACGCTAACCCAAGCCATTCCCGATGAACAGAACGAGAAAGAAATTTGCATAGCCTTTGGCTCCTGCAACAAACATGACGAGCCACAACCGTTATGGTCAGCCATTGCAAATGAAAACCCAGCACTCTGGATTTGGTTAGGCGATATCGTTTACGGAGACACCGAAAATATGTCCCTGCTAAAAAAGAAATATCAAAAACAAAAAGAACAAACCGATTACGCTGCCTTTATAAAAGAAGTACCTCAGATCATCGGAGTATGGGACGATCACGACTATGGCGAGAACGATGGTGATAAAAGCTACCCCCAGAAAGCAGCCAGTCGCGACCTCGCGCTAGAATTTCTCGACGTACCTAAAAGCGCAGAGGTTTGGAAAAGAGAAGGGCTTTACCAATCACACTTAATCCAGCACCAAGATCTCAGTATTAGAATCATTCTCCTTGATGGACGTTACTTCCGCGATAAAATAAAACGTAAGAAAGGCGTCTACGAGAAAAAAGATGATGCAGAACTTTTGGGTGAGGAGCAATGGAAGTGGCTGGAAAAAGAACTAGCCAAAGAAGAAGACCTACTCATAATTGGCAGTGGCATTCAAGTCATACCCGAAGAACATCGCTTCGAAAAGTGGGCGAACTTTCCAAGTGAGCGCAAGAGATTATTCAATCTCTTAAAAGATGAAAACGCAAAGCAAATTGTATTAATCAGCGGCGATCGACATATCGGAGAAATCTCAAGGGTACGGGCCGGCAAACAAACGATTTACGAAGTCACCTCCAGCGGCCTAACCCACAGCTATGAAGAGGTGGGTAAAGAAGAAAATC
Source organism: uncultured Chitinophagales bacterium (assembly GCA_964654535.1). Lineage (GTDB taxonomy): Bacteria > Bacteroidota > Bacteroidia > Chitinophagales > UBA2359 > CAZZIZ01. Next base: position 5,993 of record CAZZIZ010000178.1, read on the forward strand.
GTCATCGCATCAGCAAGCTCACAGGAGAGTTAAACTATGGACTCATTACCATCAACGAGCAAAGAGAAATCTTACTTAGTCTAGTAACCAAAGACCGACGGAGAATCGATCAAATCAAAATTTCAAAAAGTCTAAAGTAGTCCTGCGAAGATTACTTCTTTTTCAGCGTAGCCAAAAACATCTGAATCATCATTTGCGTTTCGGGCGCATTAAGGTTTTCTTCAATCGGCACCATCATCTCATCGATAGACTGATTCACAATTTTCAGTAAACCCTTGCGGAAGTTGAGTTTGCACTGCGCGTAAACCGAAGGCACTACGTTGAGGTAGCGCTTCATTCTTTTTTCAGCGCGCTCCATAACTTCTTCCACTTCCACCGACTCATTAACCAAGCCAATTGCCAGCGCCTCATCACTATTAAACAAATCAGCACCCTGCACTGCCTCCCAAGCGCGTCGTTCACCGAGGTGGTATGCATAGATGTCGCCCATCATTTCCGGAATAAGCAGCGACATTTTAAACTCGTGCATCCCTACCACGTGCTTCGCGCCCTTAGCCATTATGCGATAATCGCAGCAAAGGGTTAGGGTAGTAGCACCGGCAGGAGCGTAGCCGGTAATGGCCGCAATCAAAGGCTTAGGATATTTCGCCAAAGCAACCACGCCGCCCAAGTAAGCACGCCAAAAAGTCTTAGCACCTTCCAGGCCACCGCCGGCCAAATCATTAACGTCGAGTCCAGCGCTAAAGCAGTTCGGTCGTCCTGTTAAAATAACGCCCATCACCTCTTCATCTTTCGCCAGGTCTGTAAACGCCGCGTTGAGATCATTACTTAAAGCGGTATCAATAGCATTAACCTTTCCGTTGTCTATTTCCACCACGGAGTAGCTGCCCTTCTTGTGTATTTTGAGAGTATTGTACATAGTATTATCTGAGATGCCAAGGTACGAATTAGTAAAGAGATTTCACTGATGGTTTGGGCGTGCCCC
>CAZZIZ010000179.1:0-6916 GCA_964654535.1 uncultured Chitinophagales bacterium
CTAGCTCGACTAAGCAGTCCCGATATGATGTCTGTCTTTTTTCTCTTTCTCGCTGCGGTACTTTTTCTTAAGAAATACAAGGCGCTTTGGGTGTATTTGATATTGGGTATGAGCATACTCGTAAGACCAGAAAACGTAATTTTTGCGGCCGTTTTTTGTGCCTTAAGTGCTTTTTCAAACAGAGACTCAAACTCAATTCGCAATGCTGGAATTGGTTTGGTAATATCGAGCTTAAGCTATGCACTTACTCAGTTAATCACGGAAAAAGTTGAATGGTCTGTGCTCTTTTACCACACTTTCATAAGCAAGCTAAACTACCCTATTTCTGATCCACAGCACATTGATTTGATGGGCTATTTGAAAACACTCTTGCAAAGAGTAGATAGTTTTGTTTTCCCAGCACTGGTTTTTATCCTCCTCACTATGCTCTTGTTCAGGCTTAGTAACTCGAAAGAGATACGAGGGAAAAGTCAGGTATTGGTCGCAAGCGTTGGTCTAAGCTCCTTATTCCGATTTTTGCTATTTCCACTTTGGGAAATCAGATTTTTCTTCGCCTATTTGCTGATTATGATAACTATGATGGTGCTGGCTGTCGGGCAAGAAAAAGCCTCTACTACCCTATAGCAATAAAAAAAGCGATGTGAAAGATCACACCGCTTATTTCTTATTGAATCGATATTGCATTACCTAGAAGGGCACGCGCACTCCTACGCTAGCAGATACTGATACAGGAATCTCGATGGCTATGGCTACTCCATTGGCCGTATTGGCCGGCCAGTTCAGTCTCAAATCTCCAAAGATGTATCCGAAGTCTAGTTCTGTCTCTGCCCCAATGCCAAAGTTCAAAGTGAAACCAGTTACTGTTTCAGAATCTTCTTCGAAAGAAGAGGCATATAAAGATCTGTCGAAGTCTCCCAAGACTTCTTTAACAGGTACAAGAAACAAGCCCGCTTCAGCAATGAAGTACATATTGAAACTCTCCTCGTAATCTCCGACGAAGTAACGCTTACCTCCTACATAGAGCTGAATTACAGAAATGCGCTCTTCAAATGGAACAGAGATAGATGCGGGAACGGTTCCAAAGTCTATTGCCTGTGCGGAAGTATTGAATTCTGTTTTATCTGGTAAATAGTAGTTTATCCCACCCCGGATAGCCGTTTTATAGCTCGTGGCATATTCGCCGTTTACCCCAAAACCGATGTTCTGTATTTCGGTTCCGCCTAACCAGCGTAAATAGGAGACCTGTCCTCCTAGACTTAATTGAGCGTTTGCTTCACTCAGGCCGAAGGTGGCCAGTAAAACAAACGCCATTTTTACAAATGATCTCATGTGTGATTTTTAGATTAAGAATAATAAGTGAAAAAAAAGAATGCAACAGAGCCTCCGTGTTGCAATGTAATTGCTCTAATATCATAAATAATTTATGACGATTATTGTTGTTTTATTAACAATTGTAATGCGAAATCCATTAGTCTCTTTGAAAAAAAGTGGGCAGTATATGGCTAGAGTTCTATAAACAATCAGCATTTTTGTTGCATTTTGTGTCCTCCTGCGTGAGGGATAGAGGGGTTTGTTTAAGCTCCTGTTGCTGACAAACGCCGAGTCCTCAGCACCTTAGTGCTGGAGGGACGATGCGTGCCGACAGCAGAACAGAGCGAGCCCCGAAAGCCCGACCCAAAAGCCAAAATTTGGTTCGTGGAGACACGAAACTAAAATTTTGGGTTTTGGGGCACGCCCAATGTCTAAGACGCCTTCTACAATTTAAGACGCTCTTTCATCTATGTGAAATGCTACTCCCTTTCTTTTCGAGGGAAGGATCGCGGGGGATATTCTACTTCGGATTCAAATACTTGTTCAAGAAAAATGCTCCTACAGCTATCAAAAACCAAATATGCGCGCGGTGATTGATGACGCCATCCATAAACCAGCTTTTTCCAAAATGAAAAACCCAAATGATCAGGCACACCTGAGCGATGCTGGCGGCGACTCTAGTTGAATCCATAATACGGCTCTTTACTCATAAGGATACTCGGTTGCAATCGGCGCTTTAATTAGTCCATCAGGAATGCCGAATGCATCTAGAAAATCGGGGCAGTTGTTTCGAACCTGCAAACATAGTGTGTCGACCATTTTAGATATGTGAATGGTCTTGCGACCCTCCATATAACCATTCTCTAGGTACCAAGCTTTGTTCTCTTCGATCATTGATAGCGCATACAAGCGCTCCATTAAACGCAGGGGCTCCTTAATCGATTTGTCAGCGGCTTTTACGCCTTTAATAAACTGTTCCAAAACCATACGCTCGACATATGCCTTGGCCATTTCTACCAACATATTCTGACACTCAATAAAGGCTTGATAAGAATCCATACCACCTTTGATGCGCTTGCGTAAACGCTGTGCAACTAAACGAAGTAAATAAGTTTCTCTAAACTTAAATGCCCCCAAATAAAAACTGCGACTCAATAAATGCTTCTTGTCTACCGATCGGGTTATGATGGGATTCATTTCGTTTAGGTTGGTTTTCGCGATATCAGAAACGAATTTTACTGTACTCATAAAGCCCATAGCTCCGAAGGACTTTTTGAAAAAGGACAAACGACTTTTGGCTACCAACTGCAGGAGCACATTGTTGTCGCCTTCGAAGGTGGTAAAGATGTCGGTGTCGGCTTTCATATCGGCAAAACGGTTCTCCCATAAATAGCCATTGCCACCACAGGCTTCTCTGCATTCTTGTATGGTCTGGGTAGTAAACCAAGTGCAGAGCGATTTCATTCCGGCGGCGATACCTTCTACTTCTTGCTCATCTTTTTCGGATTTGTTCAAGTAACGCTCTAAACTATAGCGCTGTCCAAAGTGAAAGGCGTAAGCTTTTGCGAGCAGTGGCATTAGCCTTCTTTGGTGGCTGCGATAGTCCATGATGTTCATTTCCTCTCCCCCACTCGGCCCGAACTGCTTCCTTTTGAGCGCATACTTTATAGCAATAGTCAGAGCCAACTTGGCACTGCTCAATCCGACACTAGGCACGCCAACGCGACCCCCGACTAAGGTGCCGAGCATAGTAAAGAAGCGTCTGCCTTGGCTAGTAATGGGACTGCTGTAATTTCCTTCCGCATCAACGTCGCCGAACTTGTTCAATAGATTTTCTCGAGGCACGACAACATTGTCGAACCAAATTCTACCATTGTCCACTCCGTTCAATCCCATCTTACGACCATTGTCGCCTATTCTGATTCCTTTTAGGACTTTGCCCTTTTTAGTTCTTAGCGGCACTACAAAAGCGTGTACGCCATGCGATTCGCCCTTGGTGATGAGCTGCGCGAAAACGGTAGCGGCTTGGGCGTGCACCGCAGCATTGCCAATGTATTCTTTACGCGCCAACTCATTTGGCGTATGCAGAATAAAGGCGCCCTTTTTAGCATCATAAGTAGCGGTAGTTTCTATATCTTTTACATTGCTACCGTGACCACCTTCGGTCATCGCAAAGCTTCCTGGCAATTCTAGTGAGCCAATATCCTTTAAGTATTTCTTATGGTGTTTCTCAGTTCCTAACCAATAGACGCTGCCGCCCCATAATCCGAACTGCACGCCAAACTTAATCGCAAATGAAATATCGTGGTAACCCAACTCCTCAAACAGCGAGAGGTATTTTTCCATATCGTTTTTACCTCCGGCAAACTTTGGAAAAGCCAAAGCGCCCCAGCCTTGTTTTGCGGCCATTTTACACCACTCGTAAACCAACTCCCGGTACTCATCTTTGTTTTCGGGAATGCGATCTAATGACAAAAGCGGATCCATAAAAAACTGGCGTACTTTCTTACGAAACTTGATATGCTTGCCGTCTAGATAAGCATTGAGCGCTTTTACATTGAGCGCCTCTATTTCTTTTATTTCCGTGGGTTCTTGAGCACCCAAAATTTCCGCACTTGCTTCCTCTCCCAATACGCCCAGCACTGACTCTATTTCTTCAAGTGCTTTTTTGGTTTTTTTGGTGTTTTGAACCGAGCTTTCTGATGCAAGAGAAATTCCTAGCTCTGCCAGAGAATATCGTTGGTCAGAAGAAAGTGCATCGCTGTGGTCGCGGATGTAGCTCAACCAATATTGTAACTGACGCGCTGATGGTGGATTTTTAGGATCTAACCATTGCTTAATCATTTTGCGCTCCGAGTCCTTTAACCATTTCTGACTACAGGCTAATTTTTCAATCCCGCGAATTTCCGAGGGCGTAAGAACCGCATCCGACCAGGCTACATATAAGAGTGGCAGAAAAGGCAATACGCCATTATCCTTATCCAATTCCTTGAGCTTCATAAATCTATTTTTTGAAATTCCTTAGCATATCGCCTTGGGCTTTAAGTTATCTACAAAAGGAAGCATTTTCATTCCACTTTTTGAACAAAACAAGTAGAAGATGTTCGCTCTGCATTAACATAAGTGTATGAATTTCAGAGAATTGTTGGAATCACTACTTTTTTTCTTCCTGACTTTTGGCCAAAATTGTATCCTGCCATAAGCGCTAAACGCGCCTATATTGGAGTCTATATAAATCGTAGAAATGAAAAAACTTCTCTGTCCTCTAGTTTGCTTTTTGGTCTGCTTGAACCTAATGGCGCAATCACCATTAGGAATCAACTATCAGGCGGTTGCCTTGGATGATGCGGGTAACACCATTGTGAATCAAGCCATTGTCGTCTTTGCTTCGATAAGAAGCGATGATGGCACGTCTATAGATTACACAGAATCTCATGTCCTGCAAACCGATAGCAATGGTGCTTTTCAATTTGTCATCGGAAGGGGCGAACTAATCGGTACTGATACGTTCGACTCAATAGACTGGTCCAACTCAAACAAGGAATTGTTTCTGGCCATCGACTACGATAGTAATGGTTCTGTAGATTACGAAGGGCAAGCAGAATTACTTTCCGTTCCCTATGCCTTCTTTGCAGACACGGCTATTTCTGGTGCAACCGGACTTATGGGCCCAACTGGTCCGCAAGGACAAGAAGGCGCTCAAGGAATGCCTGGAGTAACTGGTCCACCTGGAGAACCTGGACCAACGGGCCCACCCGGCCCACCGGGACCGCCATCTGGCGTGGTCGGTGCCACGGGACCCATTGGACCCACGGGGCCACCCAATGGACCGACTGGTCCTGCTGGACCAACTGGACCAACGGGTATGCAAGGTGAAGTAGGTGCGAACGGTCCTACTGGATTAACCGGACCATCTGGCCCGATAGGACCGACCGGCCCAGCGGGAGCGACCGGCCCCACAGGTGTTTCGGCTTGGCAAACTACTCCCGAGAACGACGTTTTCTTAAGCACGCCTGGAGCGGGAATGGTTATTCGCTCTGCAGATGGCAATTGCTACGTAGTCACTATAAGCAACGACGGCACTCTCGAGACTAACCTAATAAGCTGTCAGTAATGAAGGACTACTTTATACTAATTCTGCTTTTTGTAAGTACTACACTCGCAGCGCAGAATCAAGACGCAGGTGTATTATCATCCGCTGGTCAAACCTTTCAGAATTTTCCGGTTAGCGCAGAAATGAACTTCACTTTCGGAACCGCTTTTGGGAAATTAGAAAGCGCGGCGCCCTGTGTGGAGGTGATAAGCGGCGTTCCAGCATTGAGTACTGTCTCACATCAAGGCGATGCAAGCTCTTTGGGATTGGATGAAATTATAGACTGTTTGGAGAGTTTCCTGGGAACTGTGGGCATAGACGACGATGTCCTAGACGATTCCACTGCACGTATGTATTACGACGCCTCGACGCAGCAATTTGTTTTAAGTGGTTTGCAAGACGAGCTTATAAACGCACAGCTTTTTATAATCGATTTGACGGGGAAAGTTATTGCTGAACACAGTATTGACAATGCGCAGAGCATTCCCGCGCGTCTCGACAATTTGCCTCAAAGTATGTTCGTGGCCGCTGTCGTATCCGATCAGCGTTTAATACTAACGACAAAGTTCATTTTAAATAAGTAGCCCAATGAAAAGAATAATTGTTTTAGTCATTTTTCTGGGCCTTGCATTGAGCGCACAAGCACAAGCACCGAACAGAATTGGTTTCGATGCAGTTGTACGCGACAGTCTTGGGATACCAATTAGCAATCAATTGATGACCATTAGGCTGCAGGTAAACGACAAGACTACCTCCGAACCAGTTTTTGTAGTGACCGATCAGAGCAATGTAATGACCAATGAACTAGGGGCATTCGATGATTTAGTCGTTTCTGAATTGCTGAGTCAACTCAATTGGGGCTCAGGCGATTTATGGATACGCGTAGAAGCAGCGCCCAACGGTGATGGTGATTTTATATTGATAGCCGAATTTCCAATTTATGCGGTGCCCTACGCCTACTCTGCTGGTGGTGCATTAAATGTTCCAAGCGCAGCTGCAGGAGCACCGGGACCGACAGGACCACCTGGCCCAACGGGTCTTTCCCAACAAGGACCGCCGGGTGCGCCGGGCGTGATAGGTGCGACAGGACCAGAAGGTCCCTTCGGACCAATAGGAATTACTGGCCCAACTGGTAGCATTGGTCCTACGTCAGGATCGGGAACCACGGTCGGTCCAACCGGACCACAAGGACCAATAGGCGAACAGGGGCTTCAAGGTGCGCAAGGTCAACAAGGCACCATGGGACCTGCAGGTGTTGAAGGATTTAATGGAAACGCTGGAGCAATTGGCGGGCAAGGATTCGCTGATCCTGCTTGGGGTTTTATACAAACCATTAATCCCATAAGCGTAAACCCTGAAGCGCGCATTATCATGCGTTCACCCGATGGGAACTGTTGGGAGTTATTTATAAATCAGTTCGGACAGGTGGATACGGTTTCGACGGATTGTCCGATGTAGTTAAATAAATTGGGCGTGCCCCCAAATCTCTCTGTCCAGCTTGTTGGTCAGGGG
>CAZZIZ010000180.1:0-6845 GCA_964654535.1 uncultured Chitinophagales bacterium
AATGAAGACTTATCATCAGCAATTGGAATTGATAGAGAGAGAATTGAAGAGTTGAGAAGAACGCTAGAAACCACTACTATCCCTCAGCCATTTTACTGGTGTGCTTTTCTAGCAACATTCAAAGTTGCAAATAACTCAAAACCTTTATGAACGAAATTAGAATGGTCACCCCAAGTGACATCCCATATTTGAAACAAGTTTTAGATTCCATTGAGTTGTTTCCATCAGAAATGCTCGATGAAATGATTGCTGATTTTTTCGATAACCCTGAATCAGAAGATGTTTGGTTTACGGCTTTGCAAAACGAAGAAGCAATTTCAATCGGGTTTTGTAGTCCAGAAAAGCTTACCGAAGGAACTTATAACCTTTATGCCTTAGGAATAAGAAGTGATATCCAAGCCAAGGGTATTGGTAGTAAAATGATGAGTTTTATTGAAGATCATTTGCGGAATAAGGGAAGTAGAGTTCTGATAGTAGATACCTCGGGAACAGAGGATTTTCAATTGACCAGAAACTTCTATGAAAAATTGAACTACAATAAAGAAGCTGTCATCCGCGATTTCTGGGCTGAAGGAGATGACAAAGTGGTTTATTGGAAAAAGTTAAATTGAATCGTGAAAAACTCAAAGAGCATTCTCCTCAAGAAAGATCCAAAAATAGAATTCAAGATTCTAGAACATGGTTTTGATCTAAGCGATGCGCTTACAGAAGAAAATTCAGGCTTCTACTCTTTTAGCGATTTGCAATCCATTGAGTTAATCAAGCCTTGGTTTCCTAGATTGTCAAAGTTTTTAAGAGGTTTGACATGGGTTGCGAATGGAGGTGTGCCGTATTTTCCAGATGCTGAATCATATAAAGCAGCGAAAATTGTTTTTCATTTTAAAGACAAAAAGCTAGGTTTTTGGCTGACCGATGTCGCTATGGCCGATGCTGCGAAAAAGATAAAGAGCTTTTTAGACTAAAAGAATGTCGGCGACGCGAATGCACCTTGAATGTTCGTACGAATTTTGAGCGGGAATAATCTAAAGCTGACGAGAATAAAACTGTTTCCTTTAACGGGCTTGCTTATCTTACGAAGTAAAGGTTTAGCTATGAAGCAAGTATCTGCAATAATATTCTCCTTTATATTTTTATCGTCCTGCACTGGATTGAAAAGGCAATCGGTCAATATCAAAGACAAAAAGGCCGAAGGACTAATAGAAAAATCAATCGCTGCCTACGGTGGCTTAGAAAACTGGAACAGCATTGAAAACTTATCCTTTGATAAATGGTATGCCTTGTACGATGCTGACGGAAACGAAGAAGTCAATGTAAACCAAAAGCATCGGTACAATCCTGAAAAAATATACATCTCTTGGGACAGCGGTGAGGACAAAATGGAACAGACCAGAGTAGGGGATGAGTTTGTGAGAATGAAAAACGGCAAGCCTGATGAAAGCGCAAAACCGGCTTCGGTAAAAAACTCAATTCTGGCTTCGACCTTTGTAATGAACTTTCCATACAATCTGCTAGATGATGGCGTGAGGATTAGTTATGATGGTGAAACGACTTTTATGGATAAAGCAGTGCACATCATCAAAGCGGAGTATTTTCCTGAAACTGAGTCACACCATACCACCAAAGATATTTGGTGGCATTACATAGATCAAGAATCGCATCTCGCACTGGGCTACAAGGTCAAACACCTTGATCATATATCGCTGGTCAAGAACACTTCTTTTAATCGGCTTGAGGACTTTGTTTTTCCAGGGAAGCGGGAGTCGTTTAGAGTTAATGAGGAGGGAGAGGAGCTTTATTTAAGAGCCAAGTATGATTACAGTAATTTCTCTGTCGTAAAATAATTGAGTGCCAGGTCTAGTAACCAAAGAAACCAAAAGAAGCGTCCAAGCTTTTATTAACTCTATCGAAAGCGAATCGAAGAAGGCGGATAGCAATGTACTGCTCAAATTAATCGAAGAAGTAAGCGGCAAGAAAGGCAAGATTTGGGGAAACGAAAAGGTGCCCGATTTTCTAATTGGTTTTGGCAATTATGAATACCAACGCAAAGGTGGTAAAGAAACTTTCGAATGGTTCAACTTGGGTTTCGCTCCGAGAAAAACCAAGCTGACGGTTTACCTAAACTTCGATATTAGCAAAGAGGAAAAACTTTGCAAGCAACTGGGCAAGTGCAAGTGGGGCAAAGGCTGCCTGTACATTAATAAGTTGGCAGATGTTGATCTTAAAGTTTTGAAAAAGCTGATTGCTAAGAGTAAGAATGCTAAATGGCATTAAATCGCATTGAATTTGAAATGACCAAGGCCTAACGAAAAACAAGTCATAATCAGCCATCTTACCAGCATAAATTTCAGAGATATGACAAGAATCACGCTGCTTACATTTCTGTTAATTGCGCTCAATCTAAATGAGTCGCAGGCACAGTCATATCAAAGTGCAACATTGGAATACGAAGGTGAAATAAGAACCTACGAAATTTATGTCCCGAGCATTTACGATGCGAGTACTGCGGTTCCTTTAATGTTCAATTTTCACGGAGGGAATGACAGCAGCGCAGGTCAAATCGCGATTGCCGATATGAGCTCCTTAGCCGAAACAGATAATTTTATTCTTGTATATCCGCAAGCAATTGCCGATCCAAACGATGGGGGATCATTAAACTGGATTCACAAAGATCCTTCGGGAATAGATGACGTGTTTTTTATTGATGCCTTGATAGATGCCGTGGCCAATGATTATGAAATAGATCAGGAGAGAATATACGCCTGCGGTTACTCACTTGGCGGAGAGTTTACTTATGAAGTTGGCTGCAGACTAAACCATAGAATTGCTGCTATTGGAGTCGTGGCCAGAACGATGCAGAATGTAACTTTAGACAATTGCGCTCCAGTTCATTTAACGGGTGTGCTGAGCATTCTTGGAACCGACGATACGATTTCGAATTACGAAGGGGTCTTTTTTCAGGGCGAGCAGTTTTACTTGTCGGCTACCGAGACGCATGCTTACTGGGCCGAAGTAAACAATTGTGATTCCGAACCCAGCGCGGCTCAAGTTCCAAATACGGCTACTAATGATGGCAGCACGGTAGAGCGCAATACTTGGTCGACCGCTGAAGGCGATGCCTATGTAGAAGAGTTGAAAATTAACGGAGGGGGGCACGATTGGCCAGGAACGTTTGGCAATATGGATATTGATGCCTCCGAAGAAATTTGGCGATTTGTTTCGGGCTATAATATCGATGGCTTAATCGACAATCAAATCTCATCGATAAGTGAAAGTAGTGCGTCTTTTGACTACAGCGTTTTTCCAAATCCCGTGAAAGACGTACTGCGAATTGAAAGCAGCCTTACCGAGGAGCAAGACTTTCGAATTTATTCTACGCGTGGTGATTTATTGCTCAGCGGAAAAGTGAAAAGCGCATTGCAGAAGATTGATTTCTCTGCATTTCCGGCGAACATCTACATCTTAGAAATTGGAAATCGAGCGCAGAAAATAGTTAGGACGAACTAGTCTTTATTTGCCTTAATGCACCCGTCGCTCGTGCAAGTAGTCCGAGCCCTTTTGGTTCAAGTCTTCAGACTTGGAACCAAACGATAGCTCAAGCCTTCAGACTTGAGTGTTACACAAGACTGAAGATCATAATCTCTAGCATCTGCATCTGTCGCTGACGGAGCAACAAACCCATTCCTTTAGAACCCAAGCCCGCAGCCAGGATAGAAGCGGTATGAGGTGCTTCAAAAGATTAGTGAAGCAAGGAGTGGCGAAGGATGACCGTCTAGGGAATACTAGCCACGACTATGCTGAACAGTCTTTTGAAGTGCCGAGTACAAGCGGATAGCCTGTTGCTGCCCAAATCAACATCCAAATACAGGATTTCTTACCCAAAACCAGATAGAAGCGCCCTAAACTCAATACCATCAAGCCTTTACAGCGGACAAAACTTTATGCAACAATGTTGCAAATAATATCAAACTTGACGTATCTTTGAGCAAAACGAAACAAAAATGACACAAAATCTCCGACTTATCGCACTATTACTTCTTGTAAGCGCATTCGCATTTACAGGCTGTGACGACGATGAAGATCCAGAAATTCCAAACGAGGAAGAAGTGATCACCACGCTAAACCTAAGATTAACTGCAGCCAGTGATGGTGAAGTAGTGACAATGACTTTTAGAGACCTAGATGGCGATGGTGGAATGGATCCAGTCATTACTGGCGGTACACTAGAGGCAAACGAGTCTTACGCAGGCGCTATTGAATTGTTGAACGAAACAGAAACTCCTGCAGAAGATATTACCGCGGAAGTTGCTGAAGAAGACGATGAACATCAATTCTTTTTTGAATCAAGTGTTGCTGGCCTCAGCGTTGCATACGGCGATGAAGATGAAAACGGTAATCCAGTAGGAATTGCTTCTACACTAAGTACTGGCGCGGCTGCGTCTGGAACGCTTACCATAACGCTAAGACACGAGCCAGTTAAAGATGCCGCAGGTGTATCTGACGGAGACATAACAAACGCTGATGGCGAGACCGATATAGAGGTCACGCTGCCAATAGATGTTTTATAAAGGATTAGTTTTTCTTTTTGCTTGCTTCTTCATTGCTTTCAACGGCAATGCACAGGAGTGTTTATTAAAGATTGAAGGGCAGGTTTCGGATGAAGGTTCCGAACTGCCCTTATCTTTTGTTAACGTCTTTGTGCAAGAAAATTCACAAGGAACGATTACCGACGAAGCAGGCAATTTTTTCTTGCAAGATTTATGTGCTGGTGAATATCACCTGATTTTTACACACATAGGTTGCGAGGCGGTAAAGGTGCACCTACACATACACGAGGACACGCTGGTCAATATTCTCTTATCGCACACGCCACACTCTTTGGGCGATGTAATCATAACCGGAAACAAGAAAGAGCGTTTGGTGCAACCAAGCGTTGCGGTTAATCGGCAGGCCATAGAAGACAACACCAATCAGAACTTGTCGATGTTGCTGGAAAATGAAAGCGGTGTACACCTTATCAAAAACGGCAGTGGTATAGCCAAGCCTGTGGTACACGGTTTGTTTGGCAATCGCTTGACGATACTCAATAACGGCATTGTGCAAAGCGGGCAGCAGTGGGGCAATGACCACAGTCCGGAAATTGATCCTTTTGCTGCAGATCGTATTACGGTTTTGAAAGGAGCAAGCACCATAGAATATGGTGGCAGCAACTTTGGTGGCGTCGTCTTAGTTGAGCCAAAACGAATAGAGCGCGAGCCGCACCTGCACGGACAGGTCAATTATATTTTTGAAACCAATGGCTTGGGACACACGGTTAATGCGCGCTTGGGACAATACACTCCCGAGGTTGCTTGGCGCGTTACGGGAACCCTGAAAAGATACGGCGACAGAAAAGCGCCCGATTATTTTCTCAATAACACCGGTAGCGCGGAAGCTAGCCTGGCCCTACAACTCGAGCATTCTTGGGAGGACAAATTTTACGTCGATTTTTACGGCAGTACTTTTAATACCCAATTGGGAGTCCTGCGCGGTTCGCATATTGGTAATCTGACCGATTTAGAGTCGGCGCTGTCCAGCGACGAGCCCTTTTTTACCGAATCCGATTTTAGTTATAGTCTTGACGGACCGAAGCAAAGTGTGTCGCATCATTTGCTAAAGGCGAAGGGAAAATATTTGCTGAAAGAAAACCAGCGAATAGAATTGGTCGCCGCCGCGCAGCTAAACAATCGCGACGAGTTTGATATACGCCGAGGCGGTAGGGGAGATATTCCCGCACTGAGTCTCAGGCAATACACTTTTAATACCGACCTGAAATACGGTCTTGATCTCAACGAACATTGGAACCTGAAAATAGGCAACCAAAATATAATTACCGACAATACCAATGACCCCGGAACCGGCATCCTACCTTTGATTCCCGACTATTATTCTTGGCGCAATGGATCTTTTTTCACCCTGAATCGTCAACACAAGAAAATCCTACTCAATCTTGGGCTACGTTACGATTATGAGTTTCAAAACGCCGCCACGATTAGTAGAACTATTCCCCGGGAAATTGTGAGATTCGAAAATCGATTTCAAAACCTTAGTGCCTTAGTGGCCCTGCAATTCAATTTGTTCGAGCAACACAGCATTGGTATCAATAGCGGTTACGCCACACGTAACCCCGCCATAAATGAGTTGTACAGCAGCGGCCTGCACCAAGGCGTTAGCGGCATAGAGGAGGGAGATGAAAATTTGCAGAAGGAAATCGGTTTTAAAAATACGGTGGAGTACAAGTGGCTACCCAACGCAAACTTTACCTTTGGTGCCTTGTTTTTTCATCAGCAATTCGAGGATTATATTTTCCTAAATCCGCAGGAAGAAATTCGCTTGACTATTCGCGGTGCTTTTCCGGTTTTCAGATACGAGCAAACCGATGCCAATATCTTCGGCTTCGATTTATCGAGTCAGTTTACGATAGGCAATGCGTTGCTCGGTGTGTTGAAGTACAGTTTTCTACGCGGCGAGGACATCGAAAACAATCGACCGCTGGTGTTTATGCCACCCAACCGATTCTTCGGCAGCCTAACGCATAGAATGAAACGCCCGATTACCGTGTCAAAGAATTTACGCTTCGAAGATTTAGAGACTGAGTTTAATATTCGTTCGGTCTTGGAACAGGAAAACCTATTGGCCGAGCAGGATTTTGTCGCGCCGCCTCCCGCCTACAACCTAGTGGGGCTAAAGTTTTCCGCCAATGTTATTTTTGCGCAGTACAAATTGCGCTGCTTCCTCAAAGCTGACAATCTCTTCAACGTTAGCTACCGCGACTACCTCAATCGACAACGCTATTTCGCCGACGACCT
>CAZZIZ010000181.1:0-6837 GCA_964654535.1 uncultured Chitinophagales bacterium
CCGTCTTAGAGGACGTATGACGATTGAAAATCGTCGCCATGGCATTTCGACTCAAGGTCGAAACGAGAGGTTTTATACTCACCATTTATTTTATTATATTAATCGAATGCCTGATAGATTAATTATAAAAAATAACGAAGCTATTCATTTTGTTACTTGCACTATTGTGGAGTGGATAGACTTACTCACCCGACCTGAATACAAGCAAATAATAATAGACTCGCTGAATTATTGTATTCATAACAAAAGCCTTGTTGTTTATGGCTGGGTCATTATGACCAATCATATACACCTCTTAATGAGTTCTAAGAATAATGAACCTCAAAGTGATATAATCAGAGACTTTAAAAAGCATACCTCAAAGTTGCTTTCAAAAGAAGCAAATCACATAGCCGAAAGTCGACGCCAGTGGATGTTTCGCGAATTCAAGTTTCAGGTTGATCAAAAACTGAAAGAGTCTCCGAAGCATCATTATAGAATATGGCAAGCAGGATATTACGGGAAGGAATGCGATAGAATTGGAAATATGGCGCAACAAAAGCTAGATTATATTCATGCAAATCCAGTTAGACAAATGATTGTGGCTAATCCTGAGGATTATATTTGTAGTTCCGCGAGCGCGTATTGCGGTGGTGAGAGTTTGGTCGATATTGAGTTTTTAGAGTAGAGGTGCGTATGACGATTGAAAATCGTCGCCATGGCATTTCGACTGAAAGTCGAAACGAGTTTAAAAATCACAAAAAAAACCAGCAGCAGCCTTTCAGCCACTACTGGTTGTATCTCACTATTAAAAGGTCAGCCTATTTTCCGTAAGGTAAAATGATGCCTGCCGTAATTCCGCCGTAGTTAAACTGGTTCTGAACGAACTGGTACTGTGCTCCGATGTCTAACTTCATATTTCCTAGATCTAACTCGTATCCGACCATTGGTCCTATACTCATCAAACTTTCTTTTTCTGAAGCCAAGGTGAGGTCAATCAGGAAAGTCGTTTGCACTTTCGTTTTTACTGTGGTCACGCCGCCTTCGCCGCCTACATATAGCCCTGGAATAGGGAAATACTTCGCGCCGATACTTACTGGTGTCGCAGTTACTTTACCATTTATAAAGTTGTTGTTGGTTAAGTCCCAATTCTTACGACCGACTTTGGCTAGTATGGAGGTTTGTTCGTTTACTTTGTAATTGATGTGTCCGCTGAATCCGAAGCCAACTTCGCTGGCGTTTCCTGGATCGATTGCGTTAATGGGAATGTTTACATCTGGTAAGATGTTAATCTCCATTGGGTCTGACTTGAACATAGGCATGTTTGCCTCTGCAGTAACACCCCAAGTAATTTCTTGCGCGCTTAAGTTGCTTACGAAGAAAAGGCTCATTGCTAGTAATGTGCCGAAGAGTTTTGCTGAATTTTTCATAGGTCAAAAATTTTAGTAGTTTAAGTTGCGCGGCTTTCTTAATGCCTCGCGCTCTACTTTAAGACCTATGTGTTTAGAAAAGGTTTAGACTTTTTTAGGCGCTGTTTGGAACTTTTAATTTGTCCTAACAAGTGAATGAAACACTTGCCTAAGCAGATTAAACCAATGGCCTTTTTGATGTTCCAAGCGCGCTTTACGGATTTACAAACACGCTAGAAAGCCCCAGCATCTACATTATACTGCCGAAACGGATGGCATTCATAAAGAGCTTGTTTGTACCGTACCAAAAACCTCGGAAGTTCGGGTTATCCGCAAAGCCTACAACGGAACCCTTTCCAAAACGACCAACTACAGCGCCAGCGCTTCCGCTGATTCTTTTCAGATTAGGTTTTGAAATGTAACCAGACCAAAGCGGATTTACATCGTACCTCAATGGTGTTCCAATAGGACTAGTAGCAAACGGTAAGACATGTTCGTGGTTTCTAAATAGCGGAATAGTATGATGCTTAAATCCATATGCTAAGGGATGCGATAAGTCTAACTGCGCTTTTACGATCATCCCTCCTATTTCTTGCGCACCCAGCGTACGGCTATGTGCATGAAAAGGTCTGGGTTTCATTTTAGGTTTTGCATGCCCTTCTTCCTTCATTTCAGTTTTGTTTACTTGCAGTAGACCGTTTTCAACGGCCCATTCGGTCGCACTCTTCATTGTAACCAAGTTTCCTCCAGCTCGTACCCATTTCTTTATTTGCTCTGCAAATCCACTATGCTGCCTGGAGTAATTGCCATTGACTAATACGATGTTATCAAACTTTGATAAGTCCACACGCGGCATATCAAAGTTATCGATGAGGGTCAAAGGCATTTCCATACGCTGATCAAAAAGGTGCCAGACCTCTCCCGCTTCATAGGAATACACACCTTCTCCTACTACCAAAGCAGTTCTTTGTCTATTTACTGGACGAAAGTTCGCACTACCCAAATCGATTCCTTGAGAGGTTAAACCTGTACTTATAGGAAACAATGGAATCTGGTTTTCACGAGACAACTGTTCTAGTTCGTTTTTCTGCTCTTGGGTAAAGCTTCCCAAAACGATCATTGTTCCGTAATTGAAATTCCGCTGGCCTTCAGGGATGGCCGCCGTAAAAGGTTTCTTAGCTACTTTCACTTTATAACCTTTTTGCAGAAGCTTATCCAAGAAGTGCGGCGCGTAGTAATCGTTCCAGTCGAAACCATAAGCAACAGCTTTTTCATCCTTGATATTAAAGTTGGCGTCGGAGCTTAGTTGATCGACTGGCTTGTTCTTATCGTAAATGGCTAGGTCTCCACGACCCATTTCAGCATAAGGAATATTGAAGGCCAGAGGTAAGGTCCAAGTTGAAACGTCATAGAAGATGCTATCGGTAAACGTAGTACGCAGGGTAAACATTTCTTTTATCAAGCGATACTGCTGCTGATTACTTGGAACAACAAAGGCCTCGCCCTTTTTAAACT
The DNA here is from genome assembly GCA_964654535.1 of uncultured Chitinophagales bacterium. Lineage (GTDB taxonomy): Bacteria > Bacteroidota > Bacteroidia > Chitinophagales > UBA2359 > CAZZIZ01. The sequence continues at coordinate 2,904 of CAZZIZ010000181.1, forward strand.
GATGTCCGTCTTTGGTCAAGTCTCTGTTGGTTGGATATACTTCGATTTGGTGACGCTTCAATACTTTTATCATCGCTTTTTCGCGGTGGAAGTCTCCACTACCACCAAAGACATACCCTTTCACGGCATCTTGGCTAGCCATACGGCCTGTGCTTTCGTAAAAGTCGCGTTGATAATCAATGAACTGATCGGCATTCGCGTGGGTACCGCGCAAGGTAGAAATCGTAGTCGCAAATTGGTTACGAATAGCAAAGGGAAAACTCAGTGGGCCATTTATGCTTTCTTGCTTATGACCACGAGCACTAGCCTGCTCGAATAAAATGCCAATGGCACCATTTACATCTGGGTAAGTAGAACCCTTACCGATATAAAAATCGTCAAAGCCTTCTGCCGAGTAATACAATGATCCAAAATCATCGAGTATACCGGAATGGTATTTTGCTAACTCATGGGTCAATGAAAAGTTTTCTGCTGGCGTTGAAGGATTGTTTCGCGAGGGTTCGCCCGGTTGAAAGAAATAAGTTGCGTTGGTGCCCATTTCGTGGGCATCGGTTAAAACGTTTGGTTTCCAAGCGTGAAATACTTTCAAGCGATTTATACTTTCAGGATGAGCGGTCAACAACCAATCGCGATTTAGGTCAAACCAATAGTGATTCGTCCGGCCTCCTGGCCAAACCTCGTTATGCTCTCTCGAATTTTTATCGATGTCTATTACTTTGCTTTTGTGGCTGTTTACCCAAGTAGAAAAACGGTGCAGGCCATCTGGATTAAAACAAGGGTCAAGCAAAATGACCATATCTTCCAGCCAGTCCATGACTTCCGGATTAGAAGAAGCAGCCAGATAATAGGCGCTGAGCAAAGCCGCATTACTTCCACTAGCTTCGTTACCGTGTATAGAGTAGCCTAACAAAACTACTGGCTTGGCGTCGGCGCTTCGCTTGTTTCGAAGGGCATTATCCAAGTGCGCCTCTTGCAGCTCGTCTATGCGCGAGAGGTTTTGGGGCGTTGAAATGGTCAACAAAACCTGCGGTCTGTTTTCGTGGGTTCGACCAAACTCTTTAATCTCCACGCGATCCGAAGCCTCTGCAACTGCGTACATATAAGTCACCAACTGGTCGTGGGTTACGTGCCATTCGCCAGGTACGAAGCCAAGCACTTCCTCAGGCGTAGGGATACTACTATCGAAGGTTTCACCTTCGAGCAAGAAGTAATCCATAAAGTTCTGAGCAGATAGCTGAGCACAGAAGAAAAATGCCAAAACGGCTAAACGGAGTGAGGTTTTAATATTGTATCCCATAGTGGGTTTAAAATACAGATTCAGCCTTGTACCAACAAGAAAGAGTCTGCCTATAATGCTATAAGTAAATTTCGTAGCTTCAATAACCTATGGAACGACAAAGCGTTAAGTCTAGCCGCATTAAGGAAGTGGCCTATGACAAAGCGAAGCAAGAGCTCTGGGTACTCTATCGCAATGGTCAGCAATATCGCTTTGACGAGGTCCCTCAGAATTTCTATCTAGAAATGCTTATGGCCAAGTCCATAGGGACTTATTTCTTCGATAATATTCGCTACAGCTTCCCGAACAAGCTAATGCCCACCGAAAGCTAAGAATAGCCTCATTTGTTGAAAATCCGGCGAGTTTTGTGCGGGTAAACACTAATTTTTCGTCGTACTTTCGTTCTCCCCCATCCACTTGAAAACAAAAACTATATAATATGAGTTACGAATTGACCGGAAAGATCCATGTGGTAATGGACACACAAAAAGTAAGCGACAAGTTTCAAAAAAGAGAGTTTGTTGTCTTTACAGAAAAGGTAATGCCGACTTGGACGAAAGAAGATCACATCAAGTTTCAGTTGACCCAAGACCGTTGCGATATCCTAGATGGATACACGGCTGGCGAAAACGTGAAAGTATCTTTTAACGTTACGGGTAGACCTTGGACAAACAAAGAAGGTGTTACTTCTTACTTCACCAACCTTGAGGCTTGGAGAATAGAACGCATGGGTGCGGCAGAAAATATGCCACCTCCTGCGACAGCGCAACAACAACCTATGCAAACAGCAGCGGCGACAACAGCAGCTCCGAAGGACGATTTTAACGACGACCTACCTTTTTAGGAAATTGGCGTGTTGGTACCGACCAACAATTTGAGAAAGTAATGAAACCCTCGACTTTTGTCGGGGGTTTTTTTTATGGGTTCTGTTTCTAATGGACTCCTAGGATTCAACAATCCCCTCAAGTCTGTCTGTCAAGGATTCTCTTCTTTTTATAAAGACTGTGATTAATGAAAGTAGACTTAAGGCCAGACAAAGTAAGCCCCACTCTGAGACAGTAGGAACTTGATTTACGAGACATGCGGTACAAGGACCACCTTGAACAGTGTCACTTTCATTGTTTCCATCAGTAATTGTTAAAGTGTAGGTATCTAAAGAATTTGCAGCTATGTAGGCACTAAACGAAAATGGAGCTCCACTGCCTGGATCGGCCGAAGTTATTAGGGCTTGGACAGCAGCGTTGCTCAAAGTATTTCCAGAGGCATCTAACAATCCTGAAACCGCGACGGAATAAGGTGCCATACCAGCACTAAGTGTAATGGTTTCCTGAGCTAAATCGTTTTCTCCATCTCCATCTAAATCTACTCCATTGAAACAATTACATGGACCTATAATCGATAGATCAAAACCAGTAAAAGGCGTACCTGTGCAAACACAGTTCGAGTCTATTAAGTCATTAAAGGTATTACTGTTAGCATCATCACAAGGATCGTTTTCCACTAGACAAGAACCATCATCTGATGTCGCGAGTGGATCGAAGTTACAAGCCAAGTTATCGGTACATCCGTCTACCATGCCACCACATTGAATATCAAGTGATACGTTGTCATAGGCAAAAATGGCTGGTCCAGTTAGTATTTCCGGAATAAAAAATTCAAAACAAGTCGAAACCGATTGTCCGGCGAAGCTGCTCAAATCGTATGATTCATTTGTCCATCCTGTTCCAAGTTCTACACCTTGAAGAAAATCCGCTTCATACACCAACTGTGAGAACAAAACAGCTCCTGTAACTTGGTCTATAATTTCAATATCCACTGTTCGTGAAGCTGTAGCTACTGCCCCAAAGTTGGTATAGTCAAAGGTGGCATACCAATCAAACGAAAGTGTAGCACTAGTTGCCCCTGTTGGGATGGTTACATCTTGACACACTGTATATACAGCGTTGGCCGAGATTGAAGTATCAAACAAATTCCAGGCAAAGCAATTGTTAATTGCAGGGATAGTTGGATGAAATGCTGAAAATAATGAACCGGTGCATTCTATCCCATCGCCAAGACTGACAACTTGATTTCCAATGGTCCAAGGAGGATAGGCTCCTGTTTCAAAACCTCCGTTACTTAGTAGCTCACCATCAGTACACTGCGCATAAATGGTGGCAAAATTTAGGCATAGGAATGCTAAGCACAGACCAAGGCCTTTTGCAATATTTTTCATCTATACATAAGATAATAAATTCGTAAGTGAAATACAATCATACAATCGGCTCGGACAAACTCAAAGGCGAATGAATGAAAGTTTATATAGAGATGAGATTATAAATACTTAAAAACTTTAGATTGATGACTGCTCTTCGAAGTTCCTTAATGCTAAATATTAGGGCGACATTCTAGTTCGCTAATGCAAAACCAAGCGTGAGGGATGGAGGCATTGTTGAAGCTCCTTTTGTTGTTAACTTGTTTGGCTTAGCTCCCTAGAGCTAGAAGACAAACAGATGGCAACAACAGATAAGAGCGACTGCCGAGAGCCCGACCCTTTGCGAAGCAAGAAGGGGCACGCCCAAAAAAATATCATCTAAAATACAACGGTCTTATTTCCATTGAGCAAGACTCGCTCTTCGAAAACTAATTTGAGTGCACGGTTGAGCACGGTTTTTTCTA
>CAZZIZ010000182.1:0-6836 GCA_964654535.1 uncultured Chitinophagales bacterium
GTCTCTTTTACTTTGGTCATATCTAGATCGCTCGGTGCTTCTGCAATGGCAGTGGCGATTACTTCTTTAGCTGCCGCAATCAACTCATCGGTTTTGTCTGGATCACTATTGAAGGAAACTGAAATGGAGTACTCTTCACGTGGCTTGTCAGTTCCGCCACCAGATACTCGCACGCCATATACGCCGCCCTTATCTTCTCTAAGCGATTCTCTTAGTTTTATTCTGACGTAGGCCAGCATAGAATTGAGCTCGTAAGAATTGTCTTTGTTGTATTCGAATGGGCCGTGCCAGTACATTTCTACGTTGGTCTTAGGCGCCGCACCATTTTTGAACCGATCGATGGTTTTTCCTGGGGTCGCTTTTATTCCTATGTCCACCCATTTTTCTTTGCGATCAATTGAGGGTAAATTTCCTAGGTATTTCTGCGCGTATTTTTTAAGCGTTGCTTCGTCATAATTTCCAACGAAACTAAAAACGAAATCAGAGGCATCGGCAAAGCGCTCTTTGTAGATTCTTTGCGCTTCATTAAAATCTAACTTGTCCAGTGATTCCTCGCTTGGGAAACCAACTCTCGCGTGGTTGTTGAACTTTTTCTTTGAGCTGTAATCAAAGAAGTAGTATTGCGGATTGGAGAGCAGATTTTTGTAAATGCCTTTTTGCTTGTTGATGAATGAGGTGAATGATTCTTCATCGAACCTTGGGTTGGTGAAGTAATAATAAATCATTTGAAACATGGTTTCCAAATCGTCTGGAGAAGCGGAGCCGCCCATGCCTTCGCTAAGTGCGCCTATGTAAGGAGACACTCTGACGGTCTTGCCCGCCATGAGTTTTTCCAATTGCGTACTGGAAAACTGGGAGATACCTGATTCGAGCGCAATACTGGCCGCGTTCGAACCATCTTGATGTTCCTGGTCGTTGTACAATGAAGTTCCGCCATCGCTCGAAGCGCTCATTAAAATCTCATCATTCTTAAAGTCTGTTTTCTTGAAATAAACCTCCACTCCGTTTTCCAACTCGATAAATTTTACGCCGGCGTCGTAGTCTTTGCGCTCAACAATAGCTTTTTCGGCAAGCGCTTCGCTGAAAAATGGAGCTGATGCTACGTCATCTGCATATGGCTCAACTGAAGCAGCGGCAACTTTGTCTACTAAAGCGCGCACTGCTGCTTCTGTCGGTAAAGGCGTCTCGTCTTTTTTAGGGCCAGAAACTATTATAACTCTACTGTCATCTTTGATCCACTGTTTTGCTAGGGCATTTATTTCGGACAACTCGATACTTGGGAGAAACTTATTGACCATCTTGAGTCTGTACTCAGGACTTGGAACTGGATCGTTATCTAGATAATTGTAAACATAGGCCATCGCGATTCTGCCTGATTCTGTTTTATCCATTTCTTTAACTGCTCTCTCCGCAGATTCCATTATTTCTGCTTTCACTCTTTCAAATTCGGAAGCGGTAAATCCGTGTTCTAGCACTCTTTTATTTTCTGTCATTAATGCCTCGAGCGCTGCTTCGGCCTTTCCTTCTGGTGCCATAGCAAAGGAGGAATAGCTATCTATATCGCCAACGTCTCCTCTATAACTTGAGTTGGCAAAGATAAATGGCGGATCGGCTGCTTTGGTTAATTCTCCTAATCGTGCATTGAGCATACCATTATATGCCCCTCGGACATAACTTTCTCTCATATCCGCGATTGTTCTTGTTTCTATCTTATCATGCTTGTACATCATTTGAATTCTGGTAAATGATGCTTCCTCGTCTGAAACAACTTTTACTAGTGTTTCGTCGTGCATAGGAACATTGAAGTCTTTTCTTTTTCTCGGATTTTCGACGGCAGGAATTGAACCAAACATTTCTTTGAGCTGCGCCTCAACTTTTGCTACATCAATATCGCCAACCACCACGACAGCCATTAGGTCTGGTCGGTACCAATCTTTGTAGAATCGTTTAACCGTTTCGTAAGAAGCATTGTTGATGATGTCCATATCGCCAATCGGCAATCTAGATGCGTATTGTGAGTTTTGATAGACAATAGGGAAGTACTCATTTTGCATTCGCTGGTCAGGGCTCAATCTTGATCTCCATTCCGATTCGACCACACCTCTTTCTTTGTCTATCTCTTCGTCTTCAAAAGTTATGGCGTGTGCCCAGTCTTTTATGATCAGCATTCCTTGATCGAAAAGTTCCATACTGTCAGTTCTTACTTGCAACATGTAAACCGTCTCGTCAAAGGAAGTGTAAGCATTTAAGTCGGCGCCAAATCGCGTACCAATACTTTCTAAGTAGTCCACTAACTCTGACTTAGCAAAGTTTTCGGTTCCGTTGAAGGCCATATGTTCCACAAAGTGGGCGAGTCCTTTCTGGTCTTCGTCTTCGAGGATAGAGCCTGCATTGACAGCTAATCTAAGCTCCGCTCTGTTTTCGGGCTTGCTATTCTTTTGAATGTAGTACTTCATTCCGTTGCCTAGCATTCCTGTGGTGACTCTATTGTCCAGAGCGATGCGCTCCGACATTGGGTCGCTCTGCGACACGCTGATTGGTGCTTCTGGTGTTTTGACGCCTGCCGTTTTTGGTGAACAGGCAATAGCCGTAATGATCATTGCCGTTAGGCAAATACTTAAATAGTGCTTCATGAATTTTATTCTTATTACTAGAGCACTAGTTTAAGGAAAAGATGCCCATATATGAAGTAATGGCGCATATTTAACTTGATATGTAGTTAAAACGCAGGAGAAATAGAGTAAGCGAGCTTACAATAAGTCTAAGACTTGTATTTCCTTTTTTTCTTTCCTGGATTCATCCAGATGTTTACACCAAACTGGCAACCCAATCGATACAGCTGATGATTGATTATGTAATCGTCTTGAGTAAGCTTACCGAGTGGAAGGTTTAGTCTGGGAGACACTACAAAATTTACCCGCTCACTTAACCGACGATGATATTCTCCAGCAAACCAGAGGGAGAGGCCAGCGCTACGTCTAAAGATTCTATCATAGGCTGAACTACTGGAATTTGTTAGGTCATGAGTAAACAGAACATCACCATCCAAAGAAGAAATAGCACCTCGGAACTTAAAGTAAAGGTTTAGGTCAAGTCCACCCATAAATTTGTAGTCGTAATTTCTTTTACGGCGGGCGATTCCCAGCGCTATCGGAACGTTTACAAAATGATATCGGTTTGCGAACTGTTGGTTTGTGGTGGTCGTTGTAGTTACAAGCTTTTCTTCCGTAATCTGATCTACGACTTGGCCTTCTCCATTAATAACTTCGGCTATGACGACATCTTGATATGCGGTGCTTACTTCGGTCAAGTTATTTCTAAAGGAACCGTTGAGTTGTAGGTATTCTAATCCGATGCCTAAATAGAGACCTTTTTTGTGCTGCCAGCCATAACGAAACTCGAATGAAAATGCTTCTGCTTGTTTTTCAAACTCGTCTCGCGCTGCTTCTAGTTCTTCACCTCCAGCACCCATAAGTTGGTCATCGTTGATTCGAATACTATGAATAGCCAAGACTGGAGCAGCGGATAATGAAATTTCTTGATACCAATCGGGATTTTTCTTTTTGGCTACATCTACTTTTGCTTTTTTCTCCTTGTCCTTTTGGCTTTGCTTTTCTTTTTTGTTTCCTTTTTTTAGCTTTCTCGATTTTCTATTACTCAGTTTTGACGCTTTTTTCGATAGGCTATTTTCTGTACGCTTGGCATCCTTTGTTGATGTATTTGATTTTTCAGGCGCTGGAATAAGTGCGTTAATTTTGGTTTTATGCTCGGCTTCACCCGATTCTTTTTTGATGAATACATCAATTGATTGCTCAATGTCGTCATCAGTTTTTGCAATCGATTCGACTATGATTTTTTCGCTAGACTTACTTTCAGGCCTGTTGCTTTTATTGCTGCCTTGCTTGCTAATCACTTTCTTTGGTTCTTCTTCGAATGCAAGGGCTTTGTACGTGTTTGTTGCGAGTTCTTGAGTTTTTTGATCCTTTTTAGCGTATTGCTCTATTGAGTTATCTGACTGATGGTATAAAGCTTCATTGTTCTTAGATCCGTTAAAGACTGTGCTGTTGTTTTCCATTTTAGTTCGAGGATCGGGAATAGCAGTCGGTAATTTTGCTTCTGCACTTGCCAAGAGTACTTCACCGTTTTGAGAAGTCTCAGTAGGATTCACAGAATCAGTTTTTCTTTTTTGCTCTGCTTGAACTGGTTTTTGCGTTTCGTTTTCAATTATCTCTTTGGAAGACTCCTGCGCGATATGATCGCTGGAAGTATTGAAGTCTAGTTGCCAATAGAGCAAGGCCATACTGGAAGCGCCAATGAGGAACCAGAGAATTATAAACCTCCTCTTTTTCTTCTTCAATCGCGGTTCTATTTCTTCCCATAGCTCATCGGTTGTAAAATCTGGCTCAATTGTTCCAAGCGATTGCTTTAAATATTTATCAAACTGACTTTCTGACATGACTGTTTCTTTGGGATTTTTCAATCAGTTCCTGTAAGCGCTTTCTTGCCTTTGACAAAAAAGCACGTGAACTACTTTCTTTTATATTCATTAATTCTGCGACTTCCTGATGTTTGTATCCATCAATCGCCACCAGGTTGAACACGCATCTATGATTCTCTGGTATGAAATCGAGTAAACGTAGGATGTCCTGAGTATTCAAATTGCTCAAGATCTCTGGAGACATTCCTTGGTCTGGTGAATCATCAATACTCCTCAGCACTTGTCTATGCTCTTTTCGATACTTACTAAGCGCTACATTAACTGTGATTTTTGCAGACCAGGCCAAAAAGCCATTTTCATCATTGGCCTTGCAACGATCGATACCATTGAAAATTTTGACCAACGCATCTTGAAGAATGTCTTTAGCATCTTCATTTTGATTGGAGTACCGACGACATATCGAATATAGATATGGTGTTAGACGGTCCACCATTTTTCGTTGGGACCTTCTATCCAGATTTCTACAACCTCTTAAGGTTTTTTTAAAATCGGTACTCATTCAATTGCTGCAACTACTGTACTATCCTAAATTTAAATGTGGCCGAAACTGGAACAAGGTTGTTATTGGGGTCAGTACCCATTCCGTTCAAAGAACCTTCTACATAATTTCCGTCATCGCTAGTGATAATTACGTTTACAATTTGATTATTTGTATTGATTGGTTCGGAGTACTGACCGCCATTGTTCGCATCTAAGAAGGTGGTAAAAAAGTGTACATCGGTACTATAACTGCCCGGTCCTTGGTAGTCTGGAATTTGTAAATCAAAACTGCTGTTACTCGTACTTCCACTGCCAATGTAAAATCCAGAACCATCCAAACCAGATTCAACCCATTGGGTTGGTGCAAACTCATACTGATCTCCATCTATATCGGCGATCATATAATCGTCATAAGGAGAACACAGTTGTACAGTTCCTAAATCAATATCGGTTAATCCATTAAAAAGCAGTGGTCCGGAGTATAGGTTTTGATCCGCGCTGTAAACGCCAATTTCTATGTTTGGAAAATCGACACACTTGAGCGGCCCAGTCAAATTAATTTCATCTGATATCAAGCTACTAATTACCGTAGTTCCTCCGGGCATGTAAAGGACTAAATGTCCTTGCGTAAAGGCTTCTTGGTCGCAGTGTTCTGCGGTACCGTTCACATTTAGTAAAAAGGAGTCAACACTATCGGACAAAACTACATTTCCCAGATTGGTGTCAACGCTGAAAGGCCCAACGACTTCTGAATAGACTTCGTTGCTGCATTGGTCTACAACCGTAAAAGTCATACTAACTCCAGTAGGAACAGATCCACAGAACTTTCCAAACTCATCGGTAAACCCCCAATAGCTGAAACCCTCAATTTGATCTTCAACTAATACTTGAAGGAAGCAGCCTGGGCTCCCATCTTCGTTGACAATAGTAGCACTAAGGCAAATGGCTGGAAAGGGCTCACAGACTACTAGCCAACAGTTGCCGCTACAAAATCCGCTACCGCTATAGGTATAAAAACCGCTTTCTATTTCACAAGGTCCAGCTGAAGACCATTGACCAGATTCGGGATCAAAGACAAAGAGTTCTAGGTTGTCAGAATCTACGCTTGAGTTATCACCAACAGGAATGCTTAATTCGACCAGAGCATCTTCCTTAAACGATAAGGGAAGTGCTGCTTGGGATTCGAAAGAAAGAGCTAGCGCCGCTTTTGCATTTAAGGCACTCGCGTTTCCATCTTCGTCGAATGTAACTAGGCTTCCAGGGATATTTTTAATAAAGTCCGGGTCATTAGGATTTAAACTTTTAGAAAACAAATTCTGAGCGCCTTCAAGCGTTTCTCCTGACAAGGCTGTTAATGCGCCTGCTTCCCAAGATACCTTGCTTCCACCATCAGCGGTGATTTCTGAAGTCTGATTTGCATCGAATACAACTGGGTCTCCTTTGGAAAGGACGTTTATCTCTAGGTAAGAAGAGCCGTCTGCAAAGAAATTTGCTCCAGCTGCTCCGAGAAAATAATCTGGATTGTCGACCTTGGCAACTCCTGCATTTTGACTGACCAAGGCTTGTTCAAATTTGAATTGACCGTTTTCGTCAGTTGTGGTTTCTCCAAATCCCGTTTGTACGCTTATATCGGGAACGGCTTTACTCGATTCATCTAACACGATTCCTTGAATCGCGGTGCGAATCAATATTTCAGGAGCTGGCTGATCGGTCTCGATTTCCATTACGTCGATATCTTGGCGACAAGCAGATAATGTTGTAATTATCAGGATTATTAGGAGGAAGTATTGTTTTGTAACGTGCATATTATAGGCTTTCTATAAGTAAGACGTAGTTAAGGTAAGAAACGCTACTTTTT
>CAZZIZ010000183.1:0-6748 GCA_964654535.1 uncultured Chitinophagales bacterium
TTAGTTACTCTGAACAACCTGTTCTTCATAACAATAGACAATATCATCAAAAGTAAAAATGATCGTCGTGCCTAAATCGTCTTCCTTAAAATTCTCTCCAATGGAGTTAATCTTTCCGACGAAGCGCGTTACATATTCGCCCTCGGGAACGAAGGCGTCAGTAAGTTTCACGAACATGTTTTCGACTTGATCGTCTTTGTTTTTGCGCATTGGGAGTAAGTAATTTCTACCTACTCGCATATCTTCTTCCGAATGAAATTTGCGCCACAGGGTTTTCCTGATTTGCTGGTGTAATTGGGTTACGGTTATCATGGCTTGGTTGGGGGTTTTGGTTGGGGGTTTTTTATTCTTCTAGGTTTCTGCTTTTGACATTTCTTTAATTCGTTTCAGATCGTATTTCTCTATTTTGTTATAGAGATGTGAACGCTGTATATCTATCTCCTCAGCGGTTTTAGATACGTTCCAATTGTTCTTTTGCAACTTGTGCTCCAGGAAAGATTTTTCCATATGGTCTTTGAACTCCTGAAACTTGCTGAACTTTTCAAACGCCATTGGCGTCTCATTCGTGCGCGCAACTTCACCAACTACAGCAGCATTTGCTGCGCCATTGGTTCCATTTGCACCGCCGTTCATACCGTTCATCTTATGTGCTTGCGCAGCATTTTTCGGTACCACGAACATGCGAACGTCCTCGCCAGTAATTTTCTCATCGCTAAGAATTACCAAACGCTCTATCACGTTGTGCAACTCACGAATATTACCAGACCAGTCCAAATTCATCAATTCCTTGATCGCATCTGGCTCAATCGCCTTAGGCTTCACGCTATAGTCATCGCAAATTTCGCTCACGAATATTTCCGATAACAAAGGAATATCATCCTTGCGCTCATCAAGCGACGGCACGTGCATCAAAATCACCGCCAAACGGTGATACAAATCCTCACGGAACTTATGCTCCGAAATCATTTTCAAGATATCCTTATTGGTTGCCGCAACAATACGTACGTTAACCGCTATCTCTTTATCGCCACCTACACGAGTAATCTTATTTTCCTGCAAAGCACGCAACACCTTAGCCTGTGCCGACATACTCATATCGCCTATCTCATCGAGGAAAAGCGTACCGCCGTTGGCCAACTCAAACTTTCCAATACGTTGCTTAACTGCAGACGTAAAAGAACCCTTTTCGTGACCAAACAATTCCGACTCAATCAACTCAGAAGGAATCGCCGCACAGTTTACCTCCACCATTGGGCCCTCACGTCGCAAAGACTTTTCGTGAATCCAACGCGCCACCAATTCTTTACCAGTACCATTGCTACCAGTAATCAGAATACGCGCATCCGTTGGAGCCACACGCTCTATGGTGGTTTTTATTTTCTTAATCGGTTCCGACTGACCCACAATCTCACGCGTCTTAGTAACCTTGCGCTTTAGAGATTTCGTTTCCGTAATCAAAGTCGACTGATCAAGCGCGTTACGCACCGTAATCAATAAACGATTCAAATCTGGTGGTTTCGAAATATAATCGAAGGCCCCGTGCTTAACCGCCTCAACAGCAGTTTCAGTAGTACCGTGACCCGAGATCATTATTATTGGAGTGTCGCCTTTGAGTTCCTGCACTTGTTGCAAAACCTCCATGCCATCCATCTTCGGCATTTTAATATCGAGAAAGACAACGTCGAATTGACCAGTCTTTATTTTCTGTAAACCTTCAACACCATCCTCAGCTTCGTCAACGCTGAAACCCTCGTACTCCAAAATCTCACGGAGCGTCCTGCGGATTCCCTTTTCATCGTCAACTATTAGAACTTTCGCCATTTTCCTTTTTCTTAATCAGTGTATACAAAACTATACAATTACAGTGCCCGCCATTGTGTATTTGTTCACAAGGCGGTGCAAAAGGCGTTAAATGACGAGCTTTTGAAGTATTTGTTTAGAATCTTCCACTAAATGATCGTGTCGTAGTAGACTTAAGGGTTTTCAGAGATTCAGTATCCCAATCAACTGGGCGTATCCCAGCTTTTATTTCAGCTGACCACAGAGTGGACAAGAAGCAAAACCTGGTTCCGGCTAACCAGGCCTGTCCTGAGCGAGGTCGAAGGAACGAAGCGGTCGCTCAGGACCGCATCTTGTCTCGCCAATGCAAATCCATATACGGCTAAGGCGTAAGTCTTTATTGGCTCAACAAAGGCGACTGCTCCCTTTGGTCGTATCCTTACTATCCATTACGCGAAGTTCAATAGCCTTCAAATTCTCGATGCCCGGATCTTTAGGTGGGCCTATAAAAGAAAACTGCCCTGAAATATTTTAAGTAATATATTAGCGTCATTCAAATAATAAAAATGAAAGCGTTAATCCTACTTTGTCATATTTGCTTAGTTGTGTTTTTGGTGAGCATTTTTAGTGGGAATTTGCACGGGCAGAGAGCGGATACGAAAGACTTCATTATACAAGTTGGTATTACTGGAGACAACGCCATTAATCTCGATAGCACCTTCAGTAGGACTCCCCTCTTTAAACTTTCTATTGGCCGAGTTGGAGCACGGTATTTTAATGACAATGGCTATTTCCATTTTGGAGTCTTACTCGGATACAGTCAAGTAAGCGGTCTTCGAAATTCGACAATGATAGAAAGAAAGACCTACTATATTAGTCCTCGATTCGATTTTCGATTGGACAAGTTGCTCAAAAAGGGGCAAATCTATTTCGGTATGCAAACCAGGGCAGCGCTAGTTGATATTGATACCGAATTCGATAACCGCAAACCTGATTTTGTCTTCGATTTAGAAAGATCAATTATCCTAGGTTTTACAAGAGACATAAAAAAGAACAGCAGTATTTATTTCGAATTCTACGGCGTCGGCGATTTTACCCTTGGCTTTGGTCACATTTTCAGAAGAAACAAAAGTCCATCGCTTGATAAGCTTTCTGGATGACCTTTTGTTTCCAATGTCAAACTGAATTAATGAATTTATTGACTCTAAGATCATTAAAATCAAATTTTAGAAGTAATTAGTCTTATCCGCCCTAGCTCTGCTCTTTCTTGCACTTTCTCGTTGATCACTGACTTAATAAAATGGTCAAAATAGTTCTAAATTCGCACTCTAGTACTGCCACCTAAATTGCCTCAAAACGTCAATAGTAATATTGTAAAAAGGCCAAAACAAAAAAGTGAAATGGATTATTTCAAGGAATCAGTAGCGCTACACGAAAAGCTCAAGGGCAAAATTTCAATTAGCAATAAAATAGAAGTTACCTCGAAGGAAGATTTGTCCTTGGTTTATTCTCCGGGCGTTGCCGAACCCTGTATGGAGATACATCGCAATCCCGAACGCGCGTATGACCTAACGTCAAAGGGGAATATGGTCGCAGTTGTGAGCGATGGAACAGCTGTATTAGGTTTGGGGAACATTGGGGCGAAAGCCTCTATTCCGGTTATGGAGGGCAAAGCAATGCTTTTCAAAAAATTTGCAAATATAGACGCAGTGCCTATTTGCTTAGACACTGAAGATCCTGATGAAATTATACGAACCATTAAGTTGCTCGCCCCCGTTTTCGGAGGGGTCAATTTAGAAGATATTTCTGCTCCTAGAAGCTTTCAAATAGAAAGAGAGTTACAAGACATTGGGATTCCCGTAATGCACGATGACCAGCACGGAACTGCAGTAGTAACCCTAGCGGGTTTAATCAATGCTTCCAAAGTTGTCGGGAAGAAATTAGAACACTTGAACATTGTGATAAACGGAGCTGGTGCAGCTGGCCTTGCCATAGCAAAATTGCTTAGTTGCTTAAGTCTTGACCCAAATCGCTGCACTCCTGTGAAAAGCATTATAGTTTGCGATAGCAAAGGTATTATTAGCAATGACAGAACCAATTTAAACGACTCGAAAAAAGAAGCGCTGACCTATACCAATAGAGCAAATAAATCCGGTACCCTTAAAGAAGCGCTCGTGGGAGCAGATGTGTTTATCGGCGTAAGTATTGGTGAGCTCATAGACAGAAAGGATGTAGCTACTATGGCCGACGATGCTATTATTTTTGCCTTGGCAAACCCAACTCCAGAAATAATGCCCGACGAGGCGAAAGAAGGAGGAGCAGCAGTGGTGGCAACCGGACGCTCAGACTTTGCCAATCAGGTAAACAATGTATTGGCTTTTCCCGGAATATTTAGAGGAGCATTAGACAGTAGAGCCTTGAGGATTACCCCAATAATGAAACTGGTAGCCGCTTTTGCTATTGCTGATTGCGTTGAAGAACCTTCAAGAGATATGATTATCCCATCGCCATTAAATATGTCGGTTGCAGGAAAAGTTGCCGAGGCAGTAGCAAAGGCCAGCAAAGTTGTTCACGGCGTGAAACATTAATGCGTAGCTTGAAGTTATATGTCGAAGACTTTACTTTATGATTCGACGGATTAATCCTAAAACCCTTTGCGAATTGTAGGAAATGTTACTTTTTATGACGCCAACAGGAAATCTCCTCTAAAAGAAACACCAAGCTTATCAAATAGGCGTTGTATCTTAGATTAGTGAGTGTTTAGTTTTCAAAAAGCCATACTCACGCTACTTACAATAATATGATCGCACCCGCATTAGCCGAAAACGAACTCGAAAGACTCACCGCATTATACAGTGTCGATTTTACTAACGCTGAGTTGCTCAAGCAGCTGGAATCTGTTGTAGAAATTGTAGCCTATACTTTTAAAACTCCTATTGCCTATATCTCCTCAATTGACAAAGAAAAACAGCACATCCACACCGCTTCCGGAATAGACTTGGAAGAAACTGAGCGAGATATTTCTTTTTGCGGTCATACCATTTTGCAAAACGAACCTTTGATTATTCCAGACGCATTGCAGGATGAACGCTTCTCAAACAATCCGCTTGTTATAGGCGATCCATTTATACGCTTCTACGCAGGGTTTCCCATTAGCACGCCCGATGGTAACAACATTGGTTCACTATGCATATCCGATGTTAAACCGCGCACGCTCACGGAACAAGAGATTAGAATCTTCAAGAAATTCGGTGGCCTCTTGTCAGAACGAATTCGCTTATTCAAACTGGATGAAATGCAATCGCAGTTAATTATGGCGAAAAACTCTCGAATTAAAAAATATTTGAACTCACTTGAAGGGGTAAATACCGCCGATTTAATTGCCAAGGGCGAGTCAGATCACGTGGAGTTTAAAGCTGCTTTGCGCTGGAACCGCTATTCATCTAAAAAGGACGAAGCCATAGAACATGCGTCTTTAAAAACCATTGCCGCGTTTCTCAATAGCGATGGAGGAACACTTTTCGTTGGAGTGAACGACGAAGGTAAAGCAGTAGGACTAGAAGCAGACCAATTCGAAAGCCAAGACCGTCTGTTTCTTCATCTGACTAATCTCATTAAAAGCAAAATGGGTGCGATGAGTATGGAGTTTATAAAACTTACTGTAGAAAAATATGATGGCCTGGAAGTTTTAAGAGTTGATTGCAAGGCTTCTACCTATCCAGTTTACCTAAAAGCTAAACAAGGCGAACACTTCTACATCAGGACAGGCCCTTCTAGCACGGACTTACGAGTAGCCAAAATTTACGAGTACATAAGAGTTCACTTTGGTGAGAATCCGATAATGCAGTGAGTGCGCTAGGCCGTTCAAAATTGAAGCGGTCTTTATGTTAGCTCTAGCCTTTTACGAACATTGTTGAGCCCTAAACATCTGGAAATCATATCTCCTGTTTATGGCTCATTTGATGGTTTTAGAAGGGGTGGAAGATTTCGATCACTTTTACTTTAGGACCAAACTGGAAGAAGGATCATTCACAGAGAGATTAATTCTACCAACACAATGGAAACCGTCTTACTAAGAATTAAGTAATAAGTAGGTCCCTC
Organism: uncultured Chitinophagales bacterium; assembly: GCA_964654535.1. Classification (GTDB taxonomy): domain Bacteria; phylum Bacteroidota; class Bacteroidia; order Chitinophagales; family UBA2359; genus CAZZIZ01. The sequence continues at coordinate 5,881 of CAZZIZ010000183.1, forward strand.
CTATTCACAAGAAATTTATTCAGAATCAGAAAAAGTCCTAACGCGCGTGTTAGGACTTTTTTAATGCTCTAAAAATTGTAGCCAACTAAAAATCCCAAATTAGTAATTGGCACGTCGTTAAGAAGCAATGGGTCACCGCTCCCTGATTCAAAATTCACTTGGGTGAAGAGAAGACTGCTTCCAATAAAAATCTTGTTGAAACTGTATTCTAGTTTTAAGTCTAAACCTGCGCTAGTCGAGTTAAAGCTCGCAGTCGTATATTCGAATTCAAATTCGGGCGAACTGTATAGACCAAATGTAAACAAGCTTTTTACTTTTACCCTTTCAGTTGGCGTAACAAGCAAGCCCACTTCCACTAAAGCATAGGAACCCAATCCATTTCGGCCATCAGCAGAGAATGCGCTTACAGAACTTTGACCAAGTAAAATACCCGCTGATATTCCGCATCGCTCATACAGTGTTTTATCATAACTCGCAGTTATCTGATAGCCCAATTTTACTGCACTATTGTCGTGCGTCTCGAATGTGCGGATTGGAATAATAGGTCCTGCGCCTATAGACACTTGAGCAAAGCAAATCGTAGAACTAAACAGCAGGAAAAAGGAGAGGAGTAGATTTGATCTCATACCTACAAATTTAATCGCGTGGTCTACAAATCCGAAAATCAAGAGTCAGCTAATAGTCAGATATCATTTTTGATTTGGTGAATTGCTGATTTGGGCAGCAACAGGCTATCCGCTTGTACTCGGCGCTTCAAAAACCTGTTCAGCATAGTCGTGGCTAGTTTCCGCTAGGCGCGGAACCGTCACCACTCCTTGCTTCACTAGGTTTTTGAAGCACCTCATACCGCTACTATCCTGGCTGCGGG
>CAZZIZ010000184.1:0-6714 GCA_964654535.1 uncultured Chitinophagales bacterium
TTTGGGCGTGCCCCTAAACCATCTGCTTCGCAAGGTTTAGGGTCGGGCTATCCATGGCTCCGCGTTCGCTCCGGTCCCCATCTTGTTGTGCTTAAGCAAATTCATCTACCGCAAGCGGTAAGAATTTACTAGCCCAACAAAGGCGACTGCTCCCTTTGGTCACACCATTCCTATCCCTCACGCGAAAAACTAGCCGGCCTCTCATCAACGGCAAGCCCCTGCAACATATGTTTCAAAATTGGCGCACACTTTTCCAAACAAACCGGATAATAAGACTTGTGTTTCCAATGATCAGATTTAGGAGACAAGCCCCACCAGAATTCTGCTATGCTCAAAGGCTTTAGTTTATGCTTAAAGGCATAGTGCAATAACTTAGGTGCAGCACATTCGCCGGCTCCGCTTGGCGGATTCTTTTCCGTATGCGCAAACAACTCGCGCAAACTTTTCTCTTCGCCCCGAGCGTTTAAAAACGCATAGTGATTAAATATTTTGTCCTGCACCGCATGTGAGTTCTTTTTACGAAAAACCTTAAGACGATCTATTTCTACTTTGTTGCTTTCTACATCCTCAGAGAGCATTCTTATGCGACCATTTACCTCGTCGAGCTTAAGCATCCATTTATTCAAAAAGCCATCCTCACCTAAAGTATCATAGACCGGAGGAACAAAATTCTTATGATGATTGCTACCAGCAAGTTTCCCTGAAAAGGCACAGAGGTATCCAATTTCATCGCTTTCGTTACGCACAACTAATACCCCAAACATCTTTCCTAGAACTCGCCCTGCTCTTCCTTCCACGAAACCAAAGTTGTGTTCCCAGTCCTTTTGATGTTCTATGTAATCTTGTAGTTCTTCAGCGGCTAATATTGCGAGCTGATCAGGGCTGTAGTCGTATGGAAAAGGAAACACTTCTGCTACCGAGTAAGAACTGATATCTCCTTTGAAAAATTGAAAAAATGATGGCTTAGTAGACGGCATTTGCTGCTGCGAATATATGGAGACCCCAATTTTTTCTGGGAAATGAAGATTGCTACTTCTTCATCTTTTTTTCAATGCCCTGAATCATACTTGATGCTGAAGCATAACCAGAAACAATCACCTCAATCTTATCGCCTTGTTGCAATAACAGGGTAGGGAAACCACGTACGCCCATATCAGATGCGAGTTGAAAGTCTTCGCGTACCGCTTGTTTCATTGCGTCGCTATTAAAAAGTTTAGTGAATTCAGCTACGTCTATCTCAAGCTCGTTTAAGATTGGTTCGTAGGAAGCCACTTCTTGTAAGTTCTTATTGTCAAAATAAAACGCCCTTTGCGCGGCTTTGAAAAAGTCGAGGGTTAGTTCTGGCTTTAGACTTCGCACTACTACCGTAGCGCGGCACGAGGGCTCGGTATCGTACGTAATAACGTTATTGTCAAGAATCGCGTAGTTGAATTTCTGACCGCTCCTATTGGCTACGTCTTCCCAATGGTGCGTGAGGAAATCTTTCATTTCCACCATAGTCTGTTTGTTGTACGGTCTTAAACCTCCTAAGACAAGCTCAAAAGGAATTTTACCCTCATAATGCTTTTGTACTTCCAGCATTTCATTAGATACTCCATAACACCAAGAGCACATCGGATCTCCTACATAAATTAACTTCACGTCTTCAGTTGGATTAAGGTTCATAAATAAGGCAAGTATAAATGCTATCATGTCTAATCAATTTCTTCAATGACGTAAGCGGCTTCCCTGTAAGTTACAGTATCGCCAACTTTTTTGCCCAGAAGCATTCGACCAATTGGCGACGATATGGAAATCGCAAAGTAGGTTTTATCCAAATGGACCAACTTCCCCAAGCCAATAGAAACATAAAATAAACCTTTGTCGGTATGCACCAGGCTTCCCAATTCAACGCTTTCACTTGAACCCTTAACCGGAACCTTCGCCAAATTGGCCTTAAGCACCAAGGCCTTGCTAAGTGATACCCTAAGTTTGTCTTCTTCTATTTGCATCATTGCACGCCCAGTTTCGTGCTTATCGCCAGCGGTACTCTTCGTTTCCTTGTTCCGCGCATCTTTTGCAGAGCGTAGGGCTCGGTTAATCGTTATTATCCGCCCGTTAATCATTTCTCTTAGCTCATAGAAAAGCGCAGATTTTAACTCTTGAGAATTCATGCTGACGCGAAGGTCGTAAAATTTAAGAGGAGAATCACAGAGATCAATACTTTGTCAAGACATCGATCTATCATTCTGTTAAGAAGCTTTTTGCAGGGCAGAGACACGCGCTAATCAAGCAAGGCAAAGCTTTTTGTTGTAACTTAATTATTCCCAATCGCCACAGCAATAAAACGAGCCTATGAAAAATTTAAGCGTAATCCTTTACGTTAGCCTCTTCTTCATTTGTTCTACGCAAATCAGCGCGCAAATCTACGATGACTACGTAGGCGCAGGGCACAATCAAGGTGTACAGATTACTACAAGTGGCAATTCCAACACTGGCTCAGTAACCGCCAGCGGTCAGGGATTGATACCCGATCAAGCGGCTGCCGCGAGGTTCTTACATCAGGCTGCCTTCGGAGGAAACTATAGCGAGATACAAAACCTAAGTGAAAAAGGCTATGCGCTATGGTTAGAGGAACAATTCAACGCGCCAAGAGCCATTTACCTTGATTTACTGGTCGATTGGAGTAAGGAAAAATTCATCGATTTTGCAGCTTATTACGGTGGTGATCCTGCGGGGCAAGATGCCTTTTACGAAGTCCGTAGCAGCGACTTTAGAGAGGTTTGGACCAGTCATTATATGCAAGGAGAAGATCAGTTGCGTCAGCGCATTGCTTATTGCTTAAGTCAAATCTTTGTGATTTCAGACAAGTCGACACTGGGAAGCTTTGGCTTGGGTATGGCTGATTATTATGACGTTCTCAACGAACACGCCTTCGGCAATTTTCGTGATTTGCTTTTTGATGTAAGTATGCACCCAGCTATGGGTTTTTATTTAAGTCATCTGAGTAACCCCAAAAGCGATCCTGAGAACAATATCCATCCCGATGAAAACTATGCTCGCGAGGTAATGCAGTTGTTTAGTATCGGTTTGTATGAATTGAATCAGGACGGTTCTAGAGTCTTAGATGCCGATGGAAATTTCATAGCCACTTATGGGAATGAAGAAGTACGAGAATTTGCAAAAATTTTTACTGGTCTCGCGTTTTCTGCTCGGTCTCCTGACTGCGAGTTATTGGAACTATGCAATTTCTACCCCGAAGAGTGGTCCTGCCAACAAATTTGTGGCGATGAACCATTTGAAGTGTATTTCGATTCAGGAATCTGGGGCGGTGATTTAACCCAGCCAATGATGATGTTTGAAGGGCAACACGAACCTGGCCCAAAAACGCTATTGAACGGAGTTACGGTTCCAGCAGGACAGACGGGTATGCAAGACATCAACGCTGCTATAGACAATCTGTTCAATCATCCGAACGTCGGGCCATTTATGGGTAAGCGTCTCATTCAGTTTTTAGTGACTTCCAATCCTTCACCAGATTATGTGTATAGGGTAGCCCAAGCGTTTAATGATAATGGACAAGGCGTTCGTGGAGATATGAAAGCAGTAATTACTGCAATTTTATTAGACCCCGAGGCCAGAGAATGTGAGGCCATATCTGTGGTGGAACATGGAAAGTTAAAAGAGCCAATAATGCGCTACTTGAACTGGCTTCGTGCTTTTGATGCAAAAAATGAAGTAGATCATTATATGGTTGATCAGTATTTTGCTCAGGAAAATTTGAATCAAGGAATTATGGGTGCGCCGAGTGTATTCAGTTTTTACTCTCCAAACTATACACCCATCGGCCCAATAAGTGATATGGAATTAGTGGGACCAGAATTCCAATTGCACAATACGGCGACTGCCGTACAGTATATAAACGCCGTCGAGGCTTGTGTAATGTGGGACATCGGTTATTGGATAACTCCCGCAGCCTACTTGTTTGGTGATGAAGAAACATACGATGCTTGGTGGGATGCGAATGAAGATGACTATCAGATAAGAATGGACTGGGAACCCTTCTTGGCGCTTTACGATGACCCTGCGGCAGTGGTTGATAGATTGGACTTGATGTTTACCAATGGTATGATGTCGGAAACTACGCGCAACATCGTTCTGCAAGCGATCATAGACATTGATTCTGAGTGGGGATATTGGGAGGAGCTAGACGACGAATCCAAACAATGGATACTTCGTTTTGCAGCCTACCTGGTTTTGATTTCACCTGACTATAACATTTTAAAGTAAGCGCTATGGGAAAGCATCATCACAAAAAACCGAGAAGAAAATACTCTCGTCGTAATTTTCTTTGCGACGCGGGTTGTGCAGCGCTGGGAACGACCACCTTTTTCTCTAGCCTCGCGCAATTGAATTTACTCAACGCTGCTTCGGCGCTTACGCCACGACCTCCTGACGATTACAAAGCGATGGTTTGTATTTTACTTGCTGGTGGTTGGGATTCTTACAATGTACTGGTTCCTACCAATGCAGATTCCTATCAGGAGTATGCCGAAGTGCGCTCTAACTTGGCGCTACCAGCGGATTCCTTGTTGCCACTAAATTTTACCGACGCTCAGAATAGAAGCTTTGGACTACACGGAGCTATGCCTGAGGTGCAGCAGATGTTTAATAATAACAATCTCTCGTTTATTAGCAATGTAGGAACAATGGTTGAGCCAGTTAGCACTGCGCAGTTTTTCGGTGACTCTGGTCGTTTTCCTTTAGGTCTGTTTAGTCACGAAGATCAAATTCAGCAATGGCAGACTTCGGTACCTCAAGACCGCGCAGCAGTAGGCTGGGGAGGTAGAATGGCTGACTTGTTATCGACTTTAAATTCGAACAACACCGTGTCAATGAATATTTCGTTATCCGGAAGTAACATCTTCCAGACAGGAAATATGGCGACGGAATTTTCAATAAATCCAAATGTCGGAGCAGAGTCTATTTTTGAGTATGGCGTAACCAATGAATTGTTGCCCGCCATTAAAACGGCAGCGATAGACAACTTTGTTGGTCAGGGCTATCAAGATATTTTTAAACACACGTATACAGAGAAAATCAAACAGGCGATTGAAGGAGCTCAGCTCTTTACAGAAGCTACAGATGGCGTGACTGTAAATACTGCTTTCCAGTCAAATCAATTGTCTAGAAGTTTGGAAATGATAGCGCGTACGATTAAGTCTCGTGCTGCTTTAGGTGCCAACAGACAAATTTTCTTTGTCACCTTCGGTGGCTGGGATCATCACGATGAGTTGTTAGACAGCCAACAAGCTAAGCTGGGCTTATTGAGTGCAGCACTCGGTTCTTTCAACGATGCGATGACCGAGTTGAATCTTCAGAACGAAGTTTGCACTTTCACCATTTCAGATTTTGCGAGAACGCTTACTTCCAATGGTAATGGTTCCGACCACGCCTGGGGAGGCAATCAACTTATAATGGGTGGCGGCTTAAATGGTGGTCAGATCTTTGGAGCATTCCCTGAACAATACCAAGGCAATCCACTGGACTTAGAGCAAGGGACTTTCTTGCCGACGACTTCGACGGACGAGTTCTTTGCGGACTTGGCTTTATGGTATGGAGTGCAACCAGGCAACTTGGTAGATGTCTTGCCGAATATTGGAAACTTTTATGATGTTAATGCTGGCGTTCCGCCAATTGGAATTTTTAATGCTTAGGATATGAAGAGAATAATAAAAACAGGCCTAGGATTGTTTTTGCTTTTATGCTTTGCGCTAAATGCGAACGCTCAGTGTAGCACGGACTTTCATTCCAATCACGTAAATGATAGTTGGCAAAGTTGCACGGCTTCTGAGTTGCCGGATGGTAGTGGTGATTCTGGTCACTGGATAATGTATGATTTGGGTGCAGACTATTATGTGAGCGATTTGCACTACTGGAACTATAATGTTTTTGGTGCTACCGAAAATGGTTTTCAGAATGTGGAGATTCGAGTGAGCGAAGATTTAAGCACTTGGACGAATACCGGTAGCTATGTACTAGAGCAATCGGATGGAAACAATTTGTATCCTGGTGCTGCGCTAGAGATAAATGCCTTTGCAGCGCGCTATGTACTTGTGCTGGCGCAATCAAATTTTGGTGGCGAATGTTTCGGATTATCTGAAATGCGTTTCAATCTCGGAACAGAGCCTGAGGCGACGGGTATCGAAGATGAGCTTGAGTCGAGTTCGCTAGGCCTCAGTTTATATCCCAACCCAAGCAATGGAAACTTTAGAGTTGATTTGAGGGAAAGTAACGCCACGGAAATTACTGTGGTTGATGTGTTGGGTAGAGTTGTTTTCCATAAAGAACTTGATGGAGCGAACTGGATAAACGTAAAGCTGGGTAAGCAGCCTCAAGGAACTTATTTTGTTCGCCTGATTGATGGTGATACCGTGCGCGCCGAAAAATTATTGATTAGTTACTAATCTTTCCCTGAACCTTGGGCGCATTTGTAATGCGTCCAAATTTTGTTGTGGCATTTGCAATGCCACCTGAACCGAAAATGATGCGAGCCAAAAATGGTGCGAGCCCAAAAATGGTGCGAGCCTCCCGGCTCGTTCCGTTAATTCCTTCGGTATTAAAAGCAATCTTACCAAACCAAGCTATCTGTACCAACGGAAATGATTTTTGGTTAAGGGCAAGGAAAATGCTAAAGTTCAGTACGGAACGAGCCAGGAGGCTCGCACCATTATG
>CAZZIZ010000185.1:0-6672 GCA_964654535.1 uncultured Chitinophagales bacterium
CTAGCTTCACAAAGGCGACTGCTCCCTGCGGTCGCCTGCTTACTATCCCTCACGCTTCTTCTTCGTAGCATTTTTCTATTTGCCCAAAGCTTAGCAAACGCATATAACTTTCTTTAGACCAGCTATACTTAAAATGAAACGCAATACTTGAAAGCACAACAAAGACCAATGATGTATACAAAATTAGACTATAGTCCACTTCTGTAATGGTATATAGTGCTTCGGTTTGAAGAGCAGGATCTGGATAGGTGACGACACAAGCTATGTACATGTTGTGTACGGCGTGTATTCCTAATGGAATTTCAATTCCATTATCTATCACCGTTAAAAGACCCAGAAAAATGCCGAAACCCATGTAATAAGCGAGGGCTGTGTAAACACCCATTTCGAGTGCTTCTGGATTCCATAAGTGGATTACTCCAAAAAATAATCCACTAATAATTACCGCTACGAGTCTACTTCGAAAGAGCAACGCAAAGCCTTGTAAAAAATAACCTCTAAAAACGAGTTCTTCAGCACTAGTTTGTAATGGCACTAAAAAGAATGTAATGAGCAGCAAAACAAAAAAGGAGTTACCATCAAAGCTCAGTTGGTAGCTTTCAGGATAGTAGATAATGTAATACAGTTCGAATCCAAGGGTTATCAGTAACCAAATGGCAAATCCAAAAAACACTCTACCCCATCGCACTTTTCTTGACGCAGAGATCAATGACACTAATGGTCTTTGGTGCAATCCATTTGAAACCAAAAACATCAGAAAGAATGTAAATACAAATGGAAGTAGAACAAGCAGAAACAAATAGTTTGAGTCAATATTCAAACCCGACAAGTCCATAGGATCAACAATTCCATTTGCGTAAAGCACATTGGCCAAGGGTATTGATCCAATCATCTGAGACATCATGATGAGAACAAAACCCATTAGATAAAGCCACCATTGGTTTCGCCCGTCATTAATTTGAACAAAAAACATAACATTAAAATACGAACAAGCAGTTTTCTTCCAAGCAGTTTTCTTCCAAGCAGTTTTCTTCCAAGCAGTTTTCTGTGCGTGAGGGATAGAGGCCTTTGTGGAGCTCCTGTTGGCTAAAGCAAGAAAAGCGCTTAGCTCCTTAGAGCTAGAGGCGCTTTTTGCTTTTGGCAGAACAGAGCGACGGCCGAAAGCCCGGCCCCGAACTTGCCGATTAAGGGGAAAATCGTTTTCCGAAGGAAGAGACGGTTTGCTCCGTAATCGGCAGAAGTGAGCGGGACACGCCCATATTCCTACCCTCTCTTACACTTGAAACACTCTGCCGTTTTGACGCATAATAAACGCGCATTTGCCGAATCTCCCCTTGATATGCCAAAAGAGCATTCAAAAACGCCCAAAAATGCGGTGGCACAAGCTTTGACTAGGTATAAGTAAGAAACTAAAAACGATTTTAAAATTTTAAAACAATGAGTAAGATTATAGGAATCGACCTCGGTACAACCAACTCCTGCGTTTCGGTGATGGAGGGAAATGAGCCGGTGGTTATCCCTAACGAAGAGGGGCGTCGTACGACTCCTTCTATTGTGGCTTTCCTGGAAAACGGGGAGCGCAAAATTGGCGATGCTGCCAAACGACAAGCAATTACAAACCCAACCAAAACGATTCAGTCGATAAAAAGATTTATGGGTCGTCGCTTTGGTGAAGTGAGTGATGAAATAGATCGCTCGCCATACAAAGTGGTGAAGGGTGATAACGATACGGTGCGTGTCGATATCGATGGTCGTTTGTACACGCCTCAAGAAATCTCTGCAATGGTTTTGCAGAAAATGAAAAAAGTTGCCGAGGATTACCTTGGTCACGAAGTTACCGAAGCCGTTATTACTGTCCCAGCATACTTCAACGACTCTTCACGTCAAGCAACCAAAGAAGCGGGAGAAATAGCAGGCTTAAAAGTTCGTCGTATTATCAATGAGCCGACTGCGGCTTCGTTGGCTTACGGTATGGACAAGAAAAACGTAGATCAAACTGTTGCGGTTTACGATTTAGGTGGTGGAACTTTTGATATCTCTATCCTTGAACTGGGCGACGGCGTTTTTGAAGTTAAATCTACCAACGGTGATACGCGTCTTGGTGGTGATGACTTCGACGAAGTTATTATGGACTGGCTGGCTGATGATTTTGAGAAGGCTGAAAACATGGACTTACGTAAAGATCCTATGGCTTTGCAGCGTTTGAAAGAAGCAGCGGAAAAAGCGAAGATTGAGTTGTCTGGTTCGCAGGAAACGGAAATTAACTTACCATACATTACGGCTAAGGACGGGGTGCCTCGTCACTTGGTTAAGAAATTGTCTCGTGCGAAGTTTGAGCAATTGTCTGATGAGTTGGTTACGCGTTCTATTGATCCTTGCAAGGCTGCATTGAAAGATGCTGGCTTGACGGCTAAGGATATCGACGAGGTGATTCTTGTTGGTGGTTCTACTCGTATCCCAAAAATTCAGGAAGTAGTAGAGAAGTTCTTCGGTCGCAAGCCAAACCGTTCGGTTAACCCGGATGAGGTGGTTGCGGTTGGTGCTGCTATTCAAGGTGGGGTTTTAACTGGTGAGGTAAAAGATGTTTTACTACTCGACGTTACACCGCTTTCGCTAGGTATCGAAACAATGGGTGGTGTGTTTACACCGCTAATCGAGTCGAACACTACTATTCCTTCTAAGAAGTCTCAGACTTTCTCTACTGCATCGGATAATCAACCTTCGGTTGATATTCACGTATTGCAAGGAGAACGCAAAATGGCGGCGGACAATCGTTCGATTGGACGTTTCCACTTGGAAGGTATTCCGCCGGCGCCTAGAGGTGTTCCTCAAATTGAGGTAACCTTCGATATAGATGCCAACGGTATAATGCAAGTAAGTGCGAAGGATAAAGGAACGGGTAAGGAGCACAGTATTCGTATTGAGGCTTCAACTGGTTTATCTGATGAGGAAATCCAAAAAATGCGCGACGAGGCCAAAGCCAATGAGGCGGCGGATCAGGAGAAGCGCAACGAGGTGGAAGCGATTAATAAAGCGGACTCTATGATTTTCCAAACGGAGAAACAATTGAAAGAGTACGGCGACAAGCTTCCGGATGAGAACAAAACGCAGATTACTGAAGCGCTTGAAGACTTGAAGAAGGCGCACGAAGCTAAGGATATGGCGGGCATTGAATCTACAATGGAGAAAATGAACACTGCTTGGGCTGCTGCTTCAGAGCACTTGTATTCTCAAGGTCAACCGGGCGGCGAGCAAACAGCAGAGGCTGGAAACGGTGCAGCTGATGAAGGCGCGAACGCAGAACCAGAAGTGGAAGATGCGGAGTTTGAAGAAGTAAAAGACGAAGGCGACGCCGACGCTTAGGAAATTTAGTTTCTTAAATATAGAAGCCCTGCTCGCAATTACGTGAGTGGGGCTTTTTTGGATCCTGAACCAAACGAATTCGAATAGACTACTTCACCAAACGGTGCACGCTCCGTTCTCCATTCGGTGCATACAGCTCAAGCATGTATACTCCTGGACTCATCGAACTATCAAAACGAATTCGGTTCTCAGAAATCATTGCCGTTCGAACCAGCTTTCCCTCAACAGTTATTAATCTGTAACGCTCGAAACGATTTATATTTTCGCCTCTTAAATCTACATAGTCTGTAAAGGGATTGGGGACAACTAGGACTTTTGCATTTTGACTTGCCGTTATTGATGAAGGGAAATCTATCGAGATGTTCTGAAAAAAGCTAAAGGTGCAGTCTACTATACTACTGTTGGTTAAAAACAACTCAACAGTATATGTTCCAGGTGCCGTATAAATATGTTCAGTCGTTTGCTCATCGGAAACTAGCCCGTCCCCAAAAACCCAAGTCCAGTTTGTGATATCAATGGTTTGGTCAGTAAACTGAAGAGGTTCGCCAACTATTCCTTCGGTGGGCATTTCGAAAGCTGGAAAAATAACAAAGTCGTCAAATACTACATTAATGGTGCTCGTGTTTTGAGTACACAAACCGTCATAGCAAACTTCTAATCTCACTTCATAAGTACCAGATTCTTCGTACGCATGCACAGGAGAAAGTTCTTCCGACGTATTACCATCACCAAAGTCCCAGGCCCAAGTAGTTTGAGGAGCATAGGCACCAGAAACATCATAGAAACGCAGCGAATCTAAGTCACAGCTATTACCAACATGATCCTTTCTAAATATAATTGCCTCGACCTCATCATTCGTGTATTCATAAGTGCTGATCTTATTCAGGTTTTCGTCGTAACTAATTATGTCCAAATCACCATCATGATCAAGGTCCAGAGGGAATGCCCTACGTATAGAAAAAGCGCTTGAAGCTACGTACAAGTTTTTAGCTAGGTTAAAGCTATTTTCTTCTAATCTTTGGAGCAATTTTACCCCAGTAGAACTAAATACAAAAAAATCTAACAAGCCGTCGCCGTTAATATCTTCGTAGGCAAGGTTCCTTAAGGAAACAAATGGGATTTCAACAGGCAGGAATGTGAAAGTCTCTGCCCCTCCATTATTCGAATAAACCTTGAAGGTATTGCTTGCTTCAGCCAGAATGTCCAAGTCTCCGTCTTGATCAATATCAAACAATAACCTTGTGCCCCTTAAATTTTCAACGGGAAAAGGATGATAACCTAAAACACCATTGTTGTTTACTAACCATTGTAATTGGAAGCCATTGATCGAACTTTCGAAAAGCACATCTACTTGACCATTCCCATCCAAATCTTCCAACAATATGTTTCCTATAAAATTACCTACGACGGTAGGGTCAAATGATACTACATTGCCCCAAGGATTTGCACTAGAAATATTATGGTAAATACTTAAATCATCAAAGGAGCCAATAACTAGGTCAGTTCCAGTACCTGAGTTAAATTCACTTAATCCAAAACCAGTAATCTCAGAACCAGGAAATTCCAAAAGCGTTGGCTCAGAAAAAGTACTATCTCCATTATTCAACTGATAACCCAATACTGATTCCCCAATAAAAAAAACATCCTCAAGGCCATCAAGATCAATATCCACAACTTCAAACTCCAAAATAGAAGAAGGAGCGTTTAGAACAAGTGTCTCTTGTAAAAAATGACCTTGCCCAACATTAAGGAAGTATGAAATTCCCGGATCGGTTTTTTTAGCACATATAATATCTTTTTCACCATCACCATTTAAGTCTATGAGCGCTATATCGCGTAAAAAGGCAATTCCACCGTTAGATATTTGGTTAAAGTCTGTAGTAGTATTTGAAAATTGCAAAAAGCCAATACCCACACTTGGTGTAGCAATCAGCAATTCGAGCGAACTACCTGGACTTGCAAAAACCGGAATCGCTATGTAGGGATCATAGACGCCTATCAATTCTGCGAGAAGAAAGCTTCCATCAGCATTCAATTTTCGCCAATACATATGTCCATCCTCTACCGTAACCAGATCGCGAACAGCATCCCCATCAAAGTCAATCCACCATAAATTGTCGTAGTCAAAAGTTATCAAAGAGCCCCCTTCGCTAAAGTCCAAGTTCCCTTGATTTTCAATAGTCTGCTCACCATCTAGTAATATATCGATGTCATTATCAAAATCGACGTCAAGCAATTCGATAAAGGTAAATTCAGGCAGAGCAAAATCGATTTTCTCAAAATCAAATTGCAGCCCTCCGGTATTTTCTCCAACCAAAACGGTCTCCCAAGGAGTAGAACTATAGGCCGACAAAACAATATCAAAATCACCATCATTGTCTAAATCATCCATTTTCAATTCCGTCTTCATATTCATAAACTGATTAGACGCATGTAACAGACCATGGTACAATTGCATTTCATTCCACTCACCAGTCCCATTATTGAGTAAGAGAATCAAATTTGCGCTATAGCGTCGTTCTAGAATAGTACTTAAGGGAACATCATCACGCTCAATATTTAAATGCAAAATATCTAAGTCACCATCGCCATCAACATCTTTTACCAAGTAAGTTGATCTTGACGAAAACTGCGGATACTCAAACGCAATTTCATCTCCCAAGATACCGCCCCCTATATTCGTACGATAGTAAATAGAATTCCCTCGTCGATAAATTACATCTAAAAGAAAATCACCATTTAAATCATGCAACTCAATCTTCTCTCCACTGTTAGCAGAAATCAAAATTGGCGGAGTAAAACTACCATCGTAAACTTGTTTCTGCCAAAACATACCCGTTTCACCCGAGGCACTAAATAATACGTCTCCCAAGCCATCATCGTCTATATCGCCATAAGCAAGATCGTCAATACGATAAAAGTTTCCACCTTGTAAAATCCGCTCATTGGTATGCGTGAACTGCGCTTGAACTACAAGCTCTCCCACAGGTGACAAAAAAAGGAAAGCCAACACGAGGACCTTACTTATTTCATTTAAACATTTAGACATACAAACAGTTGTACAATGATTTAGTACAATAATAGATAACACATCCGTCCATAACCAACAAAATATATTAATAAAGTCAGACTCGTATAAACAGAAGCACAGCCTTAACACTTGACAATGAAAACCTTAAGTCAGATAAAGTCAGGCCTTATACATTCAAAAATTCGCCAGAATATTGAGTTTGGGCGTGCCCCGCTCGCATCTTGCTTCGCCCAAGTTCAGGGTCGGGCTTTCGGGGCTCGCTCTGTTCTGCTTGCTGC
>CAZZIZ010000186.1:0-6612 GCA_964654535.1 uncultured Chitinophagales bacterium
CCTACAGCTTGGTCATTGAAGATGCAAAGCTCATCTTTCGATTCTTTTAAGCCCAGCGTATACAATAGCGGCAGGTAATGTTCCGGAGTAGGAATAGCAAGATTGAAGGCGCTTCCTTGTTTTTCGAAATCGATAAGGCTCTGGTGATCATCGTTTAAAATCCATTGCTTCATTTTGCTGTCCGCTTCTATTGCCCAATCGTAGCCAAAAGGTGTGTTGAGTTTATCAAAAGCAACTTTTCTAAGATTGTGTACCATATTACCACTGCCAATAATGAGCACACCTTTTTCGCGTAGACCCTTTAACTGCTGAGCGAGCTCATAGTGATAGGCTGGCGGTTTGGTATAATCAATACTCAACTGAATAATTGGGACATCGGCTTGCGGAAAAAGATGTTTGACCACTGTCCAAGAACCGTGATCGAGTCCCCATTTTTCATCAAGGGAAACTGTGCCACTTGGTTCGACTAATGCTGAAACTTCCTTTGCGAGCTGGGGGTGACCCGGAGCATTGTACTGTACTTCGCTCAATGCTTTAGGAAAACCTCGAAAGTCGTGTATGGTTCTAGGCTGTTCCATCGCCGTAACAAAAGTCCCTTTGGTTTCCCAATGCGCCGAGACAACTATAATCGCATTCGGCTTTTGCAATTCCGAACCTTGATGTTTGAATCCCTGAACAAATTCGTTGTCTTCTATTCCGTTCATTGGAGAACCGTGACCAAGAAATAAAACTGGCATTTTCGAACTGCGCTTAAAAGGCTCGACCATACTTTGTAGGCTGTTCATAGACGTTGCAATAGGAAGGGACAATGCTGAGACGCCAGCAAGTTTTATGAAGTCTTTTCTTTTCATCTGAGCATGGATTAGATCCTTCTTTCTCAAACTAAGTTAGTCTAGTGTAAGATGCAAGGTAATTTGCTCTACACGAATAATTGCAAATTGTTGTGAAGGCAACAAGAATAAAGCCTCGCTTAGAAAGATTTATTCAAAGATGTGACCATTGTCACAGAACCTAGGTCGGTGCTAGGCTAATTTTGAATAAAATTAAAACGCAAACCACATGAGAACTTTACTTATAGCCGCTTTATTTATTGGCTTAAATTTAAATGCCCAAGACTCTCCATTTATAAAACAAGCTGATAGCGGGATGCTACCAGTTTTGAAAGAAAATTTTCGTCCACAGATATCTATTGCTCCGCAAGTGGCTTTTATGTCATTTTCCGATTTGGATACCAGTGGCTTTGGCTACGGGGTAGAAATTGCATTACAATGCCCATTAGCTTGTACTAGAAAAAATTACATTCGTCAGCAGATTAGTTTTTTGTATTTCAACGATGATGAAAGCAATTACAAATATTGGACTGCGGGTATAAATCCTGAGTACCGACTTTTTGTAAGCCCAGAATATGAATTTGCCATTGGGCCTTCCGTCGGATTTTTTAGATCAGAAGCTAGTGACGTAGCTACATCAGGGCTGAACTATGGTGTTTCATCTAGTATTAACGTACATTTTGGAAAAGTTTTTATTGGACTATCTCCGAGATACATCTTGTCGAAAAAAGTTGAGTTATCAGAATCAGAGTTCTCTCAAAACCACATCCAAGGACTTTTCAAGTTTGGACTCAAGTTTTAATCAAAAGACTGCTAGGATTGTATTTGTTATTTAAATTGCACATCAAACACGATGTTGAATGGTACCGCAATTTAGAAACCTCACATTATACTTCATCTTAATGGCTTTCATTTTCATGGCATCTTGTGATACTGGAAACTTGTCCAATATCTTCATGAACAAAAGAAGCTTCGAAGATTTGGTAAACAGCTTCGAAAATCCTGAGCGCAAAGAATGGCAAAAACCTGAGTTGGTGATTTCCATGTTTGGTGAGCTTAAGGGTAAAACCGTAATGGACATTGGCGCCGGAACTGGTTACTTCTCTTTTCCAATGGCTGAAAGAGGGGCAACCGTAATTGCAGCCGATGTAGATGAAAGGTTCTTGGACTACGTAGAAACAAAGCGCTCAGAATTGAATGTCTCCAATGTTTCAACCCGTAAAGTCGAATACGATGATCCGCTTTTGAAAAACGAAGAAGTCGACCATGTTATAATCGTAAACACCTATCATCACATCGACAATAGGGTAGACTACTTTTCTAAGGTCCTCGCAGGTATAAAACCCGGAGGAAGTCTTATGGTCGTAGATTTCAAAAAAGAGCGATCCGATTTTGGTCCTCCAAAAAGGTATCGTGTGTCTGCTGCAACTGCAATGGACGAGTTGAAGAGGGCTGGTTTTTCAACTTCAAAGTCTTATAAGGAGCAACTGGAATATCAGTATGTAGTTATCGCCAAAAAGTAATTTGAACATTAATCTACTAGCTTATGTAGGCTTCTGAATTGGCGATTTGATTAAAACCTACTCATTTTAGGCTAGGCTTGGAAAAAATGTCTCATTTGAGACCTATATTCTTCGGCAATGTCAGTAGCTATTCTTAGCTTATAATGCGAAATCAAAGCGCTTTTAGTGGATAGTACAATCAAGGATTTATTCAAGTATCCCGCTCTTAAAAAGGAGCTGGAAGAAAACTGTGAAACGCATAATTTTGATGCTGGCACTGTGCTTTTGAAAGAAGGGGCATACGCAAAAGTAATTCCGCTTGTCCTCGAAGGTTTGGTAAAAGTCTATCGCGAAGATGAAGAGGGTAACGAAGTCTTACTATACTATATCAATCCCGATGAAAGTTGCGTTATGTCCGCCTCAAGCTGCATACATAACTCAAAAAGTGAAGTCAAGGCAGTGGTTGAAAAAACGGCAAAGGTGCTAGTCGTTTCTGCTAAACAGGCAGAAGATTTTTCCAGAAAGTATCCAGTATGGAACAGCTTCTTGTTTGGACTCTTCAAAAACAAGTACGATGAATTACTCAATACCATTCAAGTGCTCACCTTCGAGAATAAGGACAAACGCCTTTTGACCTACCTTCAAAATGAGCGAAAAGCAAAAGGAGATTCAACCATTCACGCTACCCACCAACAAATAGCAAATGATATTGGCTCCACTCGAGAAGTAGTCTCTAGACTATTGAAGAAATTAGAAAACGAGTCCTACGTAAAGCTCGAACATAAAAAAGTGCTTCTTTTAGATCGCTCCTAAAGCCCATAAACCCTTCATTTTGAGCTTGGAGTACATAAGCTCTTGACTCAATAAGTCCTCTCAAACATTCTCTTTCACATGTAGCATTAGTCACATGATTTGGCTTTTTGTGCCTCTAATTTTATATCGATAAAAAGAGTTAAAGCCAATTTAGGCGAATTCACAAAAATCAATAAAATGAAATCAATGCTATCAAAAGGAGTTATCGCTTTAGCGATATTCGGAAGTTTCAGCCTTCTCTCCGCACAAGACAATGTAGGAATCGGCACTACGACGCCTGGTTCTAAACTAGAAGTTCAAGGTACTACAGCAGACAACACTGCTTCAGCCCTGAATGTAACAGACTCAAATTCGAGTTCTTTACTCTTCGTTGGAAATGACGGAAGAACTGGTGTAGGTACACCAACACCAGGAGCACGCTTTATGGTTGTTGGACAACCTGGAATGCCAACACTTAACATATTGAATGATGGACTAAATCCAATGAACCCTGCCATTCGTGTTAACGATAATGGTAGAGTAGGAATCGGAACCACAACTCCAGGAGCAAGATTAATGGTAGTCGGTCAAGTAGGCGCTCCAACTTTCAATGTGCTTCACGACGGAATGAACCCAATGAATCCTGCCATTCGCATAAACGAAGATGGTAGAGTAGGAGTTGGAACAACTACTCCTGGAGCTCGCTTTATGGTAGTTGGACAAGCAGGTGCACCAACCTTCAATGTGCTTAATGATGGATTAAACCCAATGAATCCTGCGTTTCGTATTAACGAAGACGGAAGAGTAGGAGTAGGAACCACGATGCCCGGAGCGCGCTTTATGGTTGTAGGTCAAGCGGGCGCACCTACACTTAATGTGCTTAACGACGGATTAAACCCAATGAATCCTGCACTTCGCATAAACGAAGACGGCAGAATAGGAATCGGAACAACTACACCTGGAGCAAGACTAATGGTTATTGGGCAAGCAGGCGCACCAACTTTTAACGTCCTTCACGACGGCGCAAACCCAATGAACCCTGCTATTCGTGTAAACGAAGATGGCAGAGTAGGAATCGGAACAACTACACCAGGAGCAAGACTAATGGTAATCGGTCAAGCAGGCGCACCAACTTTTAACGTCCTTCACGACGGCGCAAACCCAATGAACCCTGCTATTCGTGTAAACGAAGATGGCAGAGTAGGAATCGGAACAACTACACCAGGAGCAAGACTAATGGTAATCGGTCAAGCAGGCGCACCAACTTTTAACGTCCTTCACGACGGCGCAAACCCAATGAACCCAGCCATACGAGTAAACGATAACGGAAGAGTAGGTGTAGGAACAACTTCACCGGGAGCAAGACTAATGGTAGTTGGAGAGCCTGGAGCACCGACTCTAAATATCCTAAACGACGGAGCCAATCCAATGAGCCCTGCATTAAGAATTAACGATAATGGACGTGTAGGTGTTGGAACAACTGCACCAAGATCTAGAGTAGAAGTTGCTGATGGCGATATTTACCTAAGCGATGCTGCAAACGGAATTATCCTTACTTCTCCAACAGGAGCTTGCTACAGAGTTACTGTAGACATGACTGGTCAATTGACTTCTACAGCTATTGTTTGTCCAAACTAATTTGAGATGACAGCAATAAAGAATATTGCCATAGCAATACTGTTGTGTTGTATAACATTATCGCTAGAGGCGCAGTTGTATAATGATGGATGTCAAATCACCGTACAATCAAATGCAGTTCTGCACGTGCAAGGTGACTTCATACATCAAGCTGGAGTCATCGACAATGCGGGCATAGTTGAAATAGGAAATGACTGGATAAACAACGGTTCCAATAATCCAATCATTGATACACAAGGAACGGTTGTACTCTTTGGTACAAATCAAAATATTGGTGGCACAGCTCCCAGTAGTTTTTACAATCTAGTTTTTGATGGACTGGGAGATATTAGTCTGTTGCAAAACGCAGGAGTTAATGGGTTTTTGGATATTGGTCAAACAAACCTCTTGTTAAACCAAAACCAAATCAGCCTCATTAACCCTGCAAACACCGCACTTGTAAGTAATGGCGGGCAGATTGTATCTGAGACTGCGATTAGCAACGGAACGCTAGTATGGAACATCGGTTCAAGCACTGGAACTTACCTCCTTCCTTTTGGGAGTGGTGTCGAAGCTTTTCCACTACAGTATAGTGTAGCGCAGGCGGGCGCAGGAAACGGAGCAGTAAGTTTCGCAACTTACCCGACTAGTGCAATCAATATGCCTTTGCCGGCTGGCGTAAGCAATCTTAACTTAAACGGAGCAGACGATGCATTAAATATGGTCGACCGTTTTTGGATTATAGATGGGATGGGCTTTAGTGCGGATCCTATGGCCAACATTACGTTTGCCTTTGATCAAGCATCAGTATTAGCGCCCAACACCCTCGACCCAACTCAATTGCAGGTTGCAGAGTGGGACGCGGCAAACATGAATTGGACAGAGCACCCTTCTACTTCATTTGGCAACCAAGTTGCCGGTATGGGACCGCTTGATTCAGGAATTTTCACCCTGCGTTCCGAAGGCGGAGCTGGTGGAACGAACTGCACGGATATAGATGCCAGTGCAACGCCTTTTTGTTTTGATACCAATAGCTATACCGTTACACTCGAATTTGCCGGGCCCTTTGATGCAGGAGGTTATCAGATAACCCGCCCAGATGGATCAAACGTAATCATAAATGGACAAAACGGATATACCGATTCCAATACTTACAATGTCGCTCAGTTTCCAACTTATTCCTACACCATTACCGCATTAATGGATCCAACTTGCTCAGTGCAGATAGGTCCAGTAATAGCAGAATGTTCAGGCCCAACGCCGATAGAGCTCGTAGATTTCGATGGTCAAGAAGAAGGTAAAGCCAACGCACTGCGCTGGACCACAGGATCAGAAAGCAACAATAATACGTTTACACTTTGGAGATCAGACGATGCTCTAGACTTTGTAAAAGTCGCAGACCTAGCATCGCAAGGTGAAGCAACCAGTGCGCAGCACTACAACTATTTAGATTTTGATTTCAGAACGAACCTGAGCTATTACAGACTTTCACAAACCGACTTAGATGGAACCCAAACTTTTGTGGGATCGGTCATAGCGATTCAGCGATCATCTGCTCAGTTCGAAATATTGAATACTTATCCGAACCCTAGCAGCGACATTTTGCAAGTGGCATTTGAGTCGACCCAAGAGAAAGAAGTTTTAGTTACAATGGTTGATATATCTGGAAAGGTAATTGAACGTAGAACGCATAATCCGTTGAACGGAAAAAATGTAGTTAAGTTCGATGTACGTGCGCTGTCCAAGGGCGTTTACTACATCACGATTTCAAATCAGGAGAGAACGCTTGGTACTGTGTTCATGAAAAACTAGTGTACTCTTCGTGCATTTGTTTCATTTTAGAAAGGCCCCTGCGTAGAAGGGGCCTTTCG
>CAZZIZ010000187.1:0-1654 GCA_964654535.1 uncultured Chitinophagales bacterium
AGCGAACCCACAAGCAAAACACCAACTCCAAAAGAAAAGCAAGATGCCAGCTCCTCCAAATCAAATGACCATTCTACTTCGGTTCAGAAAAATGAACTGGAGCACCCAAACTGGTTAAGAAATCATAGTCAGGCACTAGTGGATAAGCTGGAACAGCCAGGCCAGTCCAAAGTGTTCAGCTACAAGCAACTCAACGATTCACTCTCCTACGCGATTTTCGAAATCAGCTCTGACCTTTGTGTAAATCGACATTTAAAAACATTCCTTGGCGAAAAGAAAATCGACGATTTAGAAATTCAATCAATTTGCGATCACGATCAAAGCGCTGCCGTAAATAAGTGGAAGGAGTATGAGCTAAACAATGCTAGTTCGATAGAATCCAATTCCATCAAACTCATGAAATGCTATAAATACGCGGCTGCTTCGAAGAATGATAATAAAGGCGCCTCAAAATCCACTCTGGATTTTTTAGAGGTCGCGGCAAAAATTGATACGCTTGTTACTTATCACCAGATAAAGCCCAACGGATCAATTGCTACAACAATCAAGAACTAATTCTCGCAAAAACAACTAACACTCCCCGATCTCTTTACTTTCTTTCTATTTAGAAGCCTTATCAGCAATTAGCATTAAAGCGAAATTGAACGTAAAAACGTCTTAAACTTCACAACCTGAACTAACTTAGAGTAGTGATGCGAATGCGGAGACTCTAGTAAAAGTTCGCTAGCTCGAGCTCACTCTATAACTAAAAAGCGATATGGCAAAAGCAATATTCTTTGACATGAATGAAACCCTACTTAACCTGGGTTTACTGAAAGTTCAGTTTGATAAGTACTTCGAGGACAAGTATGTCCTAAAATATTGGTTCAGTAAACTACTTCACAGTTCGAGTGTTATGGGCGTCATGAACGAGTATAGAAATTTTGGAGAATTGGCTGGCGTTGCTTTAGAATGTGTTTTCTTCGAAAACAACGTAACGTTAAGTGCTAAGACTAAAGCTGAGATTCTTGGAGAATTTAGAAGATTGCCAGCGTATGAAGATGTTCTACCAGCACTTGAAATTCTCAAAGAGAAAAACATTCGTCTTGTTGCCGTCTCAAATTCATCCTTAGCCATGATGAAAGAGCAATTGAGCAATGCCGGAATTATTGACAAATTTGATTCCTACTACTCAGTTGATCAAGTAAAACGATACAAACCGTTTAAAGCCATTTATCAGTTTGCAGCAGAACAAGAAGGATTGAAAACGGAGGATATTGTAATGATTGCCACGCACGATTGGGACTTGTTTGGAGCAAAAAAGGCTGGCCTTAGAACCGCCTATATAAAACGAAAGGAAACTATATTTCACCCATTTTATTCGCAAGCGGATTATAGCGATTCCAGTTTAGTCAATTTGATTAATCTGATGATAGATGCTGAAAATATAGTCTTATAAAGATGGATAAAATTGGAAAAATAGGTAACAGAACAATTTATTACGTTCAAGTCAGAAATAATGCTAACTGGAAAATTTCTTTACCAAATAAGGGCTGGATAGCATTTACAATAGCGAACAAGGAAGACGGCGAACTAGTGCCATCTATGGTGTCAACGTGTATTAACAAAAATGTTGCATACACCTGCAGTTCTGGAGAATATGCTTCTATGACCG
>CAZZIZ010000187.1:1754-6599 GCA_964654535.1 uncultured Chitinophagales bacterium
CATAATTTTGATGTAATTAAATTGTCACAAAACAACTCATTTGAAGATTTCATAACTATTATCATTTACATTAGAAATGGATAATAAATTTTCTATTTATGGTAACAATGCGAATTTTATCATTCACGCTCCTACTTTGTAGTTTCTGCTTATCTGGGCAGAATGTTTTAGATGCCATTGCTATTCGACCCGATTACATTACGCATAGTCCGTCAGAAGTATTGGCGACCAACGAATCAGTAATTCTGGTCGGGAAGGTCGAATTCAACCCTGGTTGTAATGCCGGAGAATATCTTGCTTTTATTCCTTTCAATACTGAGCCTTTGGTCTTGTACTATGGTCCAGACGATTTCTCGCAATACGTTGAGCTAGAAAATTATCCAAACGACATCTATTTTGACATTTTCGATATCATTGACATTTGCGAGCAAGAGGACGGAAGCATAGCTGTTTCTTTGTGGGGTTACTTCTCGGATGTTTCTTCACCTTCATATCGACTTATACTTATGATGTCTCCAACAGGTGAAGTACTTAGTTTCGAAACTATATCGCTCGATTCATATGATGATGAAGTTGCCCTGAACTGCTTTAACGCCACCAACAATGTACAAGAAGCAATGCTTCCATCAGAGGATGGATATAGCTATCAAAATGGGGATGATGTAATTGAATATCGATTTTTTGATGCCGGCTTGGGATCGCTTGTTTACGTAGAACGATATAATGTCGCAAACCCGCTTAGTACCGACGACAACATAGGAATTTCCAGTTTAGATGTTGGCACTTATTATGAGTACGAAACGATAGAGGGCTTTTGTGCAACAATTATGAATGACATAATTATAGAAGTGACCAATTATGGGAATGAAGATGTCTGTTTTTTTGATATCGGTTTGGAAAGAGGCTCAAGTCCATCTTCGTTTTGCGGTTTTCTTTTTTATAACAAACGCAGAATCATTATTGAAGAATGTTTAGCGCCTGGCGAAAGCAGACCAATCACTGTAACTAACTGGTCAATTAATCCTTCATTATCTTGCCAAGCAAACATCTGCGCAAATTTGTTAAGTCCTAACCAACGTATAGACAAGGATCAATCTGATAATATGAGCTGCTTTTCTGCGGAAATTGACTTTGAGGCTTGCGAAGGCCTCCCATGTTATTTTGGCGCTCAAGGTGTATTGAATGAAAACTGCGAATGCATGGTCATAGACATCGGAATTGAAGACGGACTCACGCAAGCAGATTTGGACATTTATCCTAATCCCGTTGAGCAACAACTTTCATTTAGCCTAGAAGAAAATGCAGCAATATATCTTCAAAATCAAAATGGACAGGTCCTCATTCAAAAGGAAGGCGTCTTTGGTTTGAACGCAATTGACATGAGCAAATTTCCAGACGGGTTTTATGTCTTGATTGTGAAAGGCAAGAATTTTATTATCCGAGAGAAATTGGTGAAGCATTAAGTCGTAGCAGTGTGCGCTTAAGCAGAAAAAAAGTCAAAACGCATCGAGTCGAGAGACTCGCACCATAACAGTTTGAGTTCATAGTCTGAGCTGGCGAATACACAGATTTCTCGGCTGCGCTCAAAATGACATCCTTTTCTAAGATTTTGGTATTGCTATGTGCTATGATTACCGCGTGAGGGATTGAGGCCTTTGTTGAAGCTCCTGTTTCAAAAGGCAAGAAAAGGCTTTAGCTCCTTGGAGCTAGAGAGACTTTTTGGCTTTTGAAGAACAGAGCGACGGCCAAAAGCCCGACCCCAAACCCAGCCTAATACTTCGTGGAAACACGAATTATTAGGCTGGGTTTGGGGGCACGCCCAATTCGAAACAGTATGGACTATCTTTGCGACCGATGGAATCCTTTCAAGAGCTAAAACTGACCAACGCGCTGAGAAATGCCTTGCAGGATTTGGGCTTTGAACGCCCTACTCCGATTCAGGCGCAATCTTACTCGGTAGTTCGATCTGGGAAAAACGTGGTCGGTATTGCTCAGACTGGAACAGGAAAGTCTTTTGCCTACTTGCTCCCCTTGCTACAAGATTTGAAATTTTCTAAGCAGAGCAATCCTAGGATATTGGTCATTGTCCCTACCCGAGAATTGGTAAATCAAGTTGTCGCCCAAACCGAAAGCTTATGTACTTATATGGACGTGCGGGTTCAGGGCGTTTACGGCGGAGTCAGCATGAACACCCAGAAAAATAATCTGTTAGCGGGTATGGATATTTTGGTCGCCACCCCTGGAAGATTATACGATTTGGTTTTATCAAAAGCGGTACAATTGAAATCGGTCAAAAAACTGGTGATTGATGAAGTAGATGAAATGCTTGAGTTGGGCTTTCGCTATCAATTGACCAATCTATTTGACCTCCTTCCTGAAAGAAGGCAAAACATTATGTTCTCGGCGACCCTTAGCGATGACATCGATACTTTGATCGATCAATTTTTCTTTCAACCAGAAAGAATTTTTATTGCCATAAGTGGAACGCCCTTGGCCAACATAAAACAAGTGGCTATTGCTTGTCGCAACTTTCATACTAAGGCAAACTTGCTGTCTCACTTACTAGCCGACAAAGATAAATTCTCGAAAGTGCTGGTCTTCCTTCCCAACAAAAAGCTGGCTGATCTTATGTTCGAGTTGATGAGTGAAAAATATGAGGGCGAGATGGGGCTTATACATTCCAACAAATCTCAAAACTATCGAAACAGAAGTGTGGAGGCATTTAACAGCGGCGAACATAGGGTGCTGATCGCTACCGATATTCTTTCTAGAGGTTTGGACTTGGACCAAATAAGCCAGGTCATCAATGTAGACTGTCCTAGCCATCCCGAAAACTATATACACAGGATTGGTCGAACGGGTCGAGCAGAAAAGGAAGGAGAATCAATTCTACTCTACACCGAAAAAGAGATTCCGGCAAAAGAAGCAATAGAAGCTTTGATGCAAATGAAAATTTTGGATTTGGATTTTCCTGAAGAAGTTGAGGTTTCAACAAAACGCATTCCTTCTGAGAGACCGGCTCCGGTGGTAGATTCATCAAACCCTCATCGCAACCATAAGAATGCTCCAGAGCGTGGCCCTAGCTTTCACGAAAAGAAACTAAAAAACCAAAAGGTAAACCTTGGTGGAAAGTATAAACGTGAAATCGAAAAGAAATACAAGAAACCTAAAACGCGCGGTGATAAAATTCAGAACCGGAAAAAGAAGAGGTAGCTAGGATGTATTTGCAAGGAGCTTTGCAGATGTTTCAATTTGAATCGCTCCTAATGAGAATTATACACAGGCAATACAGAAACCTATCTATTGGATTGCTTTTGACCGTAGCACTAATGGCGGCTCTAGCCCTGTGCAAATCGCAAAACACGGAGAATTCACTTGCGAGCTCCTTTCAGATCCTGTAGCACAATGGCCAACAGTGGTTTTACTCGTATCTTTCAGGCTCTTTCAATGAGCGAATTTGAACAAATAAATCAAGGTTTTAATTCTGTCTTCAAGGCGGGCCATTTAAGTATAGGTGTGGTTATACCTATTGAAAACTATGCTCAGAGCACGGTGCCTAGCCTGACTGAGCACTTGGAACGAGCTCAATTGGCAGAATCGCTAGGCTTCAAAGCACTCTGGGTGCGCGATGTTCCCCTGCACCTGCCCGTTTTTGGAGATGCTGGACAAACCTATGATCCGTTCGCTTACCTCGGCTTTTTAGCAGGACAGACGAAAAGCATCTGTCTAGGAGTAGCCAGCATTGCCCTACCTTTGCATCATCCTGTTCATGTCGCTAAGGCCGCAGCGACTTTAGATCAACTCACTAGTGGTCGATTTATTTTAGGCGTCGCCTCCGGCGACCGCCCGGAAGAGTTTCCTGCTTTGAAATTTGATTTCGAAAAGCGTGGCGAACATTTTCGAGAAGCCTTTGAGTTTTTGCGTCTTGCACGAGCGTCTTTTCCTAAGCTCGAAAACAATCGATACGCAGAGCTAAAAGGCAACATAGACGTTTTACCAAAACCGTTCGGCGCGAAACTACCACTAATGATTACTGGGAGCAGCAGACAAAGCATAGAATGGATTGCAGAAAATGGCGACGGCTGGATGTACTACCCGCGCAACTTTTATATGCAATCGCATAACATCAAAGACTTTCGCGAGCACTTAAAAAAGAAGCAGCTCACTAACAAACCATTTATGCAACCTTTGTACGTAGACCTGCATCTCGCGGACGATTACAAACCTGAACATATACATCTTGGCTTTCGCCTTGGCGCCAATCACCTGTTGGACTACTTGAAGCAGCTGAAAGAAATGGGCGTAAACCACGTGGGCATCAACTTAAGATTTAACAGAGGTGATATAAAAGAAACCCTCGAGCGCCTTGCTCAGAAAGTCCTGCCACACTTTCACGCAACAGAAAATGAATTACAGTAATTACAGGCAGTCTACTTGGCGAAAATTATGTCAGTCTTTCAAGAGGGGCTTTAACGCTAGGCCTTTTCAGTATGCTTATAGCGAACATCAAAACACACAAGCTAAAAAAGAAGAAAGCAATCATCCCAATACTGATCCTAGTTGTATTGTGGATTACGAATGTCATGATAATACAGTATACCGGTATATATTGAGCATTGAAACAATCTTTTCCGCGTGAGGGATAGAGGGGTTTGTCTGAGCTCCTGTTTCTAAAAACAAGAAAAGTGCTTAGCTCTCAAGAGCTAGAGGCGCTTTTTGTTTTTAGAAGAACAGAGCGAGCCCCGAAAGCCCGACCCCTGACTTTGCCGAAGGTTGGCCAATCCTTTCCACTTGCGGAAGACGGATTTGCGTCACCGAGGCAGATAGTTAGGGGGCACGCCCAAT
>CAZZIZ010000188.1:0-6594 GCA_964654535.1 uncultured Chitinophagales bacterium
GGCGGCTGGACAGGAACAGCAAATGGAGAAGATCAAGAAATTGCCTCCTACGCAGTTGTTGTCACTGCATTTAACTCTTGTGGTACTGAAATAAGACAGTACGGAAACGTTACATTAATTAGATAATATATTTGGGCGCGACCCAAAACCTTCTGCCCTATGGGCAAGGTTTCGGGTCGGGCTATCCGTGACTCCGCTTCGCTTCGGTCTCGTGCTTGTCTCACCAAAGCAAATCCTTCTACCGCTAAGGCGGTAAGTCTTTACTGGTTCAACAAACGAGACTGCTCCCCTTCGGTCGCATCCCTACTATCCCTCGCGCAAGAGTCAACATTGATGAAATTACTGTTCACTAAATATTTACTAAGACATATACGGCTGTAAAAAAAGGTTTGTACGCCTACTCAACTGTCTCAAGGTATTCCCGTAGCACTGAAGAAAATCTGAAGTTCCCTTAGCCTTGTTGACAGCCTCCTAGCACTGCGTCTACATTCGCAGCCGATTAAATCAACAACCATTTCAAACCATCAAAATGAAAAAACTATTTCAAGCATTCTTTATCTGCGCTTTATGTTGCAGCTCGAATGTGCTCTTTGGTCAAATCGAAGGAGGACTTAAGGCAGGAGTTAACTTCACCAACTTCTCTTACACCGACGACTTAGACTTCGGAACATTGACTGGCATGGATATCGGAAGCGAATTCGAATCACTGAGAGATGCTGAATTCAGAACAGGATTTCACTTCGGTGCGTACGCCTTACTAGATGTTGGAGCGCTTTCGCTACAACCAGAAATACTATACTCGCAAAAAGGCGTGACCAATTATAGTGCTGCTGGAGATGAAATAATTTTGAACTACTTAAGCATTCCGGTATTAGTAGGATTCCAACCTTTTGATTTTCTACATCTTCAGCTTGGGCCAGAGTTCAGCTTTTTACTTTCAAACAATTTTAAAATTGAAGGTCAAGACGATCGCTCTATTGACGATTGGTATTCTACCTCAGACATCGGTGCTGCTATAGGCGTTTCTTTCGATTGGCCAGGCCCAGGGTTGTTTTCAGTTAGATATGTTCACGGACTAGGTGGCGTACTAGAAAACGATCAAGTTGCGGGTACACAAACTTTTAACAATCGAAACCGCGTGGTACAAGCTTCAATTGCTTTCCCACTTTTTAGTTCAGAAAAAACTAGTACAGAGTAGAGTAATCTACTTTATACTTTTTCAAAAGAAGCGATGTAGCACCTCAATCTATGTCGCTTCTTCTTTTTTTAACTATACCCGATTTTATAGTCGCCTCTATCTCCGCCGACAAATCTTCAAACTCCCTACCCGCAGGCTCAACTAATGGATGAATCGTCCAACTCGCGTGCACACCAAAAGGAATAGGAAACAGTCCATTTTTTTCTAATCGCCAGGACTCATTTATACTTACGGGCACAATGACGGCATTGGGCATCGTTTCCACCAAAAGTCGCAAGCCTTTTTGTGAAAATTTCTTTGGAAACCCGTCTCTGCTGCGGGTACCCTCTGGGAAGATTACCACTGCGTAGTTATGCTTAGATGCCTCTATTCCCCCTTTCTTTATGGCTTTTACAGCCTGATTTCGGTTCTTCCGATTAATGATTATATGGCTGGCATTGCGTAAGTTATAAGAAACACTAGGAATTCCTGAAGCTAAACTTTTCTTTGAGACGAATCGAATACCAAACTGACGGAAATGCCAAGTAAACATAGGTATGTCATACATGCTTTGGTGATTGGATACTACAATAAGCGGTCGATTTGTATCGTATTGATTGTTGTCTGTTACCGTCTGAGTACAACCCATTATGTGGAGGTTCTTCATAGCTAGCCAATTCATCACATTGACCACCTTTTGAAAAGCCACGTCACCAAAAACTTTGTGGGCAATAATTAAGACGGGATGAAAACTTGCAAAAAGCAATAGAAAAAAGATCCAGTAGATAGGAGTCAACAAATAGGAGAGGATCGTTTTCATAAAAAGGAAGGTGCGCGCAGCTTTACAAATATGGTAAAGCCATTTGGCATTTGGAAAGTCTCAATAAAAAAAAGGAGCTTATGCGTTTTATCCGCGTCGCTTAGGAATGGCCTAAAAAGAAAACCCTCATTGCCGTTTCCAGCAATGAGGACTCTTCACGCATTCTTGCCGAAGTCGGCAATCATTACTTTACAAAGTTAATTACTCAACTTGAATTTTTTTCATTTGTACGGAATTTCCTTCGCGAATTATGACGAAATAAATTCCCTGTTCAAAACCGCTCATATCTATTTTTGCGCCATTTTGCACGTCCATATTCTCTACTACTTTCATTCCCAATAGATTCACGATTTCTATTTTCGCATTTTCCTCTATAAGACCTTGAATATTCAAAATGTCACTGGTTGGGTTAGGAAAGATATCAATGTTCAGATTTTCTTCAGGTCTGTCCTGTCCAGATATAAGCACAATAGTTTCTTGGGCATCTACTGGAATTATATCTGCTCGCTCATCAATGATTTGAACGTTGCTGATACTTATAAGGGTCTCTAAGGCGATCTCATCCTTTCCATCGATATTTGGCTCAAAGACTCCTCTGAAAGCACCAATTCCGCCAGAACCGCTCATTGCCAAGTGTTTACGACTTATACCAACTTCAACCTTATCCTCATCTTCGAATTCCTTAATGATTGATATAATGTCAGTGGGACCACCTAGCCAGGATTCACCTTGGTCAAAAGTCAAGTCTATAGTGCCGTCCTTGACTAAAGAAAGGTCTACATTGATAGTGAAGGCAAGGCCATAGACATCGTCTACAGAATTGTCAGAGTCGCCTAGAACAATCGGATAGTTAAATGGGAAATCACCCACAGCGCTTTCGGTTACTTCAATAAAAAACGGAGCGTCACCTTCTAGATCTTCTTCCTCTTCTTCATCCTTTCCTTGGAGACTGCCGTAATTCTGATCAATAGCAATAACATCACCATCGTCTACTATGGCGTTTCCATCGCAATCGGCGAACTTAAAATTAAGGCCATCAACGAAGACCAAACTCGCTCCCGAATCTTCATCGATCCAGTCTGCAGAGGGCTGCCCTACCCAATCAATAGAGGCGTTTACTCTCGGAGTTCCGGTTTCGCCATAAGCCAAACCAATATTTAGAATATCGAAATTATTTGCAACACCATCATTATTTGTATCTCCAGGATATAAATCTCCTTCGTCACAAGCGTCACCTATATCATTATCGTCAACATCGAGTTGATTAGGATTAAAAGTACTCGCACAGTTGTCCTCGTCATCGCAAACGCCATCACCGTCAAGGTCTGGGTTTGATGTAATATAAATTTTAGAGGGTCCATTTACTGAAGTGGTAAAAACATCGTCGAAGCCATTACCGGAAATATCACCAACGGCGATTCCAAAACTTCCGTATTCCCCATAGGAAATAGGCTCATCGAAAAAAGTACCGTCACCTTTGTTGATCCAAACATTGTTCGCTCTAGTTACTGTGCCAGCACGATTACAGGTTGTGAGATCTGTAAAGCCGTCTTGATTAGCGTCTATAGCAACAATGTCAACGGTATTCGCATTTCCGAAAGTTTGAGCAATCGCGTAGTTGCCAGAGCCATCATTTAACCACACATCATTGGGTCCGTCATTTATAGTGACAAAATCAACTAGGTCATCATTGTTAAAATCAGCGGCAAAAATTGGAGTTTGAAAATTTAAGAAATTGGTTTCCGTGAATACTCCAGTTCCATCATTAACGTAAAGAATCGGGTTAGGATTAGCAACATCGTCTCCTCCGGGAGGTACATTGAGATCAGAAAAATCGTCTAAGAACAAAGGTGCCACTAATAAGTCCCGGTCTCCATCATTATCGAAATCAGCAAGGGTCAATTGACCTTCAAACGAAAGTGACTGCGCCAATTGATATTGAGCGCCATCCCATTGATAGACTTCTGTGTTACCGCTAGGCGTTCCAGAGAGAATTACATCTACGTAACCCTCTGTAGCATCTGGGTCAATGATAACGTCACGCGCTGAAGGAAATGTAGGACCAACA
This sequence comes from uncultured Chitinophagales bacterium, assembly GCA_964654535.1. Lineage (GTDB taxonomy): Bacteria > Bacteroidota > Bacteroidia > Chitinophagales > UBA2359 > CAZZIZ01. The sequence goes on from CAZZIZ010000188.1 coordinate 4,066, forward strand.
GTACCAAAAGGGCTTGGACCTCCATTAAATAAAATTTGACTAGGATCAATTGCATCGGCACTTTTAGCTAATAAAATATCATTGAGACCGTCACTATTAAAATCATTTAGCACCAAATCATTGGTAGGGTTGATTTGAACAACACCCTGACCAGCTTCAGTAAAAATGCCATTTGCATTAACACAAACCATGAAACCTTCTTGGTTCCCAACTACAACATCTTCTAATTCGTCACCTCCAATATCGCCCATCACAACTTTTGCGTATCCAAAGGATCCGGGCATTGACTGTTCCGAATCTATAGCAGTAAAACAAGGAAGGGGCTTTTCTAATGCAAGGTCTATTATAACCTCAATGCTTCCGTCGAACGACTGCTCGACTTCTGCATCATCAATAAAAGAATAACTATAGTTATAGATTCCAGCAGCTTGAGGTGTGATATAAGCAACTGAAAAATCTGCAGGAGTCGTCCCACCTAAAACTAGTTCTGCTTGAATTGGAAACTCAATATTCAAATCTGCCTCGTCAGCAAAACTGACATCAAAGATTCCTGAGTGGTTAGGACTTATACTTTGCAGGTCAACCAAAATAGCATCACCTGGTGCAATAACATAAGTTTGCTCTTGGCCGGAGCTAAGCAGAGGAAAGAAGAGCACAACAAGTAATATGGTGAAGAAGTTTTTCAAAGCTGTTTTTTTATTAAATGGCTGTTTAAATCATTATACGATTTCCTGTCATTAATTCTTTGTTAGAAAAATACAGAACCCGCCTAAAATGCTTCGTAAAAGGCTGGGTTCTGTACGCTGTCCAATTCTTAGGGGTTCAAACTAAGAACTGATTCAAAGTTGAACCTAAACAAGACTATTACCAATTACATTATTAGGCAAAAGTCAGCTAAAACACGGCAAAATATCACATATCTCCTTGGTTTTGTGTTAATTGCATAAAAATAAGTCAGGGGTGAAAAACAGTTCGCTAGTTAAATTATTCAGTACTTTTTCAAAAAAGGAGATGGCCTGGTTCCAGAAGTACGTTCATTCACCATTTTTTAACGCTCATGCCGACATTATTAGCCTTGTTGAGTACCTGCATAAACAGCATCCCGACTTCAGTGAGAAGGCCTGCCACAGAGAAGTCATATTTAAAAAAGTCTTCCCCAATAAGCCCTTTGATATAAAAAAGCTCAAACACCTTTTCTCTTTCACTATTGCCTTAGCGGAAGACTACTTAGTTGTGGCGAAGTTCAAAGAGCGCAACAATTACGGGAAACTTCTATTGCTCGACGCCCTAAGCAACAAAGATTTGGACGCGCGCTACCAACGTCATTTAAAAAAAGTACAAAGGACAGCTGAAAATATTGAAGCTAAGGATCAAGACTTTTTTTACGAGCAGTATCTACTTTCAAAAATGGTGAACAACCATCATTATTCCGAAACCAACCGAAACATAGACGCAATGCTAGGTGAGGTAGATAAAAATCTGGACATTTTCTATCTGTCGGAAAAGCTTCGCAACGCTTGCAACATTGCCAGTAGAGAAATCACATTTAAATCGACCGTCGAGTATCCCTTGATTAAAGACTTGTTGCACTATGTAGAACAGAACAAGTCCTATTTTGAAGACCACCCATTGGTATCCATATACTTTATGATATACCAAACGCTCACAGAAAAAGAAGACAAAGCATTTTTCATTCACTTGATTCAAGAACTGAATGAAAAATCCAAAGGTCTTTCAATGGAGGTACAAAGTTCTATGTACGGATTCTGTGTCAGCTATTGTGTAAAGCAAATTAACCGCGGACACAGCGATTATTTGCAACTGATTTTCGATCTCTATAAGAGCATGCTGGAAAAAGGCCTTTTGTTGGAGGGAGGATTACTTACCGAATGGCGTTACAAAAATTTGGTAACCGTTGGATGTCGTCTAAAAGATTTCAAGTGGACGGAAAACTTCATCCATGAATTTAAGCCCAAGCTCAACAAGAAGGTTAGAGAAAACGCTTTCAACTACAACCTGGCTTATTTCCATTACGCGGTGAAAAATATGGATGAGGCTTTGGAGATTTTAAACAATGTAAAGTTCACCGATCTCGTTTACATCTTAGATTCTCGTGGTTTGATTTTGCGTATTTATTTTGATAAGGACGAAGAGGAGACAATGAACTATCAGATCGAATCTTTTCAAAGTTATTTGAAACGCAACAAGAGTATTTCTGATCAAGTGAGAAAACGATATACCAACCTGTTGAGATACTTGCGGAAGCTTGCACGCTTAAGATCAAATTTAGAATTTAAGCGAGACAAGGAATTAGTCGACGACCTTAATGATCTCAAAGTTAACATTCATGCTAACCGACAGGAGATTGCTAACCCATCTTGGTTTCGTGGGAAGATTGAGGAGTTGCAAGAGAAGTATACAGTTAAGTAAGCTGCGAGAGGGATAGAGGGGTAAACCAGCAAAAACATTAAGTAGCGCAGATCCCTTAAGCAAAAACTCCATATTTCTTCGTTAAAAATGCTTGCCATT
>CAZZIZ010000189.1:0-6553 GCA_964654535.1 uncultured Chitinophagales bacterium
CCAAACCTACCAAGCCCTTGATGTTCAAAGCGTCGGCATTGCAAATGCCGAAGAAAGTTCCGTGCGCATTGTAAATGCGCCCGAGGGCTAATCATCCCAAGCTCCAGGTCGCGATGTTACCAACGATATGTTAAACCAAGTCAATTCTCGCACCTAACACTTCTTTTTGATTACATTTATTAAAAATCACTATAATGACGAGAATCGCGCTGAGCGTTTTCCTCTCCTTGCTATGTCTCTCAAGCTATAGCCAATCTAACATCACTATAAAAGGTACGCTAACCGATACTTTGGGTACTCCGCTCATAAATGCTACAATTTTATTGCTCGAAAAATCGGATTCTACTATGGTAGACTACACGCGCTGTGAAATGGATGGCAGTTTCAAGTTCACAGATGTGTCTAAAGGCGATTATGAAGTTAAATCTACTTACGTAGGCTTTATCCCAAAGCTTATATCTGCCAACACCACCGCAGGTAAAAACCTCGATCTCGGTGAAATTAAAATGGTAGAACTGGCTGAGGAACTCATGACTGTGGTTATTAAAACTGCCAAGACTTCCATTGTTATGCGGGGCGATACCATTGAATATGACGCTTCAACCTTTAAAGTTCCTGAGGGCTCAACAGTAGAAGACCTACTAAAGCGACTTCCAGGAATAGAAGTTGAACAAGATGGTTCCATTTCAGCTGACGGAAAAGCAGTAAGAAAAGTAACCGTAGATGGAAAGTCCTTCTTTGGATCTGACCCACAAGCGGCCACTAAAAATTTACCCGCAGAGGGAATTTCAAAGGTGCAGGTATTTGACTCTGAAACAATGGAAGAAGAAGTTACCGGCATTAAATCTGGCGATGCTGACAAGACCATGAACCTAGAGCTAAAAGAGGAATTCAAGAAAGGAGGTTTCGGAAGAGTGATAGGAGCACTTGGTACCGAGGAACGGAGAGAACTAAAAGGGAACTTTAACAAGTTCAACGACAAGATTCAATTTAGTCTGGTTGGGGTTGGAAACAATACAGGACGTAACGGTTTCTCCTGGGACGACTATCAAGATTTTATGGGTTCTCAAGCTTTTAGTTTTGGCAATGAACAAGAATTTGGTTTCGGTGGTGGTGGCAACAGATATTACACTTTTGGCGGGGGTGGTAATGGAATCGAGTCGAGCATACAATCCCTGTTTTTTAATAACAGCGACGGCGGTGGAATTCCAATAAACTATAATGGCGGAGCAAGTTTTAACTACCAGCATGAAAAAACACAATTCAGCTCGGTATACTATTACAATCAGCAGGGTTTAAACAAAAGGACTCAGATGAATCAATCCAAGTTCTATGATGAATTCACCTCAATAGAAGATGCGCTGGAAACGAATGAGTCTAATTTTCAAGGACATAGAGTGGAGTTGTCTTTCGAGCAAGAGATTGATACGCTACATTCTATTAAGATAACCGCTAACGGTGCGTATATAGATCAGACAGAAGATCAGATTGAATCTGCTCAACTTTTTAGGGACGCTGGCCTTAATAGCGAATCGACCTTTAACAATAACTTACAGCAAGATGGCTTTTTAGGAAACGCGAGCTTCTTGTTTAGGAAGAAATTTAAAAGAAAAGGAAGACGCGCAGGATTCAATGTTTCCTATTTGGTTTCGGAATTAAACGAAGATGAGACGCAAAATTCAGAAAGTTCCTTTGTCGCCGAGGATAGTACGGCAAGTATAATTTTCTTCAACGAAGACATATCGACTAAGGATCTCTTCAAAGCAAATGCCGTTTATGTCGAGCCCCTAGGTAAGAAGTTCTTTTGGCAAAGTTTTTACAACCATAGTAACAGACAAGAAGAAGGCGATAGGCGCGTCTTCGAATCCAACGAGCTCAATGGACTTTTATCTAGAAATTTTAATAACGATATTCTATTAAATAGAGCAGGCACCTCGCTTAAGTACTCTTATGATGGCTACAACATTACGATAGGTGCTGCATATCAAAGTTTCGACTTAAAAGGATCATTCGAATCCGAAAACAATTTAATTAATGGACTCGTAGACAAACGGTTTAATAATTGGCTACCCTATTTTGATCTTGGAATTTCCCCAAAACGAAACGTACGTTTTTCTGCAGGCTACAGCAGACAAGCCGTTGAACCTAGTATTAGCGACTTACAACCCATTGTTGATAGCAGAAACCCTTTCTACATTCGAGAAGGTAACATAAATCTTCAACCGGAGCTATTTGATACTTATAGAATTAGAGGCTCAAGAAATTGGCCGTTAACAGCAGTGCGGATCAATTTAGACTTAAGTTACACCAACTACGATTCTCAATTTTCAACAGAAGAGTCCGTAGACCAAAACCTCATTACTTTTGTGCAACCAATCAATGTTGAGGATGGAGACAGAAAGAGCTTTAGAACAGGTATTAGCTTTCCTATTGTTAAGAATAAACTAACCGTAAGAACCACTTTTAATTATACCCACGCTATTAGACCGTCATTAGTGAATGACATTCGTAACCGTACGACTAGAGAATCGTTCATACCGTTCTTAAGAATTAACTATACACCAAATAGTGATTACTCACTTAACCTCAACGCGAGAATAAACGTAACCAACACAACGTATGACATTAATGAATCACAGAATCAGCAAATCATAAATAACAACTATTCGGCAACTCTGAACGCCAAGTTATTTGCAAAAATTTATTGCAATGCATCTTTCACGTACAATGTAAACGTGAATGAAAGATTCAATTTTGAAGAAAACATCCCCCTTCTAAATTCGTCTATCTACCGTCACTTCCTACCTGAAAACAAATTGGAAGTTCGAGTGTCTGCCTATGATCTATTAGGACGCAGCCAAAACATTTCACAAAACACCTATGGTAATTCCGTATCAATATCAAGGTCCAATGTAATAGGACGATATTTTATGTTGTCCTTGAGTTATAATATTCGCGGTATGAAAGGTGGAATTGAGAAAAACAATTGGTATTAAAAATGAAGAGCATCAAGAACTTCCTAGTATTGGTATTATGTTTTGCCAGCAGTTTGACCGCTATAGCTCAAAGTGAAAGCGGGGTCATTATCTACAATAGAAAAGTGAACTATGTTTCCATTATGACCCGATTGCCATTTTTGAGCTCGGAAGAAATTGATAGAATAAATCTTACTTGGGGTAAAAATTCTGAGAATAAGGGTCAAAACCACGACTACTACTATAGTGAAGGAAAGTCGCTTTATACCCGCAGTAAAGAAGAAAATAACAACGGCTATTCTTGGAGTCAAGAGAAGTATCTATTGTTTCGAGACCATAAAAAGCAAACAGTTAAAGATTGGAGAGAAATATTGGGCAATCGATATTTAATAGAAGATGATTTGCCAAAGCGTAAGTGGAAAATACTCAATGAAATAAAAGAGGTACAAGGTTACTTATGCATGAAGGCCGAAACTTATGATCCAATAAAGGATCAAACCATCCACGCCTGGTTTGCCGACGGAATTATCTTTTCGGGAGGTCCCGAAGGTTATGCTGGTCTACCCGGCATGATTCTAGAAATCAACATTAATTATGGCGACGTAGTCATTACGGCCACTAGTGTTAAACTGACTCAGGAAAAGATTGATTTGCCAATGCCAAAAAAAATGAAAGGCAAGCCTATTAAAATAATTGACTTTAATACTATTGTAAGAGATTATATCACAGAGTCGATTGAAGCAGAACGAAATCCATACTGGAGAATTAGATATTAATTCTACCGTTAAGGAGGGTTCTCGACACTCCCTTAAATATATCTGAGGCGCATTTGCAATGCGTCTCGTTTGTGTGGCAGCATTTGCAATGCTGCTTCTGCAGGTCTAACGGACCTTCCTTAACCAAACCTACCACACCCGTGATTAAGTGCTTTGTCCGTTTACAATACTCAACCAAGCAAAGTAACCTCAATCACCCCTTTCTCACCGGCGTAATTGCGTGCACTGCTATACAACCAGTGCTCAGGATCCGAAACAAATCCAGCCTCAACTGGATTATTATGGATATAATCACGCTTTTGATCTATCATTTCGTTCGTCGTAAGTTCTTTCGCGTGATAACCAGTTTTCCAGACAGTAAAGTTCGCCCCCCTCTTTGTTCTGTTCGCTTCATAAGCGAATTTATTGAGTAAACTAACATCACGGCTCTCTGGAACATCCTTAATAAGTTTTACCAATTCTTTGGAGGTGAACTTTTTGAAATCTCTGATCGTGCTAACAAGATCGTACTTTTCTTTTGACGAAACTATCAAATGGAGATGGCTGGTCATAATAACGTAAGCGTAAAGGATCAAACCTTTGTTATCAATACAATAACTCAAAGAATCGATGATACAATCTCGATAGACGTTACGAATAAACAAGTCTGCCCAACCCGTAAGGGTTAAGTTTATAAAATACAGGCCCTCTGGGTTTCTTACTTTGTATTGACTTCCGATATACTGAAAATAAGACTATTTTATATTAGATTTAGATAGGCTATATTTTTCAGGGCCTTTTGATGTACATAGCGTCGGCATTGCAAATGCCGAAGAAAGTTCCGTGCGCATTGCAAATGCGCCCGAGGGGGAGATGAGGAAGTTTTAAGTGAAATAGCAGAAACAAGTGAGTTTGGTTCAATCGAAGCTAAGAGTATTCTTGCACGTTCTAATGGTCAGGTTTATTACCATCCTATTTTGAGAACTCATCAGAAAAAGAATAAAAAATCGGGATGGGAGAATGGTTCTGGCTCAGTTCGGTTGTTCCCTAACCCAGTCGTGAACGATTTATATGTAGACTATGACGGAGAAATCCTGACATATAAAGTATATTCGATAAGAGGCGAGCTTGTGAAAACCAACAAGTTCAATGGAAAAATTTCTACTTCTGATCTACATACTGGACTCTATTTTATTCGAATGTCAACTTTAAACCATGGAGAAATATCAGATGTATTCTATAAAAAGTAGGCTAAAAGAGCTTTGTTTTTCAATTGTCATTTTAACAATCTCTGTAGAGTTTGTTAACACCCAAGTATTTAATCAAGCATACGACTTAGGAGATTTATACTTTGGAATATCTACTGTTGAAAATGGAAACGATGGCTACGTCATTTTAAGTATGCCTGGAAGTTCAACAATAGGACAGCTTACCCCACATGTAATGCTAAGTTTTACAGATAGGAACGGTTGCATTCTTGATACCAAAACCTTTGAGTTTAGTGAATCTGGTATCGGAGCAGTAGAGCCGCGGAACATAAAAAGAACCTCAGATGGCGGCTTTGTCATTTGCGGGAGCCTTATTGTCATTGTCGCTGAATCATTTCAACGTGACGGTTTTTTGCTCAAGGTTGATGCCGCAGGAGAGTATATTTGGCATTCTGTTGTGGGTGGTGATAAATCAGATAAGCTAAGAAGTGTAGTTGAGACAAAAAACGGTGATTTCATATCAGTTGGATACTCACGAAGTAATTCTCCGTCCAGTACTCAGGATGCCTATTTAGTTCGTTTTTCTTCTGAGGGACAGGTTTTGTTGGAAACCGTAATTGATTATGGGGTTGATATTCCAAACACTTTAGTGGACTTGGTTGTAGAAAGTGATACTACATACGTAGTACACGGAATTAACGACTGTTGTTCACAAGGGTTATCTTCTCACAATCAATTATCGAGAATCAACGAGGACCTTGAAGTAATTCAAAACGGTCCATACTTAGAAACACCAACAGGATTTCTAAGTCTAGGGACTGGCTCTATTTCCAATACGATGGACGGTGGGTTTATAACTGCTTCAATGCTTCTTTATAATTCCATTAAATACCAAGCTGTTTTAACGAAACTAGATGCGAATTTCAACGTACAATGGCAGGACGAATTGGAAGTCGGACCCGAATTTGGGTGGGATTCTGCCAGTTCCGCTATAGAGTTGTCTGATGGAACATATTTAATTGCTGGAGAATTTGATACTAATAATACTAATGGTTACAATAGTAGCATGGCCTTTGCAGCTCGGTACAGTACAAATGGTGAACAACTTTGGCAATTCGAATATGCACACAATGATACAATTCAGGCAGGTGAAGTCAATTTCGCAACTGCTACTAATGACGGAGGAGCTCTTTTGACAGGCTTCGTCAGAAGTGACCCACTCCCTAATAGCAATTTGGGATACGTCTCACCGTGGGTACTAAAAATTGACTCTAATGGCAATTCATTTGTGCCATTAGAACTACAATCTGATTTTACGGAACAAGAACTGTTGATTAACGAGACATTGGATTTGAGCACCTTGAACTTTGCTGTATTAAATGGTAGAGCCTGCTACACTTACCAATGGTCGTGTGATAATTGTTTGGAGGAAGAAGCCACGATGGTTTCGGAAGAAATGCAGTTTGCAGCGTCGACGCCAGGAGTCTACACCATTATTCTAACAGTTTCGGATCAAGATGGATCTAGTGTAAGCGATTTCTTCGATGTGACTGTTTCGCTCGGCTCAGGAATTGAAGAAATCAACGATGACTTTTCAATCTATCCTAATCCTGCT
>CAZZIZ010000190.1:0-6538 GCA_964654535.1 uncultured Chitinophagales bacterium
ACAAAATGGCTTGGTAGTTAGACCGCCACATTCGCTTGGTAATAACATTTCTACAGTTAAGGTTCTACAGTTAAGGTTTCAGCTTTCTTTCGTATTGAAATAGCACTTAAGCTTTGTCTCGGTCATTTCTATGACGGTCGAGTAGACAGAGCCCAACAGATTTCTCATATCAACCGTAATTTCTTCTTCCGCTACTCCCGGTTGGGCTATCGCAAACTCGAATTGTACCTCCGAGTATTTGAGCGCTTGCCTAGTTTCCTCTATGTCTCTTTCATTGCCATGGAAAAATCTGTTTCCAGCTAAAACGCCGGTGCCGTTTCTTCTTTCCAGGTGCTTAAGTAGCTCCTCTGGTTTCCATTTGTAGCGAAGTGAGACTATCGCTTGTCCGCATACCTCATATAAATCAGACAACCTGGCCCCAGCTTTAACCTTCGAATATTTACAATGCACTAGCTCAAAACGAACCAGCTCATCTTCGAGGAAAATCGCGACAATATCAGCGGACTCCCCCGAGTTATCATCATTGAAAACAACCGTTGCCCCATTGCCCATTAGGCGTTGCATCATGAATTCTTGAATTGAGTTCTTTCTTTTAACACCTTTCTTGTATAAAGATTCGATCTTGTAATTGACGCCGTTCCAATCAAGACATTCTATTTGACCTGAAGGGATGCTCATCAGCTGAGGGTCTCCGTAGTTGGTGTGGATACAACCAGCAATAGTACATCCATTTAACAAAAACATAGTTGGAGGATTTTCTTGAAAAAACTGCTCTAAGGCTATGGCAGTGCTTTTTAAGCCTTCTATTTGCATTACGCATTTATCCAGACCTTCAACTATAAAACCTTTTTCACCACCTAGAACGAATGAAAATAGGACTTCCTCATCATCGAAAATATTAAAGCTGAAATTAGCTCTTGAACCGTCAAAATCGCTGAATTTTAGAGAGCACTCCGAAAGCATAAACGACGGCTTTCCGGTCCTTTCTAACGTGAGCTTATGTATTCTGGGATACAGCTCCTCTGACCAGTCAGTAGCAAGAACAATCATATTCTCGGGATATTCTGAAATTTCAATTTTCTCTGCTGAATCCTCAAGAATTTGATTTGAATTTATACCTTCGTCGGTAATCAGCAATCCCGTATTCAAGCACCATTGTTTCCATTCTTTAAGGTCCCCCACACGTGCTGGGCTCCATACCTTACCCTTAACAGATGCGCCGACGCTTACCGGGAATCCATCTCGAAATCCAACACCAACGAAATCTGATTTCTGGCATCTGTTCCCTTCCTTCCATCTTGTTAATTCAGTAGTTACATCAGCACCACTTAGCCTTGAGTATCGGTGAAGGTGGTTTGCTGGTTTAAATACCCCGGCATGAACAATACTGAGCCGTTTTATCGAGTCGAACGAACGGAAAACACAATCACCATTTATTGGCGCGCAGTCAGTCACTGAAATACTTTCCACTAAAGACCTAACATCTAGACGCTTCTCGGAATACCCTACGTAGATTATCTTAGAAGCCGCATCATGATGCATAACAACCAAGTCCCATACTTGGTCACGAATTTTATCCGTTCGAGCCCATTTGGCCTTCTCTCTTTTCTGGGTGGAGAAGTAAAAGACAGATTCTTCGTTGTTTAAATATGGTTGTGACAGTGCGTATTTTTTTAAATTAAACGAGCTGGGAAAATTATTCCATTCAACTTTGCTGCATCGATAGCAGACACAGCTTAAAGCTGGATAAACAAGTTTTGGATTCATTTCTATGTCAGGAGAGTCGAAACCCGAATAGGGTTTGCAACTTTGCAAGAATGTTAGAAGTGACTCAGCCTCGGCTTTCTTAGCATCGGCAACCTCACTAATTACTTCCTCCCATCCAGACCCTTCCTGAAACAAGCTCTCTAGTTCCGCCGGAATATCTTCCTCTGCATAGTTCACAATAAAGGAAGCGTCTCCGAGCCCACTTTCTGTTCTTGTAAATCTTCCAATGAACTGAAGTAAAACAGAAAGTGACTTATGTACGCCATGTACTGCTGCTATTTTGAATTCTGGGTAGTCAAACCCTTCTTTAAACATATCCACACAAACAACAATATCGTAGTCTCCATTTCTTATATTTTCTACGATTGTCTTTCTACCCTTTTTCCCATTGTGGACCAGCACAATCCTCTCATCTGGGAACCATTCACTGTATTTAGAATACAGCTCCTCTGCGTGCTTTGTTGTCGCTGCTCGCACCATTATTCGATGTCTGTTCCAACCAGATTCTCTATCTTTGTTAAGCCTATCTATCGCTGCGGCAGCGATGGCTTGGTCTTTTTTTCTTGGATTCCTCTCTTCAATTGAAACAAGAGATAATTTGGAAAAGCACTCATCCTTTATGGCTTGAGATAACGGATAGTTGTATACAACCTTACCTTCTATTGGCTTTCTATCACCTCTGTATGGGGTAGCGGTGAATTGAACAATCTTTGACTTGGAGAAAAAGCTTTTCAATGAATTCCATTCTGGCGCCTTAACGTGATGGGCTTCATCAAAGTAAACGTGCGAGAACATGTTTTGTATTAATTTTCTGACGCCTTTGTCTGCGCGAGCAATTAACGCTGGCGTCGAGATTACAATATCTGCTTTCTCTATAGACTCAACACACGACTCATCGTTGAGTGTCCGATTCAGAACCAACACACTGGGGTTAGGCGCTTCCTTTGGAATTACACCAAGACGTCTGAGAATTCCCCATGTTGAGAATTTTTCTGAAATTTGGGCTTTTAGGTCAAGGTTTGGAACAATTACCAGTGTTTTTTCAGCTTTGTCCACCAGTGTGGCCACTAGCATCGTTTCAGTTTTCCCTGTTCCAGTTGGGAGCACTACTGTTGCAACATCTTTGCTTAGTGACCAATGGGCCATAAGGGAATATATTGCCCCGACCTGTGCGTTTCTTAGCTTTTCTCCGTCTTCACCAACTCCATTAATTCTCACGTTATCAAGGTAACTATCTAATTCACCTGAAGTGCTTTTTACACATCCCTTGATTTTGTATGTACCTCTGGCCTTACCAGTACCTTCCTTTAGTTCTACTAAAAATGTTAGTCCAGAATCATGAGTAAGATTGAAGAGATTATTTTCTTGAAGAGTCGCTATGAACTTCCATGAACCGGGGACCAAAGCAAGTCTGTACAACAGGCTATATTTATTTTTTTCGTATTGATGATATAGCGGCTCAGTGAACTCCAGTAGCTCTTCCTGTACTTCTTCCGCATCTTTCTTTGATGACATTTAGTCAGTCCCCATTCGCTCCGAGCAACGGCACCACGAAGCTCCTTGGCAATATATGGGTAATTCTGAATAATTCACCCTAACTTCTGGAAACCACCAAAAACCTACTCAATCTAGCCAAATGAAGCTATCTTCGCACCCTACCCCAATCACTAAGCATCTCAATACAGGCCCGAACCTGTTGTTCGTTGCTCAACCAGGGTTGTGTGTGATTAGTCATATCTGACTTGTCTCTCTCCGGGCGTGGATTCATTTGAATAACCTCTATTGAGGAGCAAAATATGAATAAAAAACCAGAATTGATTGCATACGTTGCCAAAGAAGGAAAATCCTTCTTTACTCGAATTGGTGCAGCATCAGCTGCCTTCAGTTTTATACTTTAAGATGAAAAGCTGAACTGAATGTCAGCTCTGCCTCGTCTGACTTACAATCATGATCATCGAAAAGCCTATCGACACACTTGAGCACAACCGTTAATACTAAATTCGATCTGTATTTTGCTGGGTGATGAAAATTGTGGGGAGAAAACTATTACAACTCACTGACTGACGTCCCCTATATTGCTCCTCTAATTGCGAAATGATGTGTTCTCAAGCGCTGGTTTGAAGTTGGAACAAAGGAGTGAATTCAGCGTTCTTAGACCTGGTGCTGACCACTTCGTCAACAATATAGAATATTTCTCCACTATCTTTCGCTAGACGCAGTACCGTTGATTGACAATCGGGGTCATCTTTTGCTGATTCAACAGACTGCCCTACTTCGAGCGCAGTTATATTGTGAGATACCCAGCCCGCTAGACCGTCTCTTTGTAGAGTCAGTAAAGTCAGGTTGGTGACATCAATATTTGGAATTGCCAGGCCCTGTTCGATCATTTTGGTGGTAGCAACCATTAGATTTCCAACTACCTGCTGCCCCTCATCACCGTGAAAGTAGGTGATCATTAAAATATATGTGTTTATTTCGATGTCGACTGCTCGCCAGTAGTGTTCATTGTGACTGAACAGTGAAGTGGGGAAATCATAGCGGGTGTCGTCGTGGGTTCTAAACATCAATTGTTCTCCATGAATTAACTTCTAGCGCGTTCACTATTGTGGTGGGCCGAGATCTACATTTGATTTGGTCTGTTGATTTACTTTTCAACTCAAAGGCCAACCCTTGCTTCAGACTTACATCTATCTCCTAGGAATCCTAAGTATACACCACGCCTTGTTTCTCTGACTCTGTTGTGATTACCAGAATATTGAGAGCTTCAGATTGCCATCAAAGACACCGTTGTTGCCGCTGCCCAAGCGATTGAGAGAAGCGAGAGAGCGAGTCGGGATATCACAGACAGATTTGGCTATTCAGGCTGGTATTGATCCCTCTTCTGCGAGTAGTCGCGTTAACCACTATGAACAAGGCAGGCATGCACCTGATTTTCAAATCGCTGGTCAATTAGCAAACTGCCTTGGTGTGCCTGTTACGTACTTTTATGCTGCTGATGACAGGCTTGCAGAAATGATTCTGTCGTTTGATCGATTGACAGTTAAATCGCAGGAGAGAGTTTTGAAGGATATTTCGCGACTGGAAAAGTAGCTCGGCGATTTGATGTATTCAGAGTAAAACGGGTTGTTCTGTTGTGGATTCTTGCTGTCTCGGTGCCATCTTTGATTGAGCGGTCTTACAAAAGCTCAGAAACATCGCATCCGGATTTCGGGGTGTTATGCCGAGCTTCCCAATCCAGGCCCTGAAATCCTGTTCGAGCTGATACTTATCTGTTTTGGGATTCAACCGCCCTACCCTATCGAACACATCGACACTTAATTTTCCGTCCCAGGTTTTTTTCTTTTCGATCGGCATTGTGCCGCGGTTAAGGAACGTGACCTTATCTGTCTCGGTGTCAAAAAACACATGGTAGTCCGGCAGGTGATCGTGCTTGACGATGTGTTTTAACATCTGGCGAAAGAGTTTTTTACTGCTGCGAGAACCGGATTTTTTTAATATCAATGAAAGCGATGGAGACCAGCTGTCCTGCTGCCCACAGTGTTTTCGAGCGAGTTCATAGATACGGCGCTCTAGCGGCTTTCTCAGACGAAAATAATCACGGTGCAGGGTCAGTACGTCGTTCGAGCGGATCGCGTCAAATACCCAGTCTGAGATCGTTACATCGCACCACAACAGACGACCGTCCATCCCATGTTTGCGACGAATGGTGGCACTATCCACGAGGCTGAAGACCCTCACCTCTTCTTCTTCTTCATTGATTCGGATATTGGTGGATATGATGGTGCCTGCCAGGCGCTTTAGCGATGCTTCAAGCGACTGATAATCCTTGCCTGCGGTTCCCCGGTTGGTGAACATCAGGAGCTCATGGCTGTTGATGCGCACTCGACGGCTGATCTTCTCGCCCTTGTTGAGCTTTGCCATAATCTGCGAGATGCAGTAGATCAGAATGTCCTTGTCATAGATCGTGGCCAAGCCATTCACACTGGGAGTGACTTCTAGCCAGTTTCCATTGTGTTCGTATCGGCGTACTCTCGTGTCAGGCTTTTTAGAGAGCGAATAGAACGGGTGTTCAAGCTCCGCCATGACGTCTTTTAGAATGGCATCGGCAACATCGCACACGAACAAATCGGGCGTCGGATAACGCTCGGGAAGCAGCTGCGATTTGTCATTCGGGGTATTAGATACCATCCCTTCACTTTCGGGGTTTTACATACCTTTTGTCAAGCATTCGGGGTATTAAATACCTTATCAATTGTGAATGGAGATTCGGGGTTTTACATACCGATATTCGGGGTTTTAAATACCAAAGTTCGGGGTTTTACATACCAGGGGTCGATTTTTTCGCTTTGTTATCATCACGTTACAAGCGATTTTCTTCCCTTAACACACCTTTAACTCTTATATAACACTCTGTAGCCCTGTGGATAACTTGATTTTTATCAGAATGGACAATTCAAAACTATCAGATGAAAAAACACCTACCCTTCGTTCGCATACGCTCACTACGCCCAATGCCTTCGGCATTGCCTAAATAATGTGCTCGCTTCGCGAGCAATTAAACTGGCGGGGGCTCATTGCCGCCCCCTGCACCCCGCTAGGATACTTCCAGAACAAAATTGACAAAAGCAACGGCTTCGCCGTAACGTGATCGGGCGGTACAGGCGGGGACGCCGATGGCCGTGAACGAAATTGGCGCCCTACTTCGGTAGGGCGTTTCTCGTTTTTCGAATAATTTCCAACAACTGCCCTTCTGCAAAACGTTGATTTCTCA
>CAZZIZ010000191.1:0-6521 GCA_964654535.1 uncultured Chitinophagales bacterium
ACTCCTCGAAGCCGGCGCCAGCCGGCGGATCGATATCGAATACGAAATAATTGGGCTTATCTATTTCCGGGGTACGCGTGTTGCAGTTGTGAATTTCTAGGCAAGCCAAATTGGCCATCCAAATTAAATCGGCGTCTTCGTCTATCAGCATATAGTCAACTTGCGTTTCGCGACCCATCAATACGGAAGTAACCCATTCGGGAGCCCAGCCCGGTTTATTTTTCTGATAAAACTTTTGTTTGTCAATGCCGTCGGGCCAACGCACTTGAGAGAGCGGTCGATTGAAAACGAAAGGAAGCATACGCGGCACAACCGCTAAGTAGTATTGAATAATTTCTGCCTTGGTAATTCCTGCACCAGGATAAAGCACCTTTTGCAAATTGCTAAGCTTGACCGAACGCTCTCCTACTTTTACCTGAACATATTTTGACACTGTGTAAAGATAATATGTCTTGCAGAAGTGACCTCTATTAAATAAACCGACTCAAACCCCTTAGGGGCTTTAAATTGACAAATCAAAATATCCTTCGGTCTCCCAAAACTCAATAAATACCTACCTTAGCTAAACCTTATGAAACACAACGCGTACCTTTTTCGATCACTTGTCATTGGCTTATTTTGTTTTTTCTCTTTTGCGCAAAGTTCAGCGCAAAACACGGTCGGTCTTTTATCCTACGAGCCTTCTGCGAGTTTTGATGGATTCAACTTGATCTACCCACACAACCAATCCAGTGTATTCTTATTAGACAACTGCGGCGAAATTGTACACACTTGGCCAGATGCAGATGACCAACGTCCGGGAAATACAGCCTATATATTACCGAACGGAAATTTAATCCGTTGTAAACGTCCAGCGTCAATAGCAGGAGATGCAATATGGGCTGGTGGTGGCGGTGCTACTGTTGAAATGCTCGATTGGGATAACAATCTTATATGGGCCTACACCTTGAATAACGAATTCGAAAGATTACATCACGACATTGCACTAGTCCCCAATGGCAACGTACTTATGGTTGCCTGGCAAAAAGTAGAATTGGAAGCCTTGCTTCAGGCTGGTAGGGATACCTCTATACTTGGTGAAACAGAATTGTGGTACGACAAGGTCATTGAATTTGATGGAAGCACGGGAGACATCGTTTGGGAGTGGCACGCTTGGGATCATTTGGTACAAGATTTCGATGACACCAAAGCCAACTTTGGTGTTGTTGCGGATAGTCCCAATAAAATTGACCTCAACTTTGTTTTTCCGAACGCCATTCCGGCAGACTGGACCCATATTAATGCCATAGACTATCACCCGATTAACAATCAGATACTATTGTGCGTGCCGCACTTTAATGAAGTATGGATAATAGATCGCGGAAATGATACTGACCTTTCTGCCGGACCTTCGGGCGATTTGCGTTATCGCTGGGGAAACCCCATTGCCTATCAATCGGGTGATGCCAGCGATCAAAAATTATTCTTCCCCCACGACGCCCAATGGAATGATGATTTTTTAACGGGCATCCATCCGAACTTTGATCAAATACTAGTGTTTAATAATCAAATAGGACCAGACTTTTCTGCCGTGACCTTTTTCGATCACGGTTATGAAATGTACACCGACACCTTTCCTTTTAATGGAACTACTTTTGGACCCGAAGATGTGGTAGAAAATATTACGCACCCGACTCCTACCGATTTCTTCTCTTCTGGCCTTTCTAGTGCCCAGTGCTTGCCTAATGGAAATATTCTTATGTGCGCGGGTCGTTTTGGTTATAGCGTAGAGCTTACGCCCGACCAAGAAATCGTTTGGGAATACGTAACACCTTTTATTGGTGGTGGCGGATCAGCTGTTCAGGCAACGCAAGGTGACTTGCTAGAAATCAACAACAACCTTACTTTTAGAAATGAGCGCTATCCAGCCGACTTTGAAGCCTTTGAAGGTAGAGATCTAAGTTCTAAAGGTTTTATAGAATTAGAGCCTGATGAAGAGTTTTGCTCTTCCCTTATCTCTAGCATAGACGATATAGTTTGGTACGATCTCGCCGTATATCCAAACCCGGCCCAGGATCGTCTAACCATACAGTGGGAAGGATTCATAAACAACACTATTGAAATTTTTGATCTAACAGGTCGTCTTACCAAAAGCTTTGAGGCTAGCGGCGGAACGAAATTTTTCGACGTGAGCGATTGGCAAGAAGGATTGTACTTTGTCCGCATAAACGAAAGAGATGTGCGCAAGGTTCAAGTAATTCACTAAGGAAATTGCTGACGACCGCAGACCTATTGTTCGACTTTGGGTTGTTTGTACTTATTTGGATAGTCCAGCTTATTATCTACCCTTCTTTTGCCACGCAACAAAAAGAGTGTTTTACCCAATGGCACTCAAGCTACTCGAATAGAATTAGCCTTGTTGTTATTCCACTTATGTTTGGCCAGCTAGTTTGCGCCGCACTTTTATTGAGCCGAGAGGCTTCTTCCATTCACTTGATAAACATTGTTTTAATCGTTCTGGTATGGCTATCGACTTTCTTACGAGCGGTGCCATTGCATCGTCAATTTGCAAAGGGTGTCTTTAATGAAGAGAGCTTTACTGAATTATGTCGCAGAAATTGGTCGCGCACTATATTGTGGACTAGTATATTCCTACTTAACTTCGTTTCGATGATTCCACCAAGTTAGATTAATGACGTCAGGACTTAGATAGAAAAATTAAGAATTTGCTTTAGTACAAAAATAGATGTCCGCTATATTTCACATACTTAATGGTGATGCGCTGCTCGCACAATTCCCTGCCAACATAGCGGGGAACAAAATTATCATGCGCGAGTGTTTGGTAGACGGTCCTGTGATCGGAAAAGACCTACAGGACTTTATTTCTAAGCGAGCTTTGTTTATGCAAGAAAACTATAGCACACCGATAGAAGAGTATATCGAAAAGAGTGTTCCTGAATTGAGTAAAATGATTCTACTCAAACCACAACACGAAGTAAACTTATGGTTTGAAGATGATTTGTTTTGCCAGGCAAACTTTTGGTTTATCTGCGGAATATTAAAGCGCAACAAAATCCAGAAAGCTTATTGGATTCGACCAGAGAACAACTTGCAATATGGTTTTGGTGGACTGTCAACTGAGGAATTGGAAAAGGCCCATTCAGTCAGAACAGAGTTGGGAAGTATTGAAATAAAGATTCTCGCTCAGCTCTGGGAGGATTTTAGAAAAAAGGACTTAGTTGCGCTGCGCAAGTCCATTCCCTGGTTACCCAAAACGATTAAACACATAGGACCTGCTATCACCGCAGAAATAGCTAGACACGATGCGGGAAATCAGTTTGGACGACCGGGAGTGTTCATTCAAAAAATGCTCAATGATAATCCTGCAGTATCTTTTACTGATGTCTTTCAATCGTTTAGAAGCGAACTGAGTATTTATGGATTTGGTGATTTGCAGGTGAAGCATATTTACGAGGCTTTGAAATCGGGAATGAATTGAGATGGCCTAGATCTGCGTGAGGGATAGAGGCCTTTGTGGAGCTCCTGTTGTTGCTGGCAAGAAAAGTCTTTAGCTCCTTAGAGCTAGAGAGACTTTTTGGCAGCAATAGAACAGAGCGACGGCCGACAGCCCGACCCTTTGCGCAGCAAGAAGGGTCACGCCCAAAATAATTTATACGTTCAATATACAGCTGATGATGTTGGCGTGCCGCTCGCTTCTTCCGATAAATCGGAAAGCTCCCGTCGGGCTATTCGAGACTGCGCTTCGCTTCGGTCCCCTTCTTGCCTTGCTAAAGCAAATCCTTCTACCGCAAGCGGTAAGGATTTACTAGCAAGCCAAAGGCGACTGCTTCCATTCGGTCGCATCTCTGCTATCCCTCACGCATTTTGCGAATAAACGCTGGATTGGGTTTCAATGCATACTTTTAAGGCGTGAAAGTTTGTGGTATAGAATTGAAACGTGACCAAGTGACTTGCGTCGTCTTGTCCGGCAATGCGGATATCTATACCGTAGAACACGATGACTGCGCTCGCTTCACACTAGAAAAAAGTAAAGATCAGCAGTCGGTTAAATCTTTTCGCGATGAAATATTTAACTACTTTAATTATCAAGACTTTAGCGCTATTGGTATAAAAGAACGCGCCAGCAAGGGTCGTTTTTCTGGGAGCCCATTGTCTTTTAAAATAGAAGGGTTAATGCAAACCAGCGATTACGCGATTCAAATCGTCCATAGCGCATCCCTCGCTTCCAAGGTGAAGGAGGTCATTTTGGAGTACGAACAGCTCAAAAAATTTCAGCACAAGGCCTTTGAATTGGCTTATTACTTATTGCTAACTCACGACTGAGATTATGTCTTTTAAGGTCCAAATGAAGTGTTGATTAGAGATTTTTATTTGCATCTTCGTCGACTAAATTGAAGCAATGATTCTGAGAAAATTATGGTCTGGTATGTTCCTTTGCCTGACCGCCCTCTGCACCCTAAACGCCCAAGATTTAGTAGAACTAAAGCAAGTTGAGGTAAGCGCCAGTCGGATTGAAACAGCTCTAATTGAAACGGGGAAAAGTGTGAGCATATTGAGCAGTAATGAGATTCAGCAAATGCCCGTGCAGTCTGTTGACGAACTCCTGCGCTATATTCCTGGTGTCAATGTAAACGCCCGTCAAAGCTTTGGTGTTCAAACCGATATTGGCATACGTGGTAGCACCTTTTCTCAAGTTTTAGTACTTATCGATAACGTTCGTTTCAACGATCCTTTAACAGCGCATTTTAATAACAGTATTCCAGTTGCCATTGCTGAAATCGATCATATCGAAATTGTTCGCGGACCTGCAAGCGCTTCTTACGGCGCTGACGCAGTTGGTGGGGTTATACATATCAAGACCAAGACTTACGTAAATGAGTCTAACGACAATGCTTTGCATTCTTCTGGCAATCTGAGTTTTGGAGAAAACAAACTGGCGATTACCGACGTAGGTTTTGCGGGCTCAAAAGATCGTCATAAGTACTCTGCAAGTTTTAGAACAGTGGACTCGGCTGGAGAGGAACTGCTTAATCCGAATTTTGCTTTAGGCAATAGTCCTGATAGCTTGTTCAACAATTTCTTTTCGGTTAAGACTTTCTCTGGCGCATACGGCTACCAGATAAACAACTATTGGAGCGCTTATGCTCGACTTTCTTACGACGAGCGCGATTTTGCTGCGAAGTATTTTTATACGCGCAGTACCTTTGACGAATCGACAGAGGTGACGGATAGCTGGTGGTCGCAGCTGGCCTTGAAACGAAAAGGACCAAAGCACGAAACAGAGCTAAACATCGGTTATAAAAACACGGATGACCTTTTTGTTTTTAATCCTTTATTTACACCTAACGTACATACGACTCAGCTTTTCAATCTGAATATTACGGATCAGTTTTACTTGAACAGCCAGGCTAAATTGGCTGTGGGTCTGCAAGGACAGCACCGTCGCATTGTGAGCTCCGATCGCGGTGATCACGAAAATAGCGCCTTAGGTGTTTATGGTATCTTAAACTATCCATTGAGTCCTCGCTTGTCGAGTACGACGAGCTTACGCTTGGAGTATGATGACAATTTTGACTTTGAAGTCTTGCCGCAAATAAGCCTAGCTTATGCAACTGACTTTGGGGTGATTCGAAGTTCACTAGGTCGCTCAATTCGCGCTGGTGATTTTACGGAGCGTTTTATCTCTCACTTAATACCTGACTTATCTCCGGGAAGAAACATCGGCAATCCCGATTTGGAGGCGGAGTCTGCATACACCGCTGACTTAGGTGTAGACTACTACGCTAGTCCTACAAGTTTATTTTCGGCTACGGTTTTTTATCGTCTAGCGAACAACTTGATAGACTACGGGCTGACTAATGCTGATGATATTACGAACGCAGATAACTTGCAAGCTGGTGAAAATTACTTCTACGCTCAAAACGTTTCTGAGAGCAACACCGTAGGTGTTGAACTCTATGCCAAGAAGTCTATGGAGCTGAGCAACTACGACCGTTTAAACGTACAATTGGGCTACAACTGGTTAAGGACTACAAACGAAGATTCAATTGTTTCTCGATACTTGGCGAACCATCCATCGCATAATGTTAGCCTAGTTGTTAGTTATGACGCTGAGAAATTTCAGATAAGCACGACCAACAACTTTATAAACCGCGACCTCGAGACTGCAGAAGCAATTGGTGCTGAAGTTCAAGAGAACTATTCGCTCACCAACTTAAAAGCAGCCTACAAGATCAAAAATGATCAATTCAAAATTTTTGGTCAAGTCTTAAACGTTTTTGATGCTCAAGTTCAAGAAATTTTAGGAGCGCGCTTGCCGAGTCGTTGGTTCTCGTTGGGGATTGAGTGGAATGCGGAGTTGAGATAGTGAATCTCTCGTTTCGACTTTCAGTCGGAACGGACGCAGCGGCGATTTGTAATCGCCAACGCTATGCAATTTCCGATTGATTTGCCAAATATTCAGATTCCGTCTTAGAGGACGTATGACGATTGAAAATCGTCGCCATGGCATTTCGACTCAA
>CAZZIZ010000192.1:0-132 GCA_964654535.1 uncultured Chitinophagales bacterium
GCGTTGGCGATTACAAATCGCCGCTGCGTCCGTTCCGACTGAAAGTCGAAACGAGTAAAAGGTCTCTCGTTTCGACTTTGAGTCGAAATGCCATGGCGACGATTTTCAATCGTCATACGTCCTCTAAGACGG
>CAZZIZ010000192.1:232-6487 GCA_964654535.1 uncultured Chitinophagales bacterium
GCGTTGGCGATTACAAATCGCCGCTGCGTCCGTTCCGACTGAAAGTCGAAACGAGAGATTCACTATCTCAACTCCGCATTCCACTCAATCCCCAACGAGAACCAACGACTCGGCAAGCGCGCTCCTAAAATTTCTTGAACTTGAGCATCAAAAACGTTTAAGACTTGACCAAAAATTTTGAATTGATCATTTTTGATCTTGTAGGCTGCTTTTAAGTTGGTGAGCGAATAGTTCTCTTGAACTTCAGCACCAATTGCTTCTGCAGTCTCGAGGTCGCGGTTTATAAAGTTGTTGGTCGTGCTTATCTGAAATTTCTCAGCGTCATAACTAACAACTAGGCTAACATTATGCGATGGATGGTTCGCCAAGTATCGAGAAACAATTGAATCTTCGTTTGTAGTCCTTAACCAGTTGTAGCCCAATTGTACGTTTAAACGGTCGTAGTTGCTCAGCTCCATAGACTTCTTGGCATAGAGTTCAACACCTACGGTGTTGCTCTCAGAAACGTTTTGAGCGTAGAAGTAATTTTCACCAGCTTGCAAGTTATCTGCGTTCGTAATATCATCAGCATTAGTCAGCCCGTAGTCTATCAAGTTGTTCGCTAGACGATAAAAAACCGTAGCCGAAAATAAACTTGTAGGACTAGCGTAGTAGTCTACACCTAAGTCAGCGGTGTATGCAGACTCCGCCTCCAAATCGGGATTGCCGATGTTTCTTCCCGGAGATAAGTCAGGTATTAAGTGAGAGATAAAACGCTCCGTAAAATCACCAGCGCGAATTGAGCGACCTAGTGAACTTCGAATCACCCCAAAGTCAGTTGCATAAGCTAGGCTTATTTGCGGCAAGACTTCAAAGTCAAAATTGTCATCATACTCCAAGCGTAAGCTCGTCGTACTCGACAAGCGAGGACTCAATGGATAGTTTAAGATACCATAAACACCTAAGGCGCTATTTTCGTGATCACCGCGATCGGAGCTCACAATGCGACGGTGCTGTCCTTGCAGACCCACAGCCAATTTAGCCTGGCTGTTCAAGTAAAACTGATCCGTAATATTCAGATTGAAAAGCTGAGTCGTATGTACGTTAGGTGTAAATAAAGGATTAAAAACAAAAAGGTCATCCGTGTTTTTATAACCGATGTTTAGCTCTGTTTCGTGCTTTGGTCCTTTTCGTTTCAAGGCCAGCTGCGACCACCAGCTATCCGTCACCTCTGTCGATTCGTCAAAGGTACTGCGCGTATAAAAATACTTCGCAGCAAAATCGCGCTCGTCGTAAGAAAGTCGAGCATAAGCGCTCCAATAGTTGTTTATCTGGTAGCCGTATGCGCCAGAGAAAGTCTTAACCGAAAAGAAATTGTTGAACAAGCTATCAGGACTATTGCCTAAAGCAAAATTCGGATTAAGCAGTTCCTCTCCAGCCGAGTCCACTGTTCTAAAACTTGCAGAGTACTTATGACGATCTTTTGAGCCCGCAAAACCTACGTCGGTAATCGCCAGTTTGTTTTCTCCAAAACTCAGATTGCCAGAAGAATGCAAAGCATTGTCGTTAGACTCATTTACGTAAGTCTTGGTCTTGATATGTATAACCCCACCAACTGCGTCAGCGCCGTAAGAAGCGCTTGCAGGTCCGCGAACAATTTCGATATGATCGATTTCAGCAATGGCAACTGGAATACTGTTATTAAAATGCGCTGTTAAAGGATCGTTGAAACGAACGTTATCGATAAGTACTAAAACTTGAGAAAAGGTGCTACCACGTATGCCAATATCGGTTTGAACACCAAAGCTTTGACGGGCGTTTACATTGACACCAGGAATATAGCGCAGGAGTTCGTCAACAGACTGCACGGGCATTTGCTGAATCTCATTACTGCTCAATATGCTCACACTTTTCCCCGTTTCAATTAGAGCTGTTTCAATCCGACTGGCGCTTACCTCAACTTGCTTTAGTTCTACTAAATCTTGGGCGTTTAGGGTGCAGAGGGCGGTCAGGCAAAGGAACATACCAGACCATAATTTTCTCAGAATCATTGCTTCAATTTAGTCGACGAAGATGCAAATAAAAATCTCTAATCAACACTTCATTTGGACCTTAAAAGACATAATCTCAGTCGTGAGTTAGCAATAAGTAATAAGCCAATTCAAAGGCCTTGTGCTGAAATTTTTTGAGCTGTTCGTACTCCAAAATGACCTCCTTCACCTTGGAAGCGAGGGATGCGCTATGGACGATTTGAATCGCGTAATCGCTGGTTTGCATTAACCCTTCTATTTTAAAAGACAATGGGCTCCCAGAAAAACGACC
Organism: uncultured Chitinophagales bacterium; assembly: GCA_964654535.1. Lineage (GTDB taxonomy): Bacteria > Bacteroidota > Bacteroidia > Chitinophagales > UBA2359 > CAZZIZ01. Next base: position 2,534 of record CAZZIZ010000192.1, read on the forward strand.
CTTGCTGGCGCGTTCTTTTATACCAATAGCGCTAAAGTCTTGATAATTAAAGTAGTTAAATATTTCATCGCGAAAAGATTTAACCGACTGCTGATCTTTACTTTTTTCTAGTGTGAAGCGAGCGCAGTCATCGTGTTCTACGGTATAGATATCCGCATTGCCGGACAAGACGACGCAAGTCACTTGGTCACGTTTCAATTCTATACCACAAACTTTCACGCCTTAAAAGTATGCATTGAAACCCAATCCAGCGTTTATTCGCAAAATGCGTGAGGGATAGCAGAGATGCGACCGAATGGAAGCAGTCGCCTTTGGCTTGCTAGTAAATCCTTACCGCTTGCGGTAGAAGGATTTGCTTTAGCAAGGCAAGAAGGGGACCGAAGCGAAGCGCAGTCTCGAATAGCCCGACGGGAGCTTTCCGATTTATCGGAAGAAGCGAGCGGCACGCCAACATCATCAGCTGTATATTGAACGTATAAATTATTTTGGGCGTGACCCTTCTTGCTGCGCAAAGGGTCGGGCTGTCGGCCGTCGCTCTGTTCTATTGCTGCCAAAAAGTCTCTCTAGCTCTAAGGAGCTAAAGACTTTTCTTGCCAGCAACAACAGGAGCTCCACAAAGGCCTCTATCCCTCACGCAGATCTAGGCCATCTCAATTCATTCCCGATTTCAAAGCCTCGTAAATATGCTTCACCTGCAAATCACCAAATCCATAAATACTCAGTTCGCTTCTAAACGATTGAAAGACATCAGTAAAAGATACTGCAGGATTATCATTGAGCATTTTTTGAATGAACACTCCCGGTCGTCCAAACTGATTTCCCGCATCGTGTCTAGCTATTTCTGCGGTGATAGCAGGTCCTATGTGTTTAATCGTTTTGGGTAACCAGGGAATGGACTTGCGCAGCGCAACTAAGTCCTTTTTTCTAAAATCCTCCCAGAGCTGAGCGAGAATCTTTATTTCAATACTTCCCAACTCTGTTCTGACTGAATGGGCCTTTTCCAATTCCTCAGTTGACAGTCCACCAAAACCATATTGCAAGTTGTTCTCTGGTCGAATCCAATAAGCTTTCTGGATTTTGTTGCGCTTTAATATTCCGCAGATAAACCAAAAGTTTGCCTGGCAAAACAAATCATCTTCAAACCATAAGTTTACTTCGTGTTGTGGTTTGAGTAGAATCATTTTACTCAATTCAGGAACACTCTTTTCGATATACTCTTCTATCGGTGTGCTATAGTTTTCTTGCATAAACAAAGCTCGCTTAGAAATAAAGTCCTGTAGGTCTTTTCCGATCACAGGACCGTCTACCAAACACTCGCGCATGATAATTTTGTTCCCCGCTATGTTGGCAGGGAATTGTGCGAGCAGCGCATCACCATTAAGTATGTGAAATATAGCGGACATCTATTTTTGTACTAAAGCAAATTCTTAATTTTTCTATCTAAGTCCTGACGTCATTAATCTAACTTGGTGGAATCATCGAAACGAAGTTAAGTAGGAATATACTAGTCCACAATATAGTGCGCGACCAATTTCTGCGACATAATTCAGTAAAGCTCTCTTCATTAAAGACACCCTTTGCAAATTGACGATGCAATGGCACCGCTCGTAAGAAAGTCGATAGCCATACCAGAACGATTAAAACAATGTTTATCAAGTGAATGGAAGAAGCCTCTCGGCTCAATAAAAGTGCGGCGCAAACTAGCTGGCCAAACATAAGTGGAATAACAACAAGGCTAATTCTATTCGAGTAGCTTGAGTGCCATTGGGTAAAACACTCTTTTTGTTGCGTGGCAAAAGAAGGGTAGATAATAAGCTGGACTATCCAAATAAGTACAAACAACCCAAAGTCGAACAATAGGTCTGCGGTCGTCAGCAATTTCCTTAGTGAATTACTTGAACCTTGCGCACATCTCTTTCGTTTATGCGGACAAAGTACAATCCTTCTTGCCAATCGCTCACGTCGAAAAATTTCGTTCCGCCGCTAGCCTCAAAGCTTTTGGTAAGACGACCTGTTAGATCAAAAATTTCAATAGTGTTGTTTATGAATCCTTCCCACTGTATGGTTAGACGATCCTGGGCCGGGTTTGGATATACGGCGAGATCGTACCAAACTATATCGTCTATGCTAGAGATAAGGGAAGAGCAAAACTCTTCATCAGGCTCTAATTCTATAAAACCTTTAGAACTTAGATCTCTACCTTCAAAGGCTTCAAAGTCGGCTGGATAGCGCTCATTTCTAAAAGTAAGGTTGTTGTTGATTTCTAGCAAGTCACCTTGCGTTGCCTGAACAGCTGATCCGCCACCACCAATAAAAGGTGTTACGTATTCCCAAACGATTTCTTGGTCGGGCGTAAGCTCTACGCTATAACCAAAACGACCCGCGCACATAAGAATATTTCCATTAGGCAAGCACTGGGCACTAGAAAGGCCAGAAGAGAAGAAATCGGTAGGAGTCGGGTGCGTAATATTTTCTACCACATCTTCGGGTCCAAAAGTAGTTCCATTAAAAGGAAAGGTGTCGGTGTACATTTCATAACCGTGATCGAAAAAGGTCACGGCAGAAAAGTCTGGTCCTATTTGATTATTAAACACTAGTATTTGATCAAAGTTCGGATGGATGCCCGTTAAAAAATCATCATTCCATTGGGCGTCGTGGGGGAAGAATAATTTTTGATCGCTGGCATCACCCGATTGATAGGCAATGGGGTTTCCCCAGCGATAACGCAAATCGCCCGAAGGTCCGGCAGAAAGGTCAGTATCATTTCCGCGATCTATTATCCATACTTCATTAAAGTGCGGCACGCACAATAGTATCTGATTGTTAATCGGGTGATAGTCTATGGCATTAATATGGGTCCAGTCTGCCGGAATGGCGTTCGGAAAAACAAAGTTGAGGTCAATTTTATTGGGACTATCCGCAACAACACCAAAGTTGGCTTTGGTGTCATCGAAATCTTGTACCAAATGATCCCAAGCGTGCCACTCCCAAACGATGTCTCCCGTGCTTCCATCAAATTCAATGACCTTGTCGTACCACAATTCTGTTTCACCAAGTATAGAGGTATCCCTACCAGCCTGAAGCAAGGCTTCCAATTCTACTTTTTGCCAGGCAACCATAAGTACGTTGCCATTGGGGACTAGTGCAATGTCGTGATGTAATCTTTCGAATTCGTTATTCAAGGTGTAGGCCCATATAAGATTGTTATCCCAATCGAGCATTTCAACAGTAGCACCGCCACCACCAGCCCATATTGCATCTCCTGCTATTGACGCTGGACGTTTACAACGGATTAAATTTCCGTTCGGTAATATATAGGCTGTATTTCCCGGACGTTGGTCATCTGCATCTGGCCAAGTGTGTACAATTTCGCCGCAGTTGTCTAATAAGAATACACTGGATTGGTTGTGTGGGTAGATCAAGTTGAATCCATCAAAACTCGCAGAAGGCTCGTAGGATAAAAGACCGACCGTGTTTTGCGCTGAACTTTGCGCAAAAGAGAAAAAACAAAATAAGCCAATGACAAGTGATCGAAAAAGGTACGCGTTGTGTTTCATAAGGTTTAGCTAAGGTAGGTATTTATTGAGTTTTGGGAGACCGAAGGATATTTTGATTTGTCAATTTAAAGCCCCTAAGGGGTTTGAGTCGGTTTATTTAATAGAGGTCACTTCTGCAAGACATATTATCTTTACACAGTGTCAAAATATGTTCAGGTAAAAGTAGGAGAGCGTTCGGTCAAGCTTAGCAATTTGCAAAAGGTACTTTATCCTAGTGAGGGCATTATCAAGGCAGAGATCATTCAATACTACTTAGCGGTTGTGCCGCGTATGCTTCCCTTCGTTTACAATCGACCATTGTCTCAAGTGCGTTGGCCAGACGGTATCGATAAACAAAAGTTCTATCAGAAAAATAAACCGGGCTGGGCTCCCGAATGGGTTACGTCCGTTTTAATGG
>CAZZIZ010000193.1:0-6475 GCA_964654535.1 uncultured Chitinophagales bacterium
TACATTCAGCGCGCAGCTGCTAGTATGTAGTTTGCATTAGCATAAAACGAAATTACGAGAGACCGCATCTTTTTTAAGATGCGGTCTTTTTTGATCATGCTTTTCATGATTTTCGGGATGCCCAGGATGAATCATGATTTTCAGGATTTTCGGGATGCCCAGGATAGGAATCATGATTTTCGAGATTGTCAGGATAGGTTCTTTCGTTTTAAACTTTCGTTTAGAGGTTCGTGTCCCCACGTTCCACGGGTGCGATAGACTTAACGTCCATTGCCCTTTTGTCTGAATCAGGATTTTCAGGATTGTAGGATTTACTTGATTTATGTGTGTTGTTGGTCGCAGACCAACAATACACATAAAAAGAGCATGTCATTCTGAGTCCTGTCTCTGTGCCGAAGGCAGAGACAAGTAGCGAGGAATCCTTCCCAACTAGAACATAAAAGCGAGCGAAGCGAGATACGAAAGAAACATGCGTTTTTGTTGTTTCCTCTCCGTTGCATCGCTACGCTCGCCTTGAGACCGCAGGATTTCTCGACAAGCTCGAAATGACTTTTAAGTGTTTCGATTGGAAGACGCGTGAGGGATAGAGGGGTTTGTCTAAGCTCCTGTTGTTTTCGAACACAAACACTTAGCTCGCAGAGCTAGAGGTGTTTTGCGTGAAGAAAACAGAACAGAGCGAGCCCCGAAAGCCCGACCGCAAATCTCCCTGTCCCTTGTTGGTCCCCTGACCAACAAGTCGGACAGGGAGATTTGCGGGCACGCCCATTATTCAAAACTCTATTTCATTCTCAAATCAAATCCTCCCCCGGCCCCTCCCTCAAGAAGGATGGGAGTCTATCAAAAATACCCTTCACAATAAGTACCTTAGCAAAAACGTAGGAAAAAATAAATGGCAACTTCATTAAAAAATCTCTCCGACTACAATGCGGAGGAAATTCCCAAGGCGGATCATATGAAAATCGGTATCGTAGTGGCGGACTATAACAGCGACATAACCTTCGAGTTGTTGAAAGGCGCGGCGGATACGCTGGAGGAGCACGGGGTGAAACCGGAAAACATAAATGTGGCGCACGTGCCCGGCGCATACGAGCTGCCTTTTGGTTCGCAATGTATGTTTGAGCAGCATTCGCCCGATGCGGTAATCAATTTGGGTTGCGTTATAACTGGCGAAACCAAACACGACGAGTACATAAACCGCTCGGTTTCTGGCGCGCTGATGCAGCTGGGTTTGTTTTACAAACGTCCGGTGGTATTCGGATTGCTCACGCCAATGACACACGAGCAAGCCGTAGATCGCGCGGGTGGAAAGCACGGAAACAAAGGTGTGGAAGCTGCGATAACGGCGATTAAAATGGTGCACTTAAAAGAACAGGGCAAACCAAAAAGCGGGGTCGGTTTTAAGTAATGAAACTCAGTGTAGTAAATACCGAGTTGTTCAAACTCGATGGTGGCGCTATGTTTGGCGTGGTGCCCAAGGTCTTGTGGTCGAAACTAAACCCAGCTGACGAGAAAAATCTCTGTACTTGGGCGATGCGTTGTTTACTAGTAGAAAGCGGCGATCGCAAAATGCTGATCGACTGCGGAATTGGCGACAAGCAATCGGAAAAGTTTTTTAGTCATTACTATTTGGCGGGGCCGCATACGTTGCAGAAATCTCTGGCAGCGTTGGGTGTTGCGCCGGGCGAGATTACGGATGTCTTGTTGACGCATTTACATTTTGATCACGTGGGTGGCGCGGTGCATAAAAGTGCCGACGGAACTTTGACGCCCGCTTTTCCGAACGCAACTTACTACAGCAATCGCAAGCACTGGGACTGGGCCAGTAATCCGAACGCACGGGAGCGCGCTTCGTTTTTAAAAGAGAATTTTATTCCGCTTGAAGAAGCTGGTCTTATGAAATTTGTCGAAGAGTGGGAAGAGATAATGCCCGGCGTTTCTTGTAAGTTCAGTTACGGCCATACCGAGGCGATGATGATTCCGCACATTAAAGTAGGGGAGCAGACCTTGGTTTATTGCGCGGACCTTTTTCCCTCGCCACATCACGTACCACTGCCTTACATTATGGGTTACGATATTCGCCCGATGGTAACGCTGCAAGAAAAGTTGGACTACCTGCCAAAGGCACACGCCGAGAATTTTACTTTCTTTTTCGAGCACGATCCGACGATTGAGTGCGGTCGATTGACCAAAGATGAAAAGGGGCGCATAAAGATTGGCGAGACCTTTAGTTTGGAGGAGTTTAATAAGAGTCTTAGCTGAGCGGCCCTTCACAATTCACACCTGCACATACATAGCTGGTGTTTTGCATCTAAAATATCAAGCTTTCTACAGGATTCTGGAACCAGATTTGTTACATTTATTGTTTACAGTTTACAGTAAACTGTAAACTGTAAACTTTTTGGAATGAAAACCCGTGATAGACTGATAAAACTTCTTGAAAATCAGGCAGATATGTCTGTTAAGGAAATCAGTCAGCGCCTGGGTGTATCGAGACAATTATTGCATCGGGTGGTCAAAAAGCTCTTGGAAGAGGGCTTGCTCATTAAACTGGGCAAAGCACCAAAAGTGTATTACCGCTTGGCTCAAAAAAAGGTTTCAGAATCTTTGCCTGATGACTGGTCCGCCGAAGAATCACATTTTCTAGAACGCAAATTTATCGAGGTCAGTCCAGTCGGTGAGTTGCTTACTGGTTTGGATGCATTTCAATATTGGTGTGAAAAAAGAAAACAGCCTCTGCGGAAGACTTTTGCCGAGTACGTGAAAACAAATGAAAAGTATGAAGCTTATCGAAATCAGATTGGACTTATTTCTGGATTGAAAAAATTACAGAACACTGCTGGATTTAGTTCGATCGAGTTGGATGAAGTCTACTATATAGACTTTTATGCCATTGAGCGATTTGGTAAAACAGTTCTAGGTAAGCTCATTCATTTTGCGAAACAAACTCAGAGCCGTCAGTTGTCTGATAGAATAATCGCACAAATGCTTAAACCATTGAAGGAAGTACTGAAAAAGCATAAAATAAATGCCGTGGGCTTTATCCCGCCTACTATTCAGCGGCAATTTCAGTTTATGAATTACCTCGAAGCTACTTTGCCTATAAAGGAACCGTTGATTAAAGTAGAAAAAGTAAGTGGAGAGATAAGGGTTCCGCAGAAAGCATTGAATAAGATTGAAGATCGTATTGCCAATGCAGATGCTTCCTTGTTGCCCGTCTTGAGTAAAAGCTATAGTCGGGTTTTGCTCATTGACGATGCAGTGGGCTCTGGTGCAACGCTCAATGAGACCGCTAGAAAACTCAAGCGTTCTGGTAAAGTAAAAACAGTTGTAGGGTTGGCGATTACGGGGAGTTATAAGGGTTTTGAAGTGATTTCCGAAGCGTGATTTGTTTTGGGCGTGCCCCTACTTCAATCTTGCTGCGCAAAAGAAGTAGGGTCGGGCTATCCGGTACTCCGCTTCGCTTCGGTCTCTTTCTTGTTTCGCCAAAGTAAATCCTTCTACCGCTAAGGCGGTAAGTCTTTACTGGCTCAACAAAAGAGACTGCTCCCTGCGGTCGCATCCCTACTATCCCTCACGCGGCATTCTAAAAAAGAGAAACATTGTATATTGGGATTATGAAGTTTTTACTCGTTCTCCTTTTCGGCTTGTTTCCAAATGATAGCTATGTCGAGATTTCCAATCACGATCGACTGGCGCTGAACAGAATTCACATTGCCTTAAAGCAAAGTCAGGGACGAGTAACGGCGGAGCTCGAAAAAACTTATCCTATACATAAGTTTCAAGGAGTGCATTGTTTGTCTTTCATCGCGGAAGCAGACAGCGACTTCAGCGAATCTGATCTACGCGCGCTGGGTATACGCGTCGGATCGCGGGTTGGGAATATTGTCAGCATAAAATATCCGCTCAGTGAATTGATGCATATAAAGAGTATCCCGGGTTTAAAGAAACTGCAACTCTCAGGTAAAATGTCGCCCGACTTAAGTCAGGTACTCAGCGATGTGCGCGCCGACCGTGCACACCAGGGCTTGTTTATGCCGCAGCCTTACACCGGTAAAGATGTTTTAATCGGCGTAACCGATTGGGGATTCGATTACAGCTCGCCTATGTTCTTTGATCGCGACTTAGAAGAAACGCGCATCTTGGCCGCTTGGGATCAGTTTAGAAACGACAGCGATAATCCCAACGCGGACTTGTTTCCCGAAGGCTTTTTCTACGGAACCGAATTTGATACGCCAGAAGAGTTGATGCTCGCTGGCTCCGATACGTCCAACATTTATTCCTACTCCACGCACGGTACACACGTTGCGGGTATTGCGGGCGGCAGTGGCGCTGGCACAGAACATAAAGGGATGGCCATTGATGCGCAATTTTTGTTCGCCACTTTCTTGGCCGACGAGGGTGCGGTCCTGGATGCTTGGGAGTGGATGTATCAAAAGTCCTTGCAAGAAGACAAGCGCTTGGTGGTAAATATGAGTTGGGGTTTGTACTGGACCGGAGAGCTGGACGGTACTTCCTTGTTGAGTCAGGCGATTGATAATTATTCTGAGCTCGGCGTGCTCTTTGTAAGTTCCGCCGGCAACAATGGCGATGAGAACTTTCACATTAAAAAAGATTTCGCTGCGGATAGTATTTATTCGCGCATTGCATTTGGCGCTAGTGTCAATATTCCAGAATGGGTCGGGCAAGAAATTATTGCCTGGGGCGTGGAAGAAGGAAAAGCTTTTAGGGCTGGATTTAATATTCACAGCACGTCTAACGACTCTTTGCTTTACGAAAGTCCTTGGTGGGCTTCGGATCAAACGGATATGACGATGAGTACGGTTGACTTTGACGGAGGGAGTTTTACTTATTCGATTTCCTTTTCGGACAACGAAAAGCACTCAATGCACTTTGAAGCCCTGCGTCCTGACGGCCCTTATTATGTGGTACTAAAAGCGACCGCCGAAGAAACGACCATGCACTTCTGGAACGTAGCTTTTCGCTACGACCGGGTGGGCAATTGGGGTTTGCCTTTTATAGGAAGTTTTAACCTGGGTTACTTTGGAGGTGATAGAGAATACGGCATCGGAGCACCAGCCTGTACAAATTCTGTGATTGCTGTAGCGGCTTACCGCGCACAATGGGAAAACAATGCAGGAATTTTGCAAGGTGGAACGCCTGCCCCCTTCACGAGCATCGGCCCGCGCGTAGACGAAACAATGAAACCAGACATAGCCGCCCCCGGCGTGAATGTCATTTCTTCTATTTCCTCTTTTACCGACGCCAACTTTAGTCAAACAGAATCGGTCGCTTTCGAAGACCGCGAATATCCTTTTGCACCATTGAGTGGAACCTCGATGTCTTCGCCCGTAGTGGCCGGCATTGCCGCCATACTCTGGGAAGTCAATCCCTACATTTCTCCCGCGCAGATAAAGGAGATAATTATGACCACTGCTCGCGAAGATGACTTTACAGATGAGATTCCTACCGAAGGTGATGTCCTCTGGGGACAGGGAAAGATTGATTGCTACGATGCTATTTTGGCTGCCTTGATTGCGAGTGGGGTGGAGGATGTTACAACCGAAGTTTCTTGGAACGTTTTTCCCAATCCTACTTCGGATTATTTACGTATTGATGGGCTCAATGGGGAGGTTTCTTCCGTGCAAGTTATAGATATGCTGGGGAGTATGCGTTCGGTTTTCAGTTCTGTTGATGAGGTTTATGTTTCTGATTTGCAAGCGGGGACTTATTTCTTGCGCTTAGTGGTAGACGGTAGAGTTGAGATGGGGCGGTTTGTGGTTAGGTGATTTTTTAGAATGCTCGGCGCAGAAATTTTAAGCAAACTTATTCCTGGACTGGTATTACTAGTCCTCGGAATTTTTGAAGCGCTCGGCGGACTCTACTTCGAAGACGATCGAAGCAAAGATGATTTTGGAATTGAGCTGATTAGCTTGATCACATTGCCAACCTTAATTCAACCCGCGATCTTTTTCATAGTCCTATTTTTTATGGGCGGCTTCTTTTCCGCTTACGAAGACAGCCTCTTACACCTCGCGCTGGGCTGGCAAATTCTCGCCTTCTTAGTTCTTGATGATATGATGCAGTACTGGTGGCATCGGCTTTCACATTCGAGTAAACTGATGTGGAAACTCCACCGACCGCACCACGTTATTGAAGAAATGGGCGTTTTGGTGACTTACCGCAATGCAATGCTCTACTACGCTTTGATGCCCGGGATTTGGTTTTCGGCTATTCTGGTTTTTTTGGGTATGGGCTATGTGTATTTGATTTACTTGCCAGTTAAGCTGGTCGTCATTTTATTGGCGCACAGCGAAACCCGCTGGGATCGTTTTTTGTATCGTTATAAGATTTTGCATCCACTCGCTTGGTTGCTTGAAAGAACCATTTCAACTCCTGCCACGCATTTCGCCCACCACGGTTTGAGCGCAGAAGACGGCGTATCGCATCCCAACGGCAACTATGGCAATCTGCTGTT
>CAZZIZ010000194.1:0-6470 GCA_964654535.1 uncultured Chitinophagales bacterium
ATTGTTATTTATTAGAACTCAGGGCCCTCATTTTCATTTTCTTCTTTGTCATTTCCCTCTTTGTCATTTCGAACGGAGTGAGAAATCTTACGATATGCTCATCCGAGAGATTTACATAATGTGACGAACACAACGTAAGATTTCTCCCGTTGGTACCTATGACAAAATTTCTTTGTTTATATCAATAGGCTACTAGTCAAATGACTTAAAGGTTCTCGACTAAGAAATCGCTGAGGATGAAATCGCTCCTTCGGGGCGATATGTTAATAGCAAAAAAACGAAGCGATCCTAAGCTTCGTAGGAGTGACATATGTATTCGCGCGAAAATATTTCACCCCTACAGAGCGAGATGTAGGTGTATGTGTTTTTTCTATTATTATTTTACCGCTACGCGGCAATGTGAGAAGGCTTGTCATTAATCTTTAAAAAAGAGATCGCTCTTTTATTTTGTCGAAATGACGAAAATATATTTCGCGTGAGGGATAGAGGCATTGTTGAAGCTCCTGTTGATGAAGGCAAGAGCAGTTCTTAGCTCCTTGGAGCTAGATGAACTTTTTGCCTGAGGCAGAACAGAGCGACTGCCGACAGCCCGACCCTTTGCGTAGCAAGAAGGGACACGCCCAATTTAGTACTCAAAAACAAAAGTTCTAAAAACAAAAAAGGCCTGAACAAAAAGCTCAGACCTTTAATATTTGTAATTGGGGGTCAGTTAAAATATCATGTTTGGACAACCAACTTTTGAACCTCCGGAAAAACCGAAGTTGTAGCCAATGGTTATTCCGCTGGTGAGGTATAGATCTCTAGCGCGATCGTCACCTCTTTGTTGACCGGTGTTATCAGGAATGTTTGTGAAACCTGACTCACCACTGCGATCAGCTAGGTGCGCGGCTAGTACACCGCCTTCATTCATAAGCAAGGTGTTATCAGCATAGAATCCGCTCACGTCGTCGAGGAAATCGGTATTGGTGAAACGTAATCCGCTATCGATACCAATCGTCCAGTTTGCATTTGGTGCCCACTGAATACCAAATCCAACTGGAAAGGTTATCGTTTTTTGTTTGTAGAAATCTGAGTTCCCATCTACACCTTGACCTTCTGTTCCCAGAGGCTGTAGGTCGTGGAAAGTTCCGTTGAATTCGGCTTGCGGTTTGAAGTCTAATAAACCGACGCCTCCAAATACGTAAACGTTCAATGGATACTGCTTGATGTAGGTCGTGAATACATTGTATTCTAGTGTCAGCGCAATTTCTGAGATTCTAGCTCTGAAGCTTAGGTTTCTCATTTGGCGAGCCAAACCATCTACCGTTGAATCGGCATTGGTATCTGCGCCAGAAACGTGACCATAGGTATACCGAAGACGATATGCAAATGCATCATTGAATTGGTTCTTGATAAAGAGGCCACCTGCTAAATTGGTTTCATTGAAGTGAATGAAAGATTGGCTGAGGTCACCACTGTAATTTGCACCACCGACGTGGATACCTATGTTCCAGTCTTGTGCTTGCACACCTAAAGTGCTGATACAGATAAAGAGAATTGTTAAAAGCTTTTTCATTGTAAGGGTGTATAAGGGCTTTGATTGCTATTCCTATAGAATCAAGTTGTTTGCCAAAACAAGAATGGGCTCGCTATGTCGTGACTAATTGGTCTAATTGGGGCTGCTTGAACTGATTTTATTAACTTCGCGGCGAATAGTTTGAGTCTAGTTTAAGTCCAACATGGAATCGAAAGAAGACAAGAAATCGCTCAATTTTATAGAGCAAATTGTTGAAAAAGACATCGCAGCGGTTAAAAACGACGGACGAGTGCATACGCGTTTTCCGCCGGAACCGAATGGTTACCTACATATAGGACACGCCAAATCTATCTGTCTAAATTTTGGACTCGCCGCAGACTATAATGGTCTGACCAATTTGCGTTTCGACGATACCAACCCAGTAAAGGAAGATGAGGCTTACGTAGTAGCGATTAAGGAAGACATTAAATGGTTGGGCTACGATTGGGAGGACAGACTCTTTTTTGCTTCCGATTATTTTCCGCGCTTGTACGATTGTGCGGTAGAGTTGATTAAGAAGGGAAAGGCATATGTAGACGATAGCAGTCAAGAAGAGATGCGCCGAATGCGCGGTGTGCCAACCGAACCGGGAGAAGAGAGTCCTTTTCGCGAAAGAACGGTGGAGGAGAACCTGACTTTGTTTGAAGAAATGAAGGCGGGCAAGCACGATGAAGGTTCGCGCGTCTTGCGTGCGAAAATAGATATGACCTCGCCTAATATGCATTTACGCGATCCGGTCATTTACAGAATCTTGAAAGCGCATCACCACAGAACTGGTGACGACTGGTGTATTTATCCGATGTACGATTTTGCGCACGGTCTTTCCGATTCCTTTGAGGGCATTACGCATTCTATATGTACGTTGGAGTTTGAGGTGCATCGTCCTTTGTACGACTGGCTCATTGAGGAGTTGGAAATTTTTCATCCGCAGCAAATAGAGTTTGCGCGATTGAATTTAAACTATACCATTACCAGCAAGCGAAAGTTGTTGCAACTAGTGGAGGCTGGTCACGTAAGTGGATGGGACGATCCACGTATGCCTACCGTTTCTGGTTTGCGTCGCGCGGGCTATACTCCTGCGTCTATACGTGAGTTTGCTAAAAGGGTAGGAGTGGCTAAGCGAGAAAACGTTATCGATGTTGGACTCTTAGAATTTAGCGTGCGTCAAGACCTGAACAAAGTTGCTAATCGTGTTATGGCGGTTTTGGATCCTATAAAACTGGTGATTACCAATTACCCAGAAGGACAGACCGAAATGCTTACTACGATTAACAATCCGGAAGATCCAAATTCGGGAACTAGAGAACTGCCGTTCTCACGAGAGTTATATATAGAACGTGGTGACTTTATGGAAGATGCGCCTCGTAAGTACTACCGACTAAGTCCGGGAAGAGATGTGCGTTTGAAGAGTGCCTACATAGTTCACTGTGTGGAAGCCAAAAAAGACGCGGACGGAAATGTTACTGAAGTGCACTGCACTTATTATGATAACACCAAGAGTGGTTCCGACGAGAGTGGAATAAAGTCCAAGGGGACTTTGCACTGGGTCTCGGCGGAGCACGCAGTAGATGGCGAGGTACGTTTGTATGACCGCTTGTTCAATGTCGAAAATCCCGACGGCGATAAAGAGAAGCCCTTTACTGATTTTATCAATCCTGATTCGCTTAAGGTCACTACTGCTAAACTAGAGCCTAGCCTTAAGGACGTTGAGTCGGGTGCGCACTTTCAGTTTATTCGCTTGGGTTACTTTACCAGCGATCCTGATACGAAGCCTGGTAAGCCGGTGTTCAATAGAACGGTTACGCTAAAAGATAACTGGGCCAAGCAGCAGAATAAACGCTAACGGGTCTATTTGATATGAGCATCTTTGATGCTTTGTGTAAAAGTATAATCGAAGCTCGAGCCATAGTTGGTTCGGGCTTTTTTGTTGTTGCTTGATCGGCACGTTATGACGTGACGCTAATTCGCTTCGCATTAGATAATTGGGCCATTTAATGGGCTATGGTATTGTTATTGCCACGCATATGTATAATCGTTAATCGTAGAAAAATTGAATCTAAGCCTGAGTTTGATTTTGGTTTTCTATAGTTAAATGGTTCTCCTTCTTCCTCACCGATTAAAACCCTCTATGCGATTCAATTCTACCAAACCTCACGGACAAATTTTTTCTAGGTCTCTATTTTTGTTTTTCTCTTGTTTTGCTTTGCTACTTGCTGAAACGAAGTGTTCAGCGCAAATATTTAATCATCTTATTACTACTGACGTTACCTGTAATGGCCTGGGCAATGGAACTGCAACCGTGAGTATTACTGATGGGATTGGGCCATTTGAGATGCTATGGCTAAATAGTGGAAACACTGGATGGACAGAAACTGGTTTGGGCCCAGGCAATCATGCTGTACAGATTAATGATCTAAGTAACAATCAAGTCTTTTTCCAGCAAGCTACTATTGAAGAACCAGATGTTTTGGTTGCTTACTTTGTAAATAACAGTAATCCAACGTGTGCTGATTTTTGCGATGGCTCAGTAATCCTTGAAATAGTAGGAGGAACTCCTCCTTATTCAATTCAATGGCCAGATGGTAGTATTGTTTCTAATGACGGTCTTAGTGCTACCGGTTTATGTCCTGGGCCACTAATGGTTTCGGTAAGCGATGCCAATGATTGCAGCGCTTCAAACAATATGTTTTTAGATATTCCAGAGCCAATTGTTTTATCTACTCTGAGTGTTACTGATGCTACTTGCGCAGGAAACGATGGGTCAGTAAGCGTACAGGCTACTGGAGGAAACGGCGGCGACTATACATATTTGTGGAGTGATGGCCAGACCGTTCCTAACGCCACTGATTTAGCACCGGGAACATATACCGTTGAAGTTGTCGATGAACTTGGTTGCGCTTCGCAAACTTTAGTCACTGTTGACGGAAGTACAAGTACTATGAGCGCGACTATAATCGCCACAGATACAAGTTGTTCCGGTGCTCAAGATGGAATTGCAGTGGTAAATGTCTCGGGTGGAACACCACCTTTTACTTATGTATGGTCTGATGGAAATAGCCAAATTGATTCGGGGTCTTTATCGGGAGCATCCCTAATTGTTTCAGTCGCAGGAACCTACTCTGTTGTAGTCACCGACGCAAACGGATGTATCGCTTCCGTAGATTTTGAAATATATGAACCTTTGGAACTCACCGGTTCTGTTTCAACTACAGATGTTACTTGTTTCGGACTTAATGATGGTACCGCGGTAGTGAATGTTACAGGTGGAACGCCTCCTTACCAAGAAAACTACGGTGCAGACCAAAATGCTCTTGCCGCTGGAATGTACACTTTACAAGTAACTGATGCGAATCTATGTACGCTTGATATTCCATACGAGATATTAGAACCAGATGAGCTTATTATCTCGAATTTCGGCACAACCGATGCGACTTGCACCGGTTGTTCTAATGGAAGTCTTGTAATTTCTGCGAGCGGTGGTGAAGCGCCATACTCTTATTCGTACGTTGAAACTAGTTCAGGTATCACCTCTGATCCAACTGCACTTGCCGCAGGGACTACTGCACTTGCCGCAGGCACCTATGAAGTTCAGATAACAGATGCTAACGGCTGCACGATTTCTAACACTTTCGAAATTGGAATATCAAACGCAGAAATAAGTGAAACAGCGACATTGGAAATTCAAGTTAACACTACGGATGTTTTATGCAATGGTTCTTTTAATGGTACAGCGAATCTTTCGATTGCCGGAGGAACAGGACCTTTTGAAATATTATGGGAATCCGGAAATATTGGAACGACAGAAACGGGATTAGCCCCTGGAAGCCATACGGTTGTGGTCACTGATCTCGGAGAAGAATCTAGTTCCATAACTCAACAATTCGACATTTTGGAACCAGAAATCCTCATTGCTTTCTTTACAGAGCCCACTGACGTAACCTGCAGTGGTTCCTGCGATGGCACCGTTTCACTGACTATAGAAGGGGGAACTCCGCCATACAATT
Source organism: uncultured Chitinophagales bacterium (assembly GCA_964654535.1). GTDB lineage: Bacteria > Bacteroidota > Bacteroidia > Chitinophagales > UBA2359 > CAZZIZ01. The sequence goes on from CAZZIZ010000194.1 coordinate 5,560, forward strand.
TTCAATGGCCCGCTGAAGCCATTGTTGCAAGTGACGGTTTGAGCGCCACAGGCATTTGTCCAGGAATCTTGCATATACCGGTTATCGACGCCAATAACTGCGCTTCTTCGGCCAGCACTGGGTTTGATTTTCCAGATGAGCTGGTAATGTCTAACTCAGTTGTTAGCGATGCCACATGTTCAGGTTGTTCCGACGGCAGTGTTCAGATTGTTGCTAGTGGTGGTGAAGGTCCATATACGTATGAAACCATTGAAACAATAACTGGTATTACTGTTGACCCAGGCGCACTAGCGGCAGGGACTTACGAATTTATCGCAACCGATGCATTGGGCTGTGAAACTTCTACCGCGTTCGAAGTCGGAGAGGACGATGACATAACATCTAGTATAGATTCGAACAATTCGTTTGAAGCAATGAACATTTACCCTAACCCAGTTAGGAATATTTCCACCCTGAGTTTAGCTGCATTAGTTGAAGGCAAAGTCGCGAGCATTCGTCTCATCGACTTATATGGAAAGGTTCTGTGGACCGACCAAACGTACTCCTCCAAGTACGACTTTCACAAAGGAAACATTGCGCCAGGAATTTACTTACTTGAAAGCACAGTGGACGGTGAGGCAAATTACGTCAAGGTAATTATCGAGTAAGAGCAAAAGTAATAGCGGTTATAGTTTCTTTCTTTGGGCGTGCCCCGCTCACTTTTATGCTTCCTCGCAATTTGCTTCTGCCGCGAAGCGGCAAGCAATATTGCTACGGGCGCAAAAGTTCGGGGTCGGGCTTTCGGGGGTCGCTCTGTTCTGTGTTGTTCAAAAATCGCTTCTACCACTAAGGTGGTAAGCTCATTTCTTGAACCCCACAACAGGAGCTTCACAAACCCCTCTATCCCTCACGCAAGCACTCCTGTCATTTCG
>CAZZIZ010000195.1:0-3980 GCA_964654535.1 uncultured Chitinophagales bacterium
AATGCGACCTTGCATATAGCTGGAAAAAACCCACCGAAGCGGATTCTAGAATTGAACAAGGATGGCGTTACCATTCACGGAATGGTTGATAGTGCTCAAGACTTTATGAATGCATATTCGATTATGTTGGTGCCCTTGCTATCCGGTTCTGGAATGCGGATTAAAATAATAGAAGGAATGGCCGCAGGGAAATGTGTAGTAAGCACACCTATAGGAGCGGAAGGAATTGATGCTAGACATGGTGAAGAGATAATCATTGCAGAGCCAGAAGTCTTCGCAAGTGAATTGATTCGCCTAATGAATGATTCCAAAGGTGCTATTGCTATTGGTCAGCGTGCAAAGGCTTTTGTAAAAGAAAACTATAACTGGACTTCCCTCATAAAAGAGTTTGAATCCTTCTATCGTCAACTGGTATGAGAATATTGATGGCTTTGTCGCGTTTTCCGTATCCTCTCGATAAGGGGGATAAGTTGCGCGCCTTCCATCAGCTAAAATATTTGGGCCAAAAGCACGAGCTACATCTGGTCTGTATATCTGAAGAATCGGTCAGCGATGCCGATCGGAAAGAGGTTGAAAAAAAATGTAAGTCGCTAAAAGTTGTTGCGCTCTCTGCCTGGCAATCTAGAAGCAATGTTGCAAAAGCCGCAATAAGCAAACTGCCCTATCAAGTTGCGTACTTCAAAAGCGCTGAAGCAAAAAAGCAAATTGAGCAGTGCATCAAAGAAAATAGAATCGAAGTCTGTTACTTTCAATTAATAAGAATGGGGGAGAACATTCCTTTTGAAATGGACTGTAGTTTTTACCTCGATTATATGGATGCCTTCTCCACCAATATGACCAGGCGACTGCCTTTTTACAGTGGAATCAAGAAATCCATATTCTCGACTGAAGCCGAAAGAGTAAAGCGCTATGAATTGGGACTGCTTAAAAAAGTAAGCGGTTCTTGTTTTATTGCCGCTGCCGATGCAACAGTCTTAAATAGCGATGCAGTAGATATTATTCCCAACGGCGTCGACGATTCGTTTTTTGAGGAAGCTTATGAAAATCGCCGTTTCGATTATGACTTGATTTTCACGGGAAATATGTCTTACCATCCCAATGTTCAAGCAGCCTTGTTTTTGGTCAATGAGCTTTTACCCCAACTGAATAGCGCTGATTGGTCGCCAAAGGTTTGCATAGCCGGGACTTCTCCCAGTAGTGAAGTATTGGCTCTACAGTCTGACCAAGTGGAAGTCACAGGCAGGGTCCCCGATTTGAAACCATATTTAAGGAAATCGAAGTATTTCGTTGCGCCTCTTTTTAGCGGTTCAGGTCTACAAAACAAGTTGTTGGAATCAATGGCGATGTCATTACCTACGCTGTCAACACCACTGGCTAATCAGGCATTAAAGGCATCAAATAACGAAATGTTGCAATGCAAGGATGTGCAGGCTTTTGTTGATGCCATCGATTCGCTTCGAAAAAATGAAGCACAAACGTTAAGCTTGTCTCAGAAAGGCCATGATTACGTTCTAAAGAACTATCGATGGGAGCATTTTAATCAGCTACTCGAAAACAGATTGCTTAATTTAGCACTTCAATCCTAATTTCATATGAGCCAGTTAGATAAAATTGAAGATGCTATTGAGGATATCAAAGCAGGGAAGATTGTAATCGTTGTAGACGATGAAGATCGTGAGAATGAAGGCGACTTTATTTGTGCGGCGGAAACCATTACTCCTGAGATAGTCAACTTTATGGCTACCAATGGGCGAGGTCTAATATGCGCTCCAGTTTTAGAATCCAGATGCGATGAATTGGGTTTACCACTTATGGTCAACAACAATACCGCTTTACACGCTACGCCATTTACGGTTTCAATTGATCTAATTGGTCAGGGTTGTACTACAGGAATTTCTACCAGCGATCGTGCTAAAACGATACGATCTTTAACCGATCCAAATACCAAACCAGAAGACCTTGGTCGACCAGGTCACATCTTTCCTTTGCGTGCAAAGAAGGGTGGAGTGCTGCATAGAGCAGGCCATACTGAAGCGACTATTGATCTTGCAAGATTGGCAGGATTGAAACCGGCGGGTGTCTTGGTTGAAATTATGAATGAAGACGGAACGATGGCTCGTCTTCCTGAACTATTGGTAGTTGCTGAAAAATTCGGAATGAAAATCATCTCTATTCAAGATTTGATTAAATACCGAATCGGAAAAGAGCGCCTGATAAAACGAGAGGTTAGCGTGAAGATGCCCACGCGTTTTGGTGATTTTGACTTGATAGCCTTTACGCAAATAACAACAGGGGAAACTCATATGGCCCTAGTCAAAGGAAGCTGGACGGTCGACGAACCTATTCTTTGCAGGGTACATTCATCATGTGTCACCGGCGATATTTTAGGATCATTGCGTTGCGATTGCGGGGATCAATTGCACAAAGCTATGGAGCAAATTGAAGCAGAAGGCAAAGGCATTATCCTTTACATGAATCAAGAGGGAAGAGGAATAGGTTTGCTCAACAAACTAAAAGCTTACAAACTTCAAGAAGAGGGACGAGATACTGTAGAAGCCAACTTAGAACTAGGCTTTCAAAAAGACCAACGTGACTACGGAATTGGCGCGCAAATATTGCGCGATCTAGAAGTAAGAAAAATTCGCCTCCTAACCAATAACCCGAAGAAACGCATCGGGTTGATTGGTTACGATATGGAAATCGTTGAAAACGTGCCGATAGAAATTAAGCCCAATGAACACAACAAGACCTATCTTGAAACCAAAAGAGACAAGTTGGGACACGATATTTTGAAAGACTTAAATCTATAAGGGGTGCAAAGAATCACTGAGCAAGATTCTGCCCATCGTCATTTAGAAAAAAAGAGTACCAAAGAACTTCTTCGACTCATAAACCAAGAAGATCAAAGCGTCGCCCATTCTGTCGAGCGCGCAATGCCTCAAATAGAAAACTTAGTTAATTCTCTGGTAGATAAAATGCTTGCCGGAGGCCGTTTGTTTTACATCGGTAGCGGTACTAGCGGACGCTTAGGAATTCTTGATGCTTCAGAATGCCCGCCGACCTTCGGAGTAGATCACAATCTCATCATTGGAATAATCGCTGGTGGAGACAAAGCCATTCGAAAAGCTCAAGAGTTTGCTGAAGATGATACGGAACAAGGAATAGAGGATCTAGCCGCACACAAAGTCTCGACAAAAGATTTGGTCTTGGGCATAGCAGCCTCTGGAACAACGCCTTACGTTGTTGGAGCTTTAGAATCACTTCAGGAAAGAGGCATTGCCACGGCCTGCATCACTTGTAACCCAGATTCACCAGTTACCGCCCATTCCGACTTTCCTATAGTCGTAAAAGTTGGGCCGGAATTCGTGACGGGTAGCACGCGAATGAAAAGCGGAACAGCTCAAAAGCTAGTGCTTAATATGATCAGCACCACCGCTATGATTAAGCTAGGGCGAGTTAAGGACAACAAGATGGTCGATATGCAATTGACCAATAACAAGCTGGTTGAACGCGGAATACGTATGATAGTTGAACAAACAGGTGTTTCTGAAGAAAAGGCCTCAATTCTTCTCGATCGCTATGGTAGCGTAAGAACCGCGATACTCAACATATAATCAGCTGAATGTTAGTGGTTTCATTCGGGAATTTAATATTTTAAGGGTTGTTTAGAGGGAATTTCAAAAACTTAAGAATGAAAAAACTGATACTATCGATTTCGGCGCTACTACTTTGCGCCTTTTTCGTGCAGGCACAAGACGCCTGTGAAGTAGTAATTGAAGGTATGGACGCAACCGAGGCAAACGTGTTTTGCATTGGCGACGACGTTCAGACAGTGGTTGACTTTACATCTGGTGTAATGGCAACAGGAACTGCAAACCTCGAGTACATCGTATTACAAGAAGATCCAAACAATGACAACGTACTGCAGTGGCCTATTGTTGGAGTGACCGAATGGCAATTCGACGGTGTAGACCCAATGG
>CAZZIZ010000195.1:4080-6450 GCA_964654535.1 uncultured Chitinophagales bacterium
CCAATTGCCGGAGGGGTAATCGGTGCCGTAGGTGGAGAAAGTCTACACGAACTGGTATTGCTTTTCCCTAATATTACTGCAGTTCCAATTCCCGATCCCTTGACTGTTTCGGCAGTCGTTGGTGTTGTAACCAGTGAGACTATTGGAGCCTTAATAGGTTTCTCTCCTTGTATTGGCGTTAATCCAGAAGCGGCAGTTCCAATTACTATTTTCTCAGAAGCGGATTGTCCGACAATGGCCGGCCCAGATTGCGAGGCGGAAGTTATTGGATCAGCTCCTCCGATAGCTGTTTGTGCTCCTGCCGATGTAAACGAAATTGTTCCTGTTACAGCCGTCTTTGAAGGTCCTGGCGCAGGGAACTTAGAATTTTTCGTGCTACAACCAGACCCAGCGAATCCAACCAATATTCTGCAGTGGCCTATAGTTGGCGTAACTGAATGGCAATTTGACGGTGTAAATCCAACAGGAGGCGGATTCGATTTTGCGACTGCAGCCCCTGGACAATACGCGCTTTTACCACTAGCATTTACGCAGATGGAATTAGATCAAGTTACTTTTAACCCAATCGCCGGCGGAGTCATCGGTGCAGAAGGAGGAGAAAGCCTTGCAGAGTTGGTTGCTTTATTTCCGAATATTACAGCGGTTCCAATTCCGGATCCATTAACTGTTGAAGCAGTACTCGGAGTCGTTACCAGTGAAACAATTGGAGCCCTAATCGGATTTTCTCCTTGCGTTGCGGTTAACCCTACTTCTTTCTTAGAATTAAACATCGCCGTATGTGATGTACCTGATTGCGAAGGCGTAATGGGCGGTCCGGCATTGCCAGGTACAACCTGTGATGATGGTAACGCTGATACAATAAACGATGTTTATCAAGCAGATTGTTCTTGCGCAGGTATTATTGATGATACAGGCACTGGAGATCCTTGTATCACTATCGAAGTAGATACAAACACTATGTACGCTTGCTCAGGAGAATCAATTTGCGTTCAAGCGACGGTTGAGAACCAAGGAACTAATGATGTAACCGCTTATTTGTTACACACTGATCCGACACCAAGTCCAGATAATATTGTGGCCCAAGGGGTCGAATGCGAATTCTCACTTGCGGATATAGCAGGTGGAGAGACGAACATTACATATTACGTTTCTGCTGTAGCTTCTACAGACGACAATGGAAACGGTCTGCCTGACTTTGGTGAAGCTTGCTTTACAATCTCTTCTGGAGGAACTGCGGTTTTCCTTGATCCAATTGTTGTCGACGATACAGACGTCTTCTGTGATGAAGTGACCTTGATTACCACTATCAATTATATAGTTACAGGTGGCTTACCCGGCTTTGATAATACTCAGAGCTATACACTTTCTGGCGATGTAAATACTACGCTTCAAGCCGGTATCATTAGCTCGGTGGAGTACACAGACGGTGCGCTTTACACGGTAACTGCGACAGATGGAGCAGGATGTAGTGGCTCAGCAAGTGGAGGACCAATTGAGTGCGTCAAACTTCCATCGGAGTTTCAAGACTTTTATGCAGAGCAGCAAGAAGATGACGTGCTTGTTACTTGGACAACTTCCTCGGAAATCGATAGCGACTTTTTCGAGCTAGAACGTTCGCGAGACGGTCAGACTTTCGAGACCGTTTATTTCGTAGATGCGGCGGGTAGCAGCACTTCTTTACTTACTTACACTTTCCTTGACACAGACGTGTCTTGTGGATCGGATTATTTCTACAGAATAAATCAAGTAGACTTCAATGGACAAAACAACGTCCACAATAGTTTAGCTAGAATTGAGACAGCAAGTTGTGGTGTTTCTATTACAAGCATCAGCCCGGTACCTGCAGACGATTTTGTAAACATTAATCTTGCTTCTGACCTCGCGTCAAAAGTTACGATTCAACTTTTCGATATCACCGGAAAAATATTGGAGCTAAGAGAAATCGATCAGAACGAAGCTGAAGATGTTGTAACACTAGATGTCTCAGCATTCAGCGCTGGCATTTATTTCGTATCGGTAAGTACGAGTTCATTTACACAAACATCAAGACTTATTGTGAGATAAGTTTTATGACATAAATTTTTAGAGCCCGAGTCGCAAGACTCGGGCTTTTTTTTGCTTTGAATGTTGGGTTTTATAAAATAACTCCCCTCCCTTTTAAGGGAGGAGCTGGGGGTGGGTTCTCGCTATGTTCATTACGCGCGATGGTTGGCTATGAACATTAGAATGCGTTCGTTAGAATAAAGATTTTGGGCGTGCCCCACTCACATCTGCTGCTGCTCACAATTTGCTTCTGCCGCAAGCGGCAAGCAACGTTGCTTCGGGCGCAGCAAGTTCGGGGTCGGGCTGTCGGGGCTCGCTCTGTTCTGT
>CAZZIZ010000196.1:0-6378 GCA_964654535.1 uncultured Chitinophagales bacterium
ATTATCCAAGCGATGATCGAGAAAGCTGGCGAGTAGGGTTTTGCCTTTAAAGGTGGCGGTTCGGTTCAAGTATTGAAACATCGATTGCGCGCCGTAAATATCTAAGTCGTAGCTGTATGGATGGCTTGTGTTTAGAAACTCTTTTCCGTCGGGAAAAGGCATTGCTTTGTTTTCCAGAAAGTCTATTTCCTTTTCGTTGATATCGACTTTGGCGCCGCTGAGATTTCTTTTTGCCGTGAGCTGACCGTGTACCTTAAGTAGTATAAGGAATACCACGACCAGTACAATTGCAATGGGAAGACAATAGCTTATGCCATTCTTAAGATAGAAATACATCGCCACGAAAAATCCTAGGGCTACTAGTAATCGGAGAGTACTTAATATGTTGAAGCGCTTGCTCAGTTCAGCATAAGTTGACTTATGCTCTTTGAGTAGGCTTTTATATTGGGCTATGTGGTTCAAGCGTGACGATTGAGCTGCGAAGATATGTTTTTGCTTAAGGTTTCAAGGAGAATATTGCGTGAGGGATAGGAGGTATGCGACCAAAGGGAGCAGTCTCTTTTGTGCTGCCCGTATCTGCTTACCGCCTTAGCGGTAGAAGCAGATGCGTTGGCAGCGCAAGAAAGAGACCGGAGCGAACGCGGAGTACCGGATAGCCCGACCTCAAACCCATCCATATAGTTCGTGGAACACGAACTATATGGATGGGTTTGAGGGCACGCCCAGATAGATAACATTCATTTGACACACGATAAATTCATAGCGAAAACCCACCCCCAACCCCTCCCTTGAAAGGGAGGGGAGTAATTATCTTATCGTTGTTTAGAAAAGTTGAATGATTTGCAATTGATGTATTTGCTCCTTATATTTGAAGTAATGTTTAACAATACAAATACGATTTGGTGGATGGACTTACTGCAAAGTGAAGTCTAAACGAACGCGTATTTCTATATAATATTGACGGCTTGTTGACTTCAGCAAGCCGTTTTTTTTGTGCTTAGAATAGATAAATGAAAATTAAAACCCACAGCCTCGAACTATTAGCAGATCTGCACACGCCGGTGGCTGTCTTTATGAAAGCGCGTGAACTTTTTAGTCAGGTGCTTTTGCTGGAAAGCTCGGATTACTCGAGTAAGGAAAACAGTCATTCCTTTGTTTGTTTCGAACCTATCGCTGGTTTTGATGTGAGGGGCGATTCTTTTTCAACTTATCATTTAGATAAACGAAGTGAAGTTGCTGTAAATGCGAACATTAATGAGCTTGTAGCGGCTGAAATAGCGGAAATTGAGATTGTAGAGAGTGATGTTGCGCTTCCTTCAAATGGCTTTTTCGGTTTTACTTGCTTCGATGCGGTTGAGCATTTTGATACGGTAAAACTGGAGAAGTCAGATCCCTTGGGCATTCCTACATTGCGTTATGACTTTTATCGCTTTGTGGTTTCCATAGATCATTTCTATGGGACACTACGTATTATTGAAAACTGCCCTGTAGATGAAGCGTCAAGGTTGGATGAAGTGCAGCGTCTTTTATCTCGACAGGATAACTCTCAGTTTGGTTTTTCGCTGGTCGGTGCTGTTCGCTCTACGCTTACGGACGATGCTTTTAAAAGTAACGTTACTGCGGGTAAAGCACATTGTCATCGTGGCGATGTGTTTCAGGTGGTTGTTTCAAAACGCTTTGAACAGACTTTTTCGGGCGATGACTTTAATGTTTATCGTACGCTGCGCTCGGTTAATCCGAGCCCTTACTTGTACTATTTCGACTATGCCGATTTTCGTTTGTTTGGCTCATCACCAGAAGCACAACTGATCGTTGCAGATGGTGAGGCGGAGATACATCCTATTGCTGGAACAGTGCGACGAACGGGTGACAACGAAAAAGACTTGGCGCTAGCTGAGTCTCTGAAAGCTGACCCTAAGGAAAACGCAGAGCACGTTATGCTGGTGGATTTGGCTCGAAATGATTTGAGTCGAAACTGCTCTGGCGTCGAGGTGGATACTTATAAAGAAATACAACGCTTTAGCCACGTAATGCATTTGGTTTCGAAGGTGAAGGGCAAAGTGGCGAATGGCAGCAGTGACTTTCAGGTTTTTGCGGATACTTTTCCGGCAGGAACTTTAAGCGGCGCGCCTAAGTATCGTGCCTTGCAAATTATAGACGCCTTGGAACCGCATCGTCGCAGTTTTTACGGCGGAGCGATAGGGCTGATTTCCCTTTCGGGTGGACTGAACCAAGCGATAATTATCAGAAGTTTTTTGAGTAAGGGCAACACTTTGTACTGGCAAGCTGGCGCGGGAATCGTTATTGACTCGGATGAGGAAAAGGAATTGGAAGAGGTAAACAATAAACTAGGTGCTTTGCGCAAGGCATTGCTTAAAGCAGAGAAGCTGACATGAAGAAGGTATTGATATTAGATAACTACGATTCGTTCACCTACAACCTTGTTCAAATAGTCGAAGAGGTTTTGGGTCAGAAGATTGATGTGTTTCGCAACGACGCGATAGAACTGTCTGCGGTAGATGCCTACGAATGGATTATTCTGTCTCCCGGGCCAGGCTTACCTGATGAAGCGGGAATACTTAAAGCACTGATTGAACAATATGGCGCGACTAAAAAAATTCTCGGTGTTTGTCTGGGTATGCAAGCCATAGGCGAGGTATACGGCTCAAGCCTTAGGAATCTTGACCGAGTGTTTCACGGTGTGCAGACGGAGGTGAGTCAAACTGATAAAGTCTCTCCAATATTCTCTGGTTTAGAAAAGTCTTTTGCTGTGGGGCGTTATCACTCGTGGGTTATTTCCAAAGACTCCTTAGTAGACGATTTGCTGACCACCTCTGTTGATGCTTCTGGCGAAATTATGTCTGTTGATCACGCAGCGCATAAGGTTTATGGCGTACAGTTTCATCCAGAGTCAATATTGACTCCCACAGGAAAAACTATGATTGAGAACTTTTTAAGTCTATAAATGAAGGCAATACTATCACATCTTTATGAGCACAACCGCTTGAGTTTCGACGAGGCGAAGGAAGTGCTGACGGATATATCGAAAGAAAAGTACAAGCCTTATGAAGTGGCGTCTTTTATGACTGTCTTTCAAATGCGCAGCATTAGTGTGGATGAATTAGCTGGATTCAGAGAAGCATTAATCGAGTTGGCACAGCCGGTGGACATAGATGGCGATGATTGCATAGACTTATGTGGTACGGGTGGAGATGGTAAAAACACTTTTAATATTTCTACTGCTACTGCTTGTGTGTTGGCTGCTTTGGGAAAGAAGGTAACTAAGCACGGTAACTATGGCGTTTCTTCTGTCTGTGGTTCTTCCAACGTTTTGGATAACCTTGGTTACAGATTTTCAAATGATTCGAAAAAATTGCAATCGCATTTGGACGAATGTAACTTGTGTTTCTTGCACGCGCCTTTGTTTCACCCAGCTATGAAATTTGTTGCGCCGATACGAAGAGAAATGGGGGTGAAGACCTTTTTCAATATGTTGGGGCCACTGGTTAATCCGATAAAACCGAAACAACACGCGGTTGGTGTTTTCAGCTTGAAGCTGCAAAGGCTGTACAGTCATTTATTGCAGAAGACAGATCGAAACTACTCGGTGGTCTACGACTTAAGTGGTTACGATGAAGTTTCATTGACTGGTACGACTAAGTTGATAGACCGTAGCGGCGAGCATTTGATAAGTCCAAGTGCATTTGGACTTGTGCAACAATCGCAAGATTCGATTTTTGGTGGAGATACAATTGAAGAAGCGGCAGGGATTTTTAGAAAGGTGTTGGATGGTACTTGTCCTGAAGCGCACTTGAAAGTTGTTAGTGCCAACGCGGCCGTAGCCTTGCGATTATATAATCCCGAAGATTCTTTGCAGGATTCTTATGAGCTAGCGAAAGAAACGATCTTGTCAGGAGCAGTGGGCAAAAACTTTGATAAACTTGTTGCATTGAGCTAATGGGAATTCTAGATAAAATAGTAAACCATAAGAAGGAAGCACTTATGAAGCTAAAGCAAGCTGCTCCAGAATCGTCTTTATTGAAAAGTGAACACTTTGAACGCGCAACTGTTTCTATGTGCGAGAGTTTGAAGAATCGTAAGCCGGGCATCATTGCTGAATTCAAACGCAAGTCACCATCGAAGCAGGAGATCAACCTCGATGCTGATCCCGAGGGGATAGCTAAAGCTTATGAAGCGAATGGTGCAGCAGCCATATCCGTTTTGACGGATGAGCACTTTTTCGGTGCTCATAGCAATGACTTTTCACAAGTGCGAAACACAAGTACATTGCCAGTGTTGAGAAAGGACTTTATGATTGATCCTTATCAGATAATCGAAGCGAAGTCTATGGGCGCGGATGTGATATTGCTTATCGCGGAAGTTTTAAGTAAATCGCGCTTGAAGGTTTTGGCTTCGCTGGCTAAGGAATTGAAACTCGAAGTGCTAATGGAAGTACATTCTACCGACAACTTAAAGAAGATTTGCGATGAAGTAGATATTGTAGGGGTAAACAATAGAGATTTAAGCACTTTTAAAACTGACGCCCAGCATTCGGTGCAATTGTTTGAATCTTTGCCTAGTGACAGAATGAAGATTAGCGAGAGCGGTATTAGCGATGCGACCACGGTAAAAAGGTTATCCGATTTGGGTTACAACGGGTTTTTAATTGGGGAACACTTTATGCGAGCGAGTGACCCAGGAGCTAGTATCAGGGAGTTTATAAAAAGCACTGCCCAATGATTGTAAAAGTATGCGGTATGCGAGAGCCAGCCAATTTGATAGAATTGGGAATGCTGGAAGTAGATATGATTGGCTTCAATTTTTATCCTGAATCGAAGCGATACATAAGTGAGTCTTTGGACGTAAGTGCAGTTGGGCAGCATCGTGTAGGCGTTTTTGTTAATGAGACTTTGGAAAAGCTTGCTGAAATAGTTGAGGCTTACGACCTGAGCTTTGTGCAATTGCACGGGGACGAAGACCTTGCTTACTGCAAGGCAGCAAATGAGCTGGTACACGTTATAAAAGTCTTTCGCGTTTCGGAAGATTTCGATTTTTCTGTCACGAAAGCTTTTGAAGAGTACGCTGTGATGTTTTTGTTCGATACCTATACCGAAGATTTTGGCGGCTCTGGTCGAAAGTTCAACTGGAAAAAGCTAGATGAGTATACAGGTGATACTGCATTTTTATTGAGTGGTGGCATTGGGCCGAAGGATGCCAAGCGCTTGTGGAAGATTGAACACAAAGAGTTTTTGGGCATTGATATCAATAGTGCTTTCGAAATAAGTCCGGGAGTAAAGGACATAGAGCTCATTGCCCCTTTCCTTGACAAAATACGTAAACTAGAAAGCGAATGATTGCGAGATTCAAAATAGACGAGCAAGGCTTCTATGGGAAGTTTGGTGGGGCATTTATTCCCGAAATGTTGCATCACAATATTGCGACGCTTCAAAAGCGCTACAAGGAAATCATTGGCTCCAGGTCATTTCAATCTAGTTTAGATGCTTTGTTGCGTGATTATGTGGGCAGGCCTTCTCCGCTTTATCTGGCCGAGAAACTTTCGGAAAAGTATAAGCTGAAGATTTACCTAAAGCGTGAAGATCTCAATCACACGGGCTCACATAAAATCAATAATACTATTGGGCAGATTCTCTTAGCTCAGGCTCTGGGTAAAACTAGAATCATAGCGGAAACGGGCGCAGGCCAGCACGGCGTTGCCACGGCTACGGTTTGTGCTTTGATGGGTTTGGAGTGCATCGTTTATATGGGAGCAGTCGATATCGAAAGACAGGCTCCCAATGTTTCGCGCATGAAAATGTTGGGCGCGGAAGTGCGTCCCGCTTTGAGTGGTAGCAAAACGCTGAAAGATGCGACCAATGAAGCCATCCGCGATTGGATAAACCATCCAGAGGAAACGCATTACATAATCGGTTCAGTTGTAGGCCCGCATCCTTACCCGGATATGGTGGCTCAGTTTCAATCTGTAATCAGCGAGGAAATTAAGAAACAGTTAGAAGAGAAAGAGGGGCGGGAAAAACCCGATTATATCTTGGCTTGCGTCGGCGGAGGTAGCAACGCTGCCGGAGCTTTTTATCATTATTTAGAAGACGATTCTGTACAATTGTATTTGTCCGAAGCAGCTGGCAAGGGAATCGATTCTGGTCATTCTGCCGCGACAAGTATTTTGGGAACGGAAGGAATTATTCACGGCTCCAAAACACTATTGATGCAAACTAAAGACGGTCAAATCGTAGAGCCTTACTCTATTTCTGCAGGCTTGGATTATCCGGGTATCGGACCAATGCACGCGCACTTGATTCAAACGGGTCGTGCGAAGGTGTTCCCGGTAACGGATGAAGAAGCCTTGCAAGCGGCATTGAA
>CAZZIZ010000197.1:0-6353 GCA_964654535.1 uncultured Chitinophagales bacterium
CACCTCATACCGCTTCTATCCTGGCTGCGGGAGAATCGAATGAACATCTGAACTTAACAAGATTATAAGTCTCACACGTGCAACTTCAATTTGATTAATCTTATCTTATTGATATATTACATCTATGATAAAAATCTTCTCTAGATTTCTATTCCTTTTACTCTTGACCCAGCTTGCTTGCTTTAAGCTTTTAGGAGGCTGCGGCGAGTATCAAACGAACTATTTAACCCAGTTAAATATGGAGTTTGAGTTTAGTGTTGATTGTAATGATGAAATGACCGGCCATTTCTTGAATATAACTTTCACAACAGAATCTGAACATGTTTACCGAGTCTTCACAAGAACCAGTTTTTATGAGGTTAATTATGGAGAAGTTTTATCCATTCCATACGAAACAAATGAGTCGGTACGCATAACGGTATTCAATGGAAACGGTCGAGCACGAATAGTGAATGCGGTTGCCTGGAATTGTGATCAAGAAGACTATTTCCTAATTCGAGAAACTACAGAGTGTCTGGACAACTATGATTATGCAATGCACTATCGTTTGTTTAAAAGTCTTGGTTCAGATGTTTCCAACTTGAATCTTGGAGATTTTTTTAATGAAGACTTGACAGATGTTTACACTTCAATTCACATTGATAACTCCTGGGGCGGAGACCCTGATTCAGTTTCACCGCCACAAATTTCTTTTCTAGATGACCCAGGAGAATGGGCGGTACTCGTAAATCACGGTAGCCCTGGAGAATGTTGTCAATGTACTTGGTCAAGTCCTGATTGGCAGTTGCCGACAAGCACTTTTTTCAATGGCAGCCGTATTTACTTATACGAAGTTGACAAACCGCCATATGAAAACGATAATGCATTTTTACAATCTCCTTTTACAGTAATGGATATTTACGATTTCGTAGACTTCTCAAAGAACTATGAATTCGTACGTTATAACTATTTCGACATCGAAGACGAAATTCCGTTTCAAAACATATGTTTTCAGCAAACAACACCTATTCCACTCGATTTTAACTGGCTGGAAGAAAGTCTTTGCGAGTCTCATCCAGAATTCAGTTTTGTCGAGAACAGTGCTTATGTCAATTGCAACTACAATGTGAATTACCAGCTAAACGTTAATACGGACTTTGACATATCCGATCAATATTTTTTGCTGTACAGTATTGGTGGTGAAGTCCAGGACACTATTGAAGCATTGAGTTTTTCACCCGATATAGTACCTGAAGGCCTCTTCGAATTAGTGTTAGTCCAAGACTTGTACATGACTAAAAGCAACGAGCAGGGTTTTGAAGAAGTTATAGCCGATTGTGAAATAAGAAGCTTTCCAAAAGACATTTACAAAATAACCTCTGCGCCTGAATTGAGCTTTTTGGGATACACTGAAGACAATGATGAGTTATCCTGTTGTTACAACCAAGGTGATTACGTAGACTTGATATTCGAGTATTCTAATCTCGTTCAAGGATCTTGGTACTATATTCTTATAGTACAAGATCAGGACTATATTATTAAATCAAGTTCGCTCTTAGGCTCAAATTCAGAGGGCATAAAAACAATTGGCTATGACCGTTTTGGAAGTAATGAATTCACTGATGTTGAGGCTTATCTATTCCAACGAGCTCATATTGGCTCGATTGATAATTTTAGCGAGGTGTACAACACGAATTGCGATTTGGTCTCAGAACCAGTTAAAATATATTTAGACTCTTGCGAGGAGCCTATTCAAGGTGGATTGACCACCGCTTGTTTTGAAGACACAGCCCTATTGGAAAAACCATTTGCTTCCGAGCTTTTCGAAGATCAACATATCTTCTATCAAGTATGTAAATGGAGCTCAAATTGCAGAACTTATTACTCCAACGAAATTGTCTTCGACTCATCTTATATGGACCTTGGCGAACTGTACGATATCTACTATATCGTAGGAAGCGATGCTAATCAAGATTCAATTCCCGATGAGAACATTCAATGCTCAATCAGAGATAAATATGCTGAATTGGTTTGGAATGATTGCATCACAACAACTTGTCCCGTTGGTTCATATAACGGAGAAGTAGAAATTTGCTCCGGGGGAAGTTTGACTCTTCCAGATCAATCTGAGCTAGGCATTGACGACCCAGAAAATGCAATTGTTCCTGGATCATTTGGCTGGTTCAATTTCGGTGATGATCCAGAAACTAGCATACCAATATTTGGTGCTATCGAGTATGAAAGTAATTTGAACTGCACACCTCTATTTTTCAATTATAGCGCCTATGTACTTTGCGATCAAAACAGTACCGTTTCTTTCGAGTTAGTTGGCACACAAGTAGTTACTGTCTACCCTGAAGCAGACTATTCCTATACTCTAGATGAAGAAAGCGTCTGTCCCATATTATGCGTTGAGCCCGTTTGTGAAAACCATGTTGTGTTTTTGAATGGCGTTCTTACGTACTGTTTCGAGTTCCAGCCAGGCGGTTTTCCTCCTTCAGTTGTGGTAGACGTGACTCATGATACTAACTCTTCGATGAATTGTGTGACGGCCGCAGATGAAGTCTTTGTCAATTGCGAGCCCTGTCCAGTTTGCTCTACTGACCCCGGAATTTGCGAATGGATTCAAGACTTTGAGTTTTGTAGCAATGATGCCGGAATGGTAAATAACCTTCCGCTGTTAGATGTAAATTTCTTTATTCCATCAACGAGCAATCCAGCATCGATAGGCTTTTACCTTGATGAGGGCGGTACGTTCGAATACATTCCTGGCGAACTTAGCCCTGAAGGGTGCGAAGCAATTAATATTGAAGTCTTCATTCTTATAGAATGTGAGGGCTCGCTTACTCCTACAGGCGCGTCCTTCTTCGTTACGATATTCCCAGATCCAGCTGATAATGACTTTACATTGGAGCTATCAGAAGATAATTGTACGGTGCAATTCACTAGCGAATGTGAAAACTATCTTATCGAAAACTCAGCAGGAGGCAACGATATTTTCATTGCACAGCAAGGTGATATCGGCGACATTGCATTTACGGTTAGCGATACTTTGAATCCCCTTTGTTCTCCGAATACAATTGTTTCTTCATTTAACTGCATAGGAACGGGGATAGAAGAAATTGAAACTACATTTAACTGGCTGCAGGTCGGAAACGAAATTCGGATTGAGCTTCCTAGCGATTTATCCGAGCCATTAAATACTAGGCTAAGCGATTTGTCCGGAAGGCTTATCAGCAGGACTCAATTCACAAATTCTCCTTATCGCGTTTCAACAGAAGGAATACCTGAAGGTATTTATGTTCTGAGTATTGAAACTGAAATTCATATCCTTGCTCAGAAAGTGTTCGTGAAGTAAGTCACGAGCGAAGAAAACTGAACACTAATCGGAGTTCCTAATACTTCGCCGGCTGCCCCTTACGATTACTCAAACGAATAAACTCGCGTAAATCATCGTTGGCAGATTTTAAATCTTCATGACGCAGGTACATCATGTGTCCGCTGCGGTAGCCTTTGAAACCCATTCGTTCTTGCATCTTACCACTTGGGTCTATCTGCCACATGGTGTACTTAGCGTTAAAGTAAGTTGTAGCGCCATCGTAGTAACCCGATTGGAAGAGCACATTTAAGTAAGGGTTTTGAGCCATTGCCTGTCGCAGGTTGTCACGGGTATTATCCTCGCGACGGTCCCAAGGATGAACTGGTCCGAACATATTGTATTTCATATCGGTCTTGAACATCAAGTGCTCGCGCATGTAGTAGTTGATGGCTGGCGTAAAGGAGTGCAACCAAGAAGTGAGCTCAGGACTGTAATCTGGGCGGGTGCCTGCTTCCATTTTATCTATTCCTAAGTAACGCGAATCCAAACGACCAATAGTGTTTCCAGTATTGTCTCTAAGGAGTTCTTTCCAGAAAAATCTGGTTGGAACATCGAGATTATGTTGCAAAATGGTTTTTTCAGAAATACCAGAATAGTAGGCCATCTTCTTCGCAACTTTCGCCCTTTCATCCTCTTCAATAAAGCCACCCTTGGCTAAAGCCGGCATTAGTTTGTCTACGGCATAAGCCTCTACTTCTGGCAACACTTCCAGTAAATCTTTTGACTGTAGTTCATTGGGTAGCATTTTGTGGTACCAAGCTGCAGCAGCGAAGTAAGGCAAATTCAGCGCGGATGAAAGTGCGTTGTCCGCGTTGTAAGATTTGTAATCTGCTGGAGAAACTAAGATTACACCATTTAAGTACATCCATTGATTGTTTTGTAAGGCGAGCGCCAATCCGGAAACACGGGTGCCACCATAACTTTCACCAATAATGTACTTCGGCGATAACCAGCGGTTGTTGCGGCTCACGAAAGTGCTGAGCCACTCAGCCAAATATTTTATATCAGCATTGATGCCGAAGAACATATCTCTCTTTACATCTGGCCCCGAAGCTGGAATGGTTCGCGAGTAACCTGTGTTAGCAGGATTAACGAAAACAATATCTGCTACATCTAGAACGGAATAAGGATTTTCCTTTACGCCATAAGGCTGAACGGGATATCCTTCGTCGTCTATGTTGAGCACTTTCGGGCCCGTATAAGCAACGTGCATCCAAACCGAGGCAGAACCTGGGCCACCATTGAAGGAAATAAGCAATGGGCGGTCGCCCATTTCTCCAGCATTGTTTCTTTTGTAATAAGTATAGTTCAACGTTGCTATGGGTTCGCCCATTTCATCCCAAAGTGGTTGCTGACCTACTGTGGCTGTGTAATCAATAGACTTGCCGTTAATCGTAGTCTTGTGCTGGGTCACCACCGTCGTATCTATAGGAATCATTCGCTTTTGAGCGAAGCATAATACGGGTAGTGCGAAAGCCAGAATTAGAATTGCTTTTTTCATTTCTTAAAATCTTAGTCTTAAGATAATGATTCTCTTCTGTCAATTATGCAGTAAAATTTGAATCTTGCACCATTAGCGCACGATTAGACCTTAGTAAATGAGCCTAAGTCTTCCCTTTGTAGCTGACGGAAGCCTATGAATATAGGTACTTGTTTTTGTAAAGTGCATCCCTTAGTTACCCCCTACAAAAAAGACGTCATTTCGAGCGAAGTCGAGAAATCTGGGGATTCGTTAGTGTCGCGTTAGGATGGTTTGAGCTTTTTGCTGGAGGACGTTTGTCGAGTTTAATATGGTTACTTCTTTCGTTTAAAAGTTCGAACAAGACTCTTAATGTCTCTTATAGCTTTCTCACTTTTATCTGCTAAGTAGGTTCCCACAAACAAATAGTAACCACCTTCCGCCTTAAACAATACTGCTTGATACATCTCCTCGGTTTCTTTGTCATTGTTTTTGGCGTGGAGCTCGTATCCTTTAAGACCGTCAATCTCAATTTCGTCAATGCCCTTTGAAGGTATAATCGAATAATCATCTGGATATTGCTGGACTCTCGAGATACAAAACAGTTTTTGATCTGCTATTTCAATCTGTGCAAACGAGTTTTCCGAAAATAAATTGGCTTGGTCTTCACTCTGCGTTGGTGTTTTCAAATCACGATTAAAGGTCATTGCATTTCCAATCACGGCCTTAAACTTAAGAGAGCTGGCGCTTTCATCTAGTGTATAGTTCAAAGCGCTTCGAGGATCTGCTTTTAAATTGGAATCAATAAATGTTGTCAGCATACTCTCTTTTATTTCCACGCCCAAGTCAGCCGATTCTTTTAAGAATGCGCCGTTAATCATAGTAGAACTCTTCTCATTTCCGTATAACAGAATGTGCTTTGAAAAAAGCATTCCGTTCGCCGCTTGGTCTATTTCTAGTAACAAGCCGTCAAAATTGAAAACTTTCACTTCTTTTTTGGACTTCAACTCCATTCCCTGTGCTTTTAGTAATTCTGGGCTTTCAAATCCCACAGCTACTTCAGAATATGGTCCAGGAATCTCAACCACCATTATCATAGATGATGGATCCGCAGGGTTTTGGAATCCCTTAAAATCACTGGATGCTTCAAATGAAGTAGGTGGAACTAAAGAGATGTTGGTTCCATTAATCAAATGATGATTTTCGGATTTAGACTCTGGAAAGGTTTGACTAAAACTGACTAACGAAATCAGCATAAAAAGTATGCTCAGCTTGATTTTACAATTCATAATTTAATATTAGTCTCAATATACTAACTTAGTTAATGCATCTTCTGTTTTTCGCGTGAGGGTTTGAGGGGTTGTTTGAGCTCCTGTTGCTGGCCAGCGCCGAGCCCTCAGCACCTTAGTGCTGGAGGGGCGATGCGTGCAGACAGCAGAACAGAGCGAGCCCCGAATGCCCGACCCTTGCCGCAGGCAGAAGGGGCACGCCCAAATAGTTTTTCTGTCCAAACCATCAACTATCCCAAACAAAAAA
>CAZZIZ010000198.1:0-6341 GCA_964654535.1 uncultured Chitinophagales bacterium
CTACAGCTTAAAGTCCGCGTCGGTAAACTTGTTGCCGAACTTTATGTCCTTGCTCAAGTACTCGCCCATTTGCACGAAACCACCTTCTCCGTTTGGAGCGTAGGCTCTTCTTGAAGTAGCAATTAAAACGCCGTCGACTTCTTCGTAGTCAAGTTCCATTTTAAGAATGGGCTTCATCACTTCCATAGCAGGGATGGAAAACATAAATAAATCAACCAAGTGCGTTTTAGGATTGAAGTATAAAACGTACTCGTCGTTTACATCTTTACCAACTTCTTCAGGGACATAGGTCAAACTAACCTTATCATAGTTTATTCCGTTAATTTCCTCTTGCCCCATATAGGTGTGAGATGTTCCAGGATCGTCCAGCTTATACATCATAGTGAACCAAAAGAAATTTGCAACGCGTAGAAAGTGCGTGCCACCAATAGCTTGAGGATCTTCGATATTCTTATCTCCAAGCATGATTTTTGCATCACCGTTCATGACCACTTGCTTAGCGACTCCTTGCATAGTGGGAAGTACATTGATCTCATGCTGCTTATATTCAGCCCAAGAGGCCTCGTTGCTAAACATGTATCTCTCGGTAGAAAGGTCGGTTCCCTTTTTATTAAAGTCTTGGTATACGTAGGTGTATTGAACGTCCTTTTTAGCTGCCAATTTATCCCAACCGCCATTGACTTTATAAAGCGCTTTGATTAGTGCTTTTGATTTTGCATCGGTATCTGGAAGCGTAAAAGCCGCAACAGTAGCCAGTGCAAATAGAACGAGCGAAAGCTTAATAGTCGAGTTCAGCATAAGGTTGTTTTAATAGGTTATTCTTAGCGCGACTTTAGATTTTCGGCGCAATTGCTTCAATGTTTCAATTTCCGAAAGTAGTGATTATCAAGAGAAGGAAAGGACAATTTTAGACATTCGAATTTGGCTGATTCAATATCAACACATAAATCCGAAAACTGTTAAACAAAAAAGAGTAGCTAATTACTCCCTCGTCCAAGTACTGTTCAAAACAGCTGAACCTGATGTAGATGCCGCTGGCTGATCATTGTTAACATCGAAAATTTGGGTAATGGTAAAAGAATCTCCGTCAAAAGTGACTTCACCATCTAACTCAATCGTGTCTAGTGTCCCTCCAGAACTGTCAGGTACCTGAGCTATTAAAGTCAAGGTTGGAGGGCCAAAAGTGTAAGTAGCAACAAAAGATGCGTCTACTGGTAACTCTTCCATCGAAACGAAGGGCTCAGCTAAGTCTTCTGAAGTTGTAGTCGATTCAACAATTAATACATAACTTCCTTCAGATGTCCAGATTCCATCTTCACTAAAATCCCAGGTGTAATCTAGTTCTTGCCCAATAGAAATTTCAGTTCTTGTTATTGGAACTTGCCCAGAACTTTCTGGAAAAACGGTTGTCCTTGTCTCCATCTCCTCCAAAGCAATACATCTCCAGGTTCCAATTATAGACTGTTCTTGCTCCATTTCATCATCAGAGCAAGAGAGTAATAGCAAGACTGGAATAAAGGAAAATGTTAGTATTAATTTTCTCATAATTCGTTACTCTTATCAAATTTACATGGATTAAGTTAAATATTAAACTAGCGTAGATGTCTTACAACAAGTTGTTTCATGTTCAATTTAATCGCTTCGTTGGTTCCTTAAAGACTTTCGAATTCCAAATCAATCTTCAGAGCTCGCACGTAAAGGCTTGGAATTGCCGCATTTCCAACTCCGATTCGCATTTCTTGACAATAAATTTACATAGGTCTGTAAGCAATTAAGCATTAACGAGATAGTGTAAAAAAGTCGGAGTCTATATTAGCCTAATTCTTTATATTAGGGTTCTTACACCTAAATAAAGGCCTTTGAAACGCTCCATCTTTGTTCTAGTAATTTTGCTTAGTTCAGCTAACTTATTCGCCCAGCTGAGCAGAGCCATTCCACCGCTATCCTTATCTGTTGATGTCGAATCTAACATTCCGGTTTTTCAGATGCCTGCGTTGGATAATGACGCCTTACTCAATTTATACCCGGACAACGCTGACAATGAAAAGCTGCGCTTCGCTGAACCGATTCCAGTAAAGATTTCACTAACTGAAGACGGTGTTTGGACTGAGCTTCCAAATGGCGATCGTATCGCTCGTTTGAGAATATTATCGCCTGGTGCATTGAGTCTTAATTTCCTTTATGAGAGTTTCTGGCTCCCTCCAGGAAGTAGGTACCATATTTATGATGTTGACTATGACGAAGTATTAGGAGCCTTTACTTCTCGCAACAATAAGCCCGATGGCAAATTTGCCACAGCAGTCGTTCATAGAGATGAAACGATTCTTGAGTACTACGAGCCTGCTGGTGTTAAAGACCAAGGAAGTATTGTTATCAATCAAGTCGGCCACGGATTTAGAGGTTTGTTCTTGACTTCAGAAAGCACCTCAGAGCTTGGACCCGGAGATAGTGGCGGTTGTCAAGTTGATATAAACTGTATAGAAGGAACTAACTGGCAGGATGATAAAAAAGCCGTAGCAAGAATGACGCTCAACGGTGCGGATCATTGCACAGGTACATTAATTCAAAATATAAATGGTGACTGTCTTCCTTATTTCCTAAGCGCCAATCACTGTATGTCTTCTTATGATGCGGTTTCAAATCCTAGCACGAGTGGCTTTGTATTTTATTTCAACTACGAATATTCGGGTTGCCAATCACCGAGTACGGTTCCTTCGGAAACCGTTAGCGGAGGAACCTTGGTTGCTAACGATAGCCCATCAGATTTTGCATTAATCGAATTGCTGGAAAATCCGGTGGATGATGCTTACGATGTTTACTTTGCTGGTTGGGATGCACGTTCGCAGACGCCTGTTAGTGGCGGAGTCGGTATACACCACCCTTCTGGTGATGTTAAAAAAATTGCTACGCATACACAAACTCCGAATAGCACTAACTGGGGCGGTGGTCCTCCGAACACACACTGGACGGTCAACTGGGACGCTACGACAAATGGACACTCCGTAACTGAAGGCGGTTCATCTGGATCACCAATCTTTGACAGCAACCATCGTATTATCGGACAGCTTCACGGTGGAAGCTCTATCAATTGTTCGGACCCAGCCAATGACCCAGGCACCTATGGAAAAGTTTCTTACTCTTGGGACAATACTGGTAACACAAACAATAGCCGCAAACTTCAACCTTGGTTAGATCCAGGTAACACGGGCATTCAATTTGTCGATGGAGGCTACCCAGGAACTTGCCCTAGTTTCGTAAGGATAAATACGGCGGATATGTCCGTCGATGAAGGATCAGATTGCTCAATGCAAAATATTACCGTAAGTATAGGCACGACTGCTCCGCCAACTGTTGCAACTACGGTAACGTTCGGAATTTCTGGCTCTGCTGTTGCTGGCGTAGATTATGCACCGATTACAACGACGCAAATGACCTTCCCCGTTGGGAGTACTGCTAATCAAAATATTGTCATTCCTATTTTTCAAGACGGAGAAACCGAAGGCGATAAAGACCTTGTATTGACTTTACAAAGCGTAAGCGGTGATCCAAATATTCAAATCGCTGCCAACCCTAGCTTTTCGCTGGAGATAAAAGATGATGATCCAGTTCCGAGTCCGGTGTCATCTGGAACAGTTACTATTGGTCAAGGAGCATTGACTTCTACCGGAGCATACACTCCGTTTTATGGCTTTTACGAGGACAAACGACTACAGATTTTGTATCGTGCTTCTGAGTTACAAGCGCTTGGTATTTCAGCTGGCAATATTGACGAACTAGCATTTAATGTAACATCGATCGGCAGTACACAAAACTATGGCAATTTTAATATTGCGATGGGACACACTTCCGGCACTACTACAAACCCAGATAATTTTGCGAGCGGACTTTCTAACGTATATAGCAATCCTTCTTATGATCCGTTTATCGGTTGGAACAACTTCGTGTTTAGCACACCATTTGTTTGGAATGGAAACGATAATGTTATTATCGAAGTCTGCTACGATAATGGCAGTTGGACTCAAAGTGATGCTGTCACATATGATGCCTTGGGTTACGACGCCATAGCCTACGAGTTTGTCGATGGAGGAGTTGGATGTAGCTTAAATGCAGATTTTTCAGCAGCTGGCCGTCCGCAAGTGCAGCTTGGTGCTCAATCTGGAACAAGTATTCAAACTCAGGTTAACACCAGCACCGATCTAAATATCGGCCCGGGTGCAACGGTTCACTTTAGAGACCCGACTACGAATAGCATAATGGCTACAGTAGAAAATTTGAGCGCAGTAGATTTAGGTTGTTGCCAGCTCAATGTTAATCAATCTGGAACAGCCGGCAATCCTTGGATTCAAGGATCAACAACTAGCGATAAGTCTTTCCAGTTCATATCTGGAAACCCAAACGCAAGTGCGACACTGAAAATAGATCTTTATTATACCGACAATGAAGTAAACAATTTCCCTGTGAGTATAACTGGTGTAGGAAGCAGCCAATCCAACTTTTCCATTAATAACCTGGCTACTCAAACAGATGTGCATCCGCAGGTATCAAGTAGCTTTGGGACACATTCGGTTTTTACATTTAATACAACTAGCGATCAGCAGTTCTTTGCATTAACGGACAGAGTTTTGTGTTCAAGTATTCCACCTACAGGTTCCATTGCCCTTGAAGGACGAGTTTTCCTTGGTGGTTGTTATGACGATGCAACGGGACTAATGCGTGATGATCTTAGAGCGAATAACCTAATTCCACTTACAGAACCATACACTAGCCTTCCAAACTTTACTCATATAATCGGAGGTGGTGAAACAATTAGTCCTACTGTTTTGACTACGACGGGTTCGAAAGCTGTGGTAGATTGGATCTTTATAGAATTAAGAAGTTCAACAAATGTGCTCATTGAAACAAGGTCTGCACTGTTGTTAAGAGACGGTAGTATCAGCGAAGTAGATGGCGATGAGTGCACTCCACTTGTTTTCTTTGCACCAGGCAATACCGATTACTATCTCGTACTTAGACACAGAAATCATCTTGGGGTTATGTCTGCCAATCCAATAAACTTTGGAACTAGCGTATCAACTGTGGTGGACTTCAGTTCGCTTACGGCCGATGTTCCGGTCAACAGTATGAAGGTAGCCGGAAACAGCTTTGTACTTTGGGCAGGAAACGGAGATGGTAACGATAAAATTGTCTATCAAGGCTCAGGAAGTGACATACTCCCAATAACAAGTCAGGTGTTTACCGATCCGGCTAACAGCAATTTCCAATTAAGTTTTCCATCACTTGGCTATCACAGTGCGGACTACGATATGAACGGCAAAGTTATTTATCAGGGATTTGGCTCTGACATCGTACCGGTAACACAATCGGTTTTTTCAAATCCACTAAATAGCTCCTTTGAGTTTTCGTTTCCAGTAGCAGAACAGATTCCTTAGAGGGTTTTAAAGCTAAACCAATTAGGTGCGTATGACAGATTTGGCGCCCGAATACAGTCAATAAATCTGTATTTTGAGTTATAATCTTAAAATTATGAAGAGCACCTTTTTATTCCTTAGCCTTTTTCTATTTTCAATTGCGTCTTTTGCTCAAGAATACGAAACGCCGGAAAACCAGGAAGCTCCATCAGGAATGGATAATGAACGATTGGATTTTATTCTCGGCGTTATTAGCGATGAAGTACAAGGACAAAAAGGGCAATGGCAATTTGTAATAGACTCAATAGCCTTTATGCTCTTTACAGATGAGTATCACAATCGTATGCGCATAATTTCACCAATTGAAAAAATGGAAGACGTAAGCGATGAGCAACTTCGTAAATGTATGGATGCAAATTTCCATACGGCACTTGATTCAAAATACGCCAGCTCAGAGGGGGTTTTATGGTCTGTTTTCATACACCCTCTTAGAGAGCTAACAGACGATCAAGTAATCGATGCCATATCTCAGGTATATTCATCAGCGCGCACCTTCGGTACGCTTTACACTAGCGGCGCACTTTCTTTCCCCAACAATCAGCAAAGGGAACAAGAATTCGAGAAACGAGAAAAGGAGCTTAAGAAGAAAAAGCTAAAGCGCAGTTAATCCCAACTTATTGGAAAACCCTTATACCCGGATAAAAAGCACCTAGCGAAAACCAATAACCAACAAAAGAGTTAGTTGGATTTAGTCTTTGCCCTTCCAGAGGGCCTGACTGAATTACACCCGTAACTAGAAGCTCATTACCGTCATCATCAACTCCTATTACAGGCAAGTTATCTGAAACCGGTACCAGATTTTGCAGTCCCAAGTTGTTTTCAAAAGCGAGCATATAGTCTCGCGATGCTGAACCAACTATTAACAGATCAGTA
>CAZZIZ010000199.1:0-6108 GCA_964654535.1 uncultured Chitinophagales bacterium
TTTTGTGTTTTCTTTTTCAAGTCTTCACGCGTGACGTCGGGCTGTATTTTGTTAACATATGAAGCGGTACGGTCAAACACCATTCTGACGTTCCGCCTCAAGGATCTTATAAACATAAGCGCCTGGCGTTCCGATAAATAGCTAGAAGAGTGAGCGGTGCGTATATACCTAAATGCACTATCGGCACGAATCATCATTCTAGCAAGCATGTTGCCGTACTCGGTTACATTTTCCACTTCATAAACAAATGGATTATCCCGAGATAAAAGAGTCAGTTTTAACCCATCATCTTCAGCTTCTTTCAACGCCATCTTCGCTTTACGAATCGCATCGTCTACAACGATGTCCACTTCATCAAGGCGCATATCTAGTTCAATTAGAGCCGCTTCCGCGTACGGATTGGCCTTAACAGCCATGGCTAATAAGGCATTAATTCTGTTCTGCGCGAAACGAAACCCAGGGATAAATTGCTTGGTTTTATCCCCACCTTCAAAAAGCAAGTCCGCGTCTTTACTGTGTAACAGTATTGTTATCTTGCTGAGGTACATAATTTTCTCTGGAACTTATCTTCTGGGTATCAAACCCTTTAACAACTAGCCAAACAGCGTTAATGTGTATGTCAGTGAAATGATGAGTGCGCACAAGCTTGACCGCTTTTGTGCCTTCGAACTTACTCCAGCAATCTAGAATAAATTGCTTATCGACTGGATCTAGAGTCTTTGGTCTGCCAATTCCAGGGCTATTGGAGTCCATCGTTTTTCGCTTAAAGACAATCTTATTAGGGTGCACTCCTGTAACTTCACTAATGACATTTTTTGATGCGCCGTACTGAATCAGTACGCCCACCTCATCTTCCAACACTTGGCTTTTAAAAGCCCCCTTAACTCTTCTTTTGAAAGCGTTGATGTCCATTTCGATACGCAGCTTTTCTGACTCATAGCTAATCTCCGACTTTTTAACCAAGTCAGCTAAGAGTGAGTCCAATACATCAGCTGGTAGGCCCTTCATGGAATTTATAAATGGATCACTACTGTGTCCTAGATATACCTTAAATATCTCAATTATTGATGTCGCATTTGTCATGACGTTTCCCTGATACACATTTTTTGCTCACAACTAACCCAGTTCCGACCTACTCGAATTACAAACAAATTTGGTTGATAAAAGGAAGGTTTCACTGCTGACCTGAAAATAAATCTTTGACGCCAACCGTATCGGCTGGGTCGTTTGTGATACGCGCTTTACTTCGCGGAGATATTTTCTTATTAGGACTAGCAACGTCATTTTCCTCAGCTAACCCCCTATCATCATCGCTCATCACGACGTCCCTTTTCAGTACCTTTTTTTCTATCCGTCTACGATCACTGTGTTGATAGTAGGGTACTGATTTATATGGCAACGCTATCACATTGGAAAGCTTAATACCTATTTTTTCTATACTATTGTCTAGTTTTGTATCTTCAACCGAAACCGTGTAAGTCACTGTTTTATCTTTTTCTTCGCCTATATGTAGGACTGATTTCAGCTGGGTTTCAAACTCTTTTTTGCCTAGCGGTTGAGAAACTGAGACAGCATACATCCTGAATAATTCCCACAAAAAATTCCGATCAATTAACAGGTAAGATATGCCCTCAAAGACCAAGCTATCTATTTGGTTTACAGAAAATGTATTGCGTTCAATCATCCCCAACACGTTCCTTAGGTTTTGTTGAAAAACAGACTTCTCGTCTATTTCAAACTCGCCAACGTGGCTTTCCACTTCTTCGATAATTGAGTAAAAAGGATTAACCCGTTCTTGGTAAAAGCCGGTCACGGAATTCACCACGAACGAATAAATTCCTGCGTGATTGAATCGCTCAATTACACTCGCGTCTAGCACCTTATCGATTAGATGGATGTTAGATAGACTTGACGCATAGCTTTGAAGTTCGTTGGTCTTAGTTGCGTGGCTGCGTGCTAATAATCTGGTATCAGACAATATGGGGTTGAGCTTTCTGTTCTCAAATTGGAAGTTGTATTCACTCAGCCTTCGAACGATATGCCTCAGAGATAGGGTCGCAAAAAGAGCGAAGCTCCAAAGCGGCCGTTTCTGATTATCCTTTTCAGACGTGCCGTATTCAAAGATAGCCGATCGACGTTTGCGTAACGCCTTATAGAGCGTTTCAAAATAGCGGCTATCGATTTCTTTTCCGCTGAGTATTTGCTCATACTCTTGAACGCAATCGATCACTGGTTGATAGAAGCTCGTGAACTCATCTTTTTCGATCAGGGCTATTTGACGAATTTGTTCTTGTATTGAGGTTTGAGTCATCGCTACATCAGCGCTTATTTTGGAATCTAAGCTCGCTTCCAACAAGCTGTCAGTCTTGTTAACTCGCTTTGCCCATACAAGTACGGCTAAAACAATTAGCGCCCCAGTTCCTATGCCTAGCCATGTATAGTTGTTTTCTATCATTGTGTTTTCTGTAGCCCTGCGTACCCAAGTATCTGATCATTTGGCCATTGTTTTTCAGGATAGAGATGCGCAATCAATAGTTCATGGCGCTTCGCATAATTGCACAATGGCTCTAAAAAAGGATTCCAAACATTTTCATTATCGGAATTGGTTATTTTGATGTACCAAATATCCAAATCACTTAATGCAGTAATAAAACCAAACTCAGAATCCGCGTCATCCAGTCGGTTTAGCATGGCTGGTAATGTGTCTTCTAAATCCAAAAACTCTTCTATGCCGTAGAATTGCTCCATCAAACGAAGCTTTATCGAACTCGAATTTGCAAACAGACTTTGCATCACATTAATGATTTGACTGGTTAAAATATAACGATCATTATTTTCGGTATTAGTACGTTAGACAATAAAAAGGTAGTACCTAAATTTTGAACCACCTTTCTAAAAGGTAATGCGCAGCACAAAGACGCTGCATAGCAGCAAATCGGAGTAAGTGTTGGAAGAAGAGAAATGTTGATGACTCAATCCACTGGATTAAGTCATCAACCTTAGGACCGAGAAGTCCCTGAACACATCTGCAAGCTAGGAAACTTACAGCTATTTGAAAAAATCCGATGTTCGCTACATTTCAATCGGTAGTTGTAGATATAGATTTTGGTCTTTACCTTTTCAGTATAGAAGTAAATTAAGTTGTATTTCAATCATGATTGACACTAATTAATGCAAATCGAGGATAAAACAGACAAACCATTCTTCTAAAACCAGCCGAGAATGGAGCGTTGATATGGCTCTGGATTTGCGTTCTAAAGGGGGAATAAGTTTTAGTGCTGCTTAACGGAAAAGGCACTTATAGCGTCACTCAAACAACTGTAGTTTTATTTGGTTTGCCTAAGGCTCTATCCAATTCGACAGTCTAGCCGCAAATTAATAGTTGATTAGTGGGTGCAATTCCGTTGCGTTAAATGTCTTCATGCATTGATATCGAATCAGTAAAAAACCCCCACTAACCTAAGTTAAGTGGGGGCAAACTTACGGCAATGCGCCTGTCTCAGCGAAAGAGAATCCGGCTTCATAACCACCATCTCCAAAAACAAAGTGATCGATGAGTTTTATACCGACCATGCTGGTGGCAAGGTAAATTGTCTCCGTCAAAGACTTGTCTGCTTGCGAAGGCTCTGCCACTCCCGAGGGGTGGTTGTGAGCCACCACAAGCGCGGCGGCGTTGTACTTCAATGCATCCTTAACGATCTCTCGCACGGGTACGCTCGCGTTGTCAATTGTGCCTCTGAACATTTCATCGACTCCGAGAATTCGATGCTTTGAATCTAAGAACATAACAACAAAGACTTCATGCTCTCGATTCATGCGCAGATACAATTGCTCACGTGCCACACTTGGATTTGAAATTACCGTGTCACCGCTACGGTTGTAGTGGCTTGCGACGATTTCCTGAGCTGATTCAACAACTCTATCTGGTTCCGCGATGGCATAGCGGCCGTTAGGCTTTTTGATGTATAAAAAGTTATCTTGGTTTTTCATGGTAGGTGCTCCAAATAATGCAGAGACACCTATCCCCCAACGGGGATAAAATCCCCGCGTGGGTTGAAAAATTGCGCCCAGGATAGGCGCGGACGTGACTAACCAATAGGCGTACGAAACGTGCCTATTGAATTAGAAACAGTGTGAACAAATCTTCGGTAAACGAAGTGCGTCAAGGACGCGGTGGGCAAATCTGGTTTAAGCTATTTTCAACCAGTACATAGCGTTATTAGACTAGTGACTCTCAGCTGGCTTTGACTTCATCAGTCATGATCTGAGCGACGCCTACGGCATTAAAGTACACGCGTCGGCCTACCTTCTTTCTAGCGTGTTTGAATTCTTTTGAGACGGCGCTGTTAGCACGCTGTAGTGTAATTCTTAAACCCTTAGGTGATCTGTCTAAGGCGTCGGCCAGTTGATCGATGCTTAAAAACGGGCCATAGCGATCAATTAGAATATTGACCATTTGTTCGGTTGCGTTGCTCATGATTTTATCCTCGCGAATAGTACAAAGCGCGCACGTCAAAACGCGGCATAGAGCCGAGTGAACGCTTATAATTTATTTAGATTGGTGGACAAATCCGCAGTGGAGGCGGTAGTTCACTGATTGAAGATGTGAACTGTAGTTTGGGGAAATCGAAGCGAGGAGTAATCTTTCATTCGTATGACTACTTAATATCAAATTAGCATTAATTAGTCATTTGTACAAGTACAAGGCCGCAAGTGGTCCGTTCTGGGTATAAATTTAGAACATTCGCTTACGTCGTTATTGCGTGTTTTTCGAGGCTTATTTCCGATTTGCCCTTGAAAAGGGTACTATAGGTCCACATTGCTATAGCAATGCGGACCTGCCTACCGGATAACTATTTGGTAAGCTAGCTTGACAATATAGTTTCGATATATAAACTATATCCCACTCCCCTTATGCGGATTGGATTAAGTTCGAACTCCGACGTAAGGCACTAAAAAGAGCCGCTTCCTAGCGGCTTTTTTTATGGATAATCAAAAGACCATATGAAAGCAATAGTTTACATAGACGGATTTAATTTATACCACGGTCGCCTTCGGCACTCTGATTACAAGTGGCTCGACCCAGTAAAACTATTTGAGACTATCCTAGCAAAGCAAGACCCGAACATTGAGTTAGTCCAGGTCAAGTTCTTCACTGCGCGCGTCAAAGCACGTTACTCTCGTCATGGCCAAAAAGCGGTTGTGTCTCAAGATCATTACCATCTCGCACTGCAGCACCTCCACCCAGAACGTTTACAAATCTACACTGGCTATTTTTCAG
Organism: uncultured Chitinophagales bacterium; assembly: GCA_964654535.1. Lineage (GTDB taxonomy): Bacteria > Bacteroidota > Bacteroidia > Chitinophagales > UBA2359 > CAZZIZ01. Next base: position 5,282 of record CAZZIZ010000199.1, read on the forward strand.
ATGAGCCGGCAACGCTGATAAAGTTCAAGGGGCGTAAAAGCGCCGACATTGACATTAATCACCGCGAAGAAGTTTGGAAAATTGAAGAGAAACAATCGGACGTTCGGCTGTCGATTGAAATGTACCGCGACGCGATGCTTCGGAATTGTGACCTAGCAATATTATGTTCAGCCGACTCGGATCTTGTACCACCACTCGAAGCCATACAAAATGACACCGATGTAAAAACGGCAGTTGTCTTGCCACGAAGGTTCGAAGCCGATCCTACTAAACGTCGGCCACCGAATCGGCGTCTTACTGAGAAAATGTCACACCAATGGACACGTGAATACATCAATGAAGATGAACTTGCCAACTCAAAACTGCCAGTTAGAATTGGTCGCTCTGGCAAAAAGCCCATTGATTGCCCCGAGCATTGGCATTAGATCGAATCTCGGCTTTTAGCTATTTGGCAATGGCTTTAATTCGATCATATCCATTCGTTTAACATCGACGTTTAAAACCATCTCAGGCTCTTCATTTTCGCCGACTGGTTTACTGCTGTTCTTAGGTTCCTTTTTTATCGTACCGTAGAAGAAACACTTCAAATAACCTTTGTAGTCTTTGTCTAATTTTGCGAGCTGAATTGATTCCATTAAGACAAAGGCACCGGGCATGGATTCAATCTGAGACTTTCTTAAAAATAAGCTCGGTTTCGCCGTCAGTCCATCAACGGTTACCTCGTCATAGAAATTTAGTGCCACACCATTTGGCATCCCAGTTGATAAATCAAAACCAAACGGATAGATACTGCCAATTCCCACATTCCCCTCAAAGACATGCTGGTC
>CAZZIZ010000200.1:0-6094 GCA_964654535.1 uncultured Chitinophagales bacterium
AGTAACTTGGAGAGATATCCCTAATCCTTGGTATATACAGGGTTTATTTAGATAAATGGAGACGACAAATAGCATTTCTTTAGGCTTGTACAAAACGCTGCTCTGAGCTTTCCCTTATTTTTAGCACTGTTTATGCGTGGTTCAATTACTCTTCTCTCCCTCTGCCTATTTACTTTTTCACTATTCAGCCAATCCTATGGTAATGAATGGATTGACTATAATCGTACCTACTACGAGATAAGTGTCGATGAGGACGGTTGGGTACATATACCGCAGTCTACTTTGTTGTCTTTGGGTTTGCCCTTGGATGCAAGTAAGTATGAGTTGATTACTGGCGGCGAAGAGCAAGCACTCTACGTTAGTACCGAGGGAATTTTAGGTGCCGACGACTACCTCGCTTTTTTAGGTAAAAAGAACGACGGTGCTTTTGATAAGCAACTCTACAAACAAGCTGCCTGGCAACCGGGTAAAGAGTTTAGTTTGTTTAGTCAAACTCGTGCTTACTATTTAAGTGTCAACGAAAATCCAGAGTCTCCAAAGCGATATCAAGTAGCGCAAGGAAGTGACCCTATTAGTCCTGAGCGTTTTTACAATACTTCTGTACTAACAGAATTGCATAATGTTTTTCACTCAGGAAAGCCATTTAACATTGGCGGAATCGACAATACTTTTTCCGAATTCGATGAAGGCGAGGGCTACGTCGGTTTAATGATCGAGGATGAAGCGGAATTTTCGCAGTTTATGATAACGCGCGAACCTTATTATGAAAACGGAGGGCAGGCTATTGTAAACGTAGAAGTCATAGGCCGTTCCAACGATCCATTTGTGTACTTAGATCATCATTTAAATATTGAACTAAACGATCAATTCTGTAACTCAATTATTTATCCTGGCTTTGATCGCGAAGAAGTTTCTTTTCCAGTACCGATTAGTCAACTAGAATTGATCAGTCGATTCAAGTTTACTTCCGTCGGCGACTTAGCAGAAGAAAAAGATCGTAGTTCATTGATTTCTCTTGAAGTTGAATATCCTAGGTACTACAGATATGACGAAGAGGACAATTTTCCAATCTACTATACTGACCTAAATGAGCACAGTTTTAGAGCGTTCGGTTTAGACGATTGGTCAAATACATTCTTACTTGATGCTGAGAACGCGGTGCTCAATAATGTTCACCTGCGCAATGGAAAGCGCTTCTTTCATATCGATGAAGCCATCGGACAGCCAGATAGAAGAGAAGCTTGGTTTATCGATCCTGACCGTGCAGACAGGACTATTCTTGCAACACAAATCGAAACGAGAAACTTCGTCGATTTTAGTTCGGCTGATCGCCAAGGCGATTTCATTTTATTAAGTAATCAATTGCTCTCAGGAAGTGAGTTAGATGCCTACGATGCTTATCGCAGCAGTGAAGCGGGAGGTTCGCATACAGTAAGTAGAGTTTGGATAAACGAGTTGTACGATCAATTCGCGCAGGGAATTGAAAACCACCCTTTAGCGATTCGCAACTTTGTAAATTACGCAGTAGACACTTGGGACATTATTCCACAGCATTTATTGCTCGTAGGTAAATCTCTTGATTATCGTAATCTAACTAATGGACAGAGCCAAGAATCATTTGTGCCAACTTATGGCTTTCCTCCCAGTGATTTTTTATTGACTACCAGAAGTACAAATGATAATGTTCCGCAGTTGGCGGTAGGCCGTATTCCAGCGAGAGATAAGAGTCAGATACAAAATTACCTCGATAAGGTAATTGAGATTGAAAGTTTAGAATACAATGACTGCGATTTGGAAGCAAGGTCTTGGACTAAAAACGTCTTTCACGCCGTAAGTGGTTACAATGATACTGAAGCGAATTACTTCGTGAGCTTTTTAAATGACTTGGAACCTATAATGGAATCTTCCGCAATGGGCGGAGAAATCCTGCGCACCTTGATTCAATCTGGTATTCAGATTGACGTTCAAGATGACCTACCAGCTTTAATGGAAGAAGGAATAGCACTAATAAGCTATATGGGGCACCCGACCACCGACGGAACCATCTATTGGAACTTTGACATTGAAGCACCTGAGTTTTACGATAACCCTGGGCGTTACCCAATCATCAATGCTAATTCTTGTTTCAGTGGAAACATTCACCACAACGGTGATCCAGTTATGGCCGAAGAATATGTCCTCGCGGACAATCGCGGAGCGATTGGTTATATCGCGATTGTAAACTTTGGCTGGCCGACTTTTATGCAGCCTTTTAATATTCAGTTGTACGAGCAGTTGGGCAACAATCAGTATGGCGGTGAAATAGGAAAAGTAATTCAGGCAGCTTATACCAATGTTTATTTTGACGCAACGACTAGCGGTTTTGATATATCTCCGCAGTTGAAGCAGTTGCATTCACTGGTCTATGCTGGTGATCCTGCAATGAGAACATTTAGTCATACTAAACCGGACTACCACATCGAGGCAGCATTGGCTTCTGTATCACCGACCACCTTGACCACAAGTCAAGATTCCTTTTTACTAAAGCTGACGATTGAAAATACGGGTCGCGGTATGAACCAAGATCTCGATTTAAGAGTGAACCGCGTGTTCGCAGACGGGACTTCTGAAATGGTTTTCGACGAAACAATTTCGGCGCCATCGAGCAAGCTCATAAAGACTATCGAGATTTCTAACCCGGAAAACTTAACTGCGGGTGCAAATGAATTTGTAATAAGCCTTGATCCAAACAACACCATTGACGAACTCTGCGAAGAAAACAACGACTTGTCCTTAGCCGTGAATATCGAAGGTGTTTCTTGTCCTGAGTTTTCCATTGAAATCTTAGACTTCCCGGTCAGTCATTGTATTGACGATATTGCTAAGATCCTTACTGCAGAGCCTGCAGGTGGTGAGTTTTTTATTGACAATAAATCAATTGGTTACCACGCGCCAGCAGAGTGGGGGCCTGGCGCTCACTTCTTGGAGTACGTTTATACCGATCCAACAACGCAATGTGCTTATAGTGCTTATTTGAATTATGAGATTCAAGGATCTTTGGAGCAGACGTTTGTTGTGCAACAAACAACTTGTGTCAATACACCCACGATAGTAAATCTCGAAGGTTTGGTTCAAGAAGGGGTGACTTATCATTGGCAGTTCGGTGAAAACGCTGATGTGGCCGAAGCATTTACGCCTGGTCCACACGCTGTAACCTATAACGCGCCAGGCTCGCAACTAGTTACGCTTAGTTTATCGAAAGACGGTTGCACATTTGATATGAATGCCAAGCAAGTATTCGTAGAAGAAGCATTGACACCAGTCACGATAAATAGTTCTGTACAGTCAGGAAACACGATCACCATAGATATTGACACTGATGATCAAGTGAACTATTACACTATTCAAATAAATGGTATTTCAACTTGGAACTTCTTTCCAGATAGTACATACGTAATAGAAGATTTGGAACCAGAAACAGAATACATAATTAGCCTAACGCCTTTAGGCAACTTCACTGTAGGAAATTCTTGTGCTGGAGGAATACCTAGTAATGTAATTACAGTTTCAACGACCACTTGTCCCGACTTAGATATTTCCGTTGACGGCTTAGAAGAACTTTATTGTTCGGACAACGTTGACCCAGTAGATATTTTTACAAATCCTTTTGGAGGAACTTTAAGAGGAAACGGAGTAGAGGAAGTCATACAAGGTTCGATGTCCTATCGCTTTTATCCCAACCGCGCGGGAGTGGGTACGCATAACATTATGCACGAGTACTTCGACGAAGTTTCAGGATGCAAATTCGAAAAGGAATACGAAGTGGTAGTGGCGATGAATCCATTTGCCAGAATAACAGGAGATGCAGTGGTTTGCGAAGGAAGCACGACGCTGCTTATTGCAAACCCAGGAATGGAAGAATACGTCTGGGATGGCATCAGCGGCTCGTCCAATGTGCTGGAAGTGGAAAATGCTGGTTCTTATGAACTTGAAATAATTGATGAGCGCGGCTGCAGAACTTCTACGAGCATAGAAGTGACCGCTTCTGCCACGCAAGCACCTGAAGTTGATTTAGGTCCAGATATAGTTTTAGACGAAAACGATGCCTCCGATACTTTACTCGACGCGGGACCAGCCGCAAGCTATTTGTGGTCCACTTTAGAGACTAGTCAAACCATTTATGCCGAACCAGGAACGCATAGTGTTGTGGCTTACAACGAAGAAGGCTGCCCGGGTAGAGATGAAATAAGCATCGAGTTTTTAGTCAGTGGTATCGAAGACAATAATCACGATTTAAGTTTGGGGCCGATACCGGTCATAGATTATCTGAGCGTTAGAGCAAATGAAGAGATCAGCGAGATCGCGATTTATGATTTGACAGGAAGATCTTTATTGATTAGAAAAGTGCAGCCAGCACTAGAGCATAAAATTGCTTTAAGCGATTTGCCAAATGGCTATTTCATAATTGAAATGCAAATCGGACAGCAACGCATTAGTAAAAAGATCAGCGCTTTTAACGAATAGCGGACTGCCGCTTTATTTCTTCGATAAGCCGAAGGTCGTATTTGTCTTCACCAGTAAAGTGAATGTACTGACCCAATCCCGCTTCTGACATTTTCTTCATGGTTTTCTTGGCTTTTTTATCACTGCCAAATCCAATCACCGAAAGCTTTATGTTGTCTCCTGCTTTTTCTTTTACAAGTGAAAGTAAGTCGTCACTTGAGTGACCAGGATTGTTAAAGGCACCATCCGTAGCGATAATAACCTGGTTGTTACCATCTTCTAAGAAATTCAGCTTAGCAATGTCATAGGCTTTTTGTAAGCCCTTGAGACCGTTGGTTTTTCCGTGGGTGCTCAGCTCACTTAAGCTTTGGTAGATTATCGTTTTGTTATGGACTCTGGTAGTTGGTATAATCAAACTATCCGTGTTTGAGTAGGCTATGAGCGTTAAGTAGTCTACGTCGCGTAGCACGGAAACCAGCAAGCTCATAGACTCTTTTAAAAGCGTGAGCTTGTTTTCTTTGCTCATAGAGCTGGATACATCCACTAAGAAGACAACGTTATTCGGTGAAAACTCTTCGGTAGAGAGTGGTACCAAGGCTTCTTCAAAACCAAAGTCAAATCCATCGAGCGGGTACATACCTATGCCAATGTAGGGTTCCGATTCAATCAGTACTTGCTCTTTGAAAACGGGATCGTAGTTTTGTTTTTTGATGTACACACTATAAGGCGCAGCCGAAATATCTTGGGTGAAAATACCTTCCTTGGTGGTGTATTGTTTTGCACGAACTACATCTGAGGTATCGATTAATGTAACGTGCGCATTGTAAAGTGGCAATTTGGTAATTAAGTCAAAAACAAAAATTCCCTGACGGAAGGTTTCAGCGTTGGCAATAGCGGGTTTAGTTAATTGTGCCGTTGAAGCGAGTGACTTTATATTGCCTTTTACTTTTAGGCTGAGTGGTTTACTTCCAAGATTGGTAAATACTTGTATGTCTTTTTCAAAGGGCCCTGTTTGATCGGTGAAATAGATAACCCGAACCATACCATTGTTTCCATAGCGGAAACTTCCAGCAGGAACAACTATTTGTAAATCTTCTTTTGCGGAAGAAGGTAAAAAGTTGAAAGGAACTTGACCCTTGTATTCGTATTCGAAAATAAAGGGGTCATTATTGAAGTTGTTGATGTCACCCATGTCCAAAACCCAAGGCTCAAACGTGAGCTTTTGGTTTTGAGATTTTACTTCCGCCGGAATAAAAATTAATCCCAAAACACAAGCAAAAGACAGTATGTTTATTAAGTGTCTCATTCGTTTAAATGTAGATTGATTGAGCGTTGGAAATTTAAAAAATTGCTTAAGTTTAAGCAGTTCTTTGAAAGACAAAACACCCAAAACGATATTGCTCATTTAAGGCGCCATCGTATTTGCTAACTTAACATTTTTTACATTGGAGTCAAGCTCTTATGGAATAGGGCGGGCCTCAGTTCTGGTCACAGAATTTCAATTTAATCTATTTTTGGATTGAACAAGGGGATTACCGACACCGAAAGGCAGCTCCATACTTACATATCTCGTGGGTCTAGCAAAGCCCGGCGCTCTAAATGAGCTTTTTTT
>CAZZIZ010000201.1:0-6069 GCA_964654535.1 uncultured Chitinophagales bacterium
GAGATTTGGTGCGAATTACAGACCATTAAGAATAACTTTTCGCATTAATTAGTTCATGTTGATTTTCTGCGGTCACAGCATAATTGAATCCAGCAAACACAGAGTAAGCACCGACGTTCCCTTTTTTATCCATTGCTAAATATCCCACTTGCATGTCTTTATACGAATGTTTGGCGACAATACGCATTACCGCCTCTTCGCAGGCCTCTTGAGCTGTCCTGCCAATGCGCATTAGTTCTACAACCAAAAAGGAACCCAGTGTTTTCATTACAAGTTCGCCAACCCCAGTAGCAGTAGCGCCACCGTAATCATTGTCTACATAAAGTCCCGCACCAATAATCGGACTGTCACCAACTCGACCGTGCAGTTTATAAGCCATACCACTAGTAGTACAAGCACCTGAGAGATTTCCATAACGATCCATAGCTATCATACCAATCGTGTCGTGGTTTTCTATATTAGCTTTTGGCTTGTATTCCTTTTTCTTCAACCACTCTTTCCAATTTTGTTTTGAAGTTTCAGTATGTAAATCGCGTATTTTAAACCCTTCATCAATGGCGAACTGCTGCGCACCTTCACCAACCAACATAACGTGGGGTGTTTTTTCCATTACCCTTCTTGCAACAGAGATCGGATGTTCTATGTCTTGCAAAAAAGCCACCGAGCCCGCGTTTCCTTGGTGATCCATAATACAGGCATCCAGGGTAATAAAGCCATCGCGGTCAGGATTGCCACCCAAGCCTACCGACATGTTTTCCGGATCGGATTCGCTATTGCGCACCCCTTGCTCCACGGCGTCCAAGGCATATCCACCAGCACTCAGCACTTTCCACGCATCTTGATTGGCTGCCAAACCATGTTTCCAAGTTGAAATCACCTTAGATGAATTACTGTTTTCGGCTAGAAATTTCGTTGGAGCTATAGAAAGTAGCGCAGATCCTATTGTGCCATTTTTAATAAAGTTTCGTCGATCTAACATTTGTTTAAAGTAATAATTTCAAATGCAAAAGGTCCATTTGCAATTACGTTTTACTCAAACTACATAGGGTTGAGGCTTAGGTGCTGGATATTATGCTCAGCTTATTTGGGCAGCAACAGGCTATCCGCTCAAATTCGGCGCGTCTAGAAAATGTTCAGCATAGTCGCGGGTGTGTATTCCCTAGCCGGTCATCCACCCCCGCTCCTTGCTTCACTATTATCTAACCACCCCTCATAACCGCTTCTATCCTGGCTGCGAGTTGCAAAGAGCTTGTTCCATTGAAAAGAAATGGCCTGGCGCTTGTATTAAGACGCGCCAGCGTGTAGTTTTCGATACGCTCTAACTTGAGCGAGCGCAAGATATCGTGGAGAGCTGCGGATTGTTGACTATGATTTTTATTTTAGCAAAACACTTACATCTCGTGTAAATTAGCTTAATCAAACTCTGCGGCTTGTCTAGACTATCACAATTTGCTTATACAATAGCATTACTCTGTTTTTGCTTCACTTCATTAGGGAGTCAGGAATGGATATTTGAACCAACGAAGGATATCAAAAAAATCTCTGGACTTGGAGACTATATCGAGGTGAAATTTGAAGATCACGTCGAGATATACGACACGCTGGGCGTCCAACAATATTTTGCGAAAGACTCAATTCTTGCAAGTAATCTTATCTATAGTCAAGGATATAATTTTGTTCAGGTCAGAAAGGATAACAGATACGGCTTGCAAGAACTGAATGGAGATGTTATTCTCCCAGTAATTTATGATGCTATAAAGGCAATATCTCCAGTTTTATTCGAGATAAGCAAAGATGGTAAAGAAGCTGTCGTCAATAACTTGAACCAGATAGTGGTTCCATTCGCATCCGATGTTTATACTAGTTATGAAACAGATTCAATGGTGCTAGCTCGAGTGAATGATATATATGCATATTATAATGCTCGTGGAGACTCTTTAGATTATTCTACTGCTAAAACTAGCAAAAATCCATTTCGAAAGCTTGGCATTGAATTGCGTATGAGTGCAGAAAATAAATGGGGAGCAATTAAAAATGAAAGCGATACGATCGTTCCACTTATTTACGATAGGATTTGGCAAATTGCAGATGATCAATTCTTGTGTAGGAAAGACGATTTACACGGCGTTGTTTCTAGCGATTCAATCATTGTTCCGTTCGAGCATTTGAATTTTAATGTGCAAGCATTTGGATCAAATACAGCAGTGATTTTTCATGGCTTGCCAACTGATCGGAAAAAGCAGTTTGCTTATTTGCCTTATCGCAAAAGCATTTTTGGAGAAGCTGCAGATGCTGTCCGTATTGAAAATGGAAATTTACATCTAATTCCAAATAGAGATAAGAAGACTCAACGAAACATCTTTTCAAATGAGCTAGATAAAATAATTTCAACTCAGGATTCAATTCAACTTTTCGGTTCGGGCTATATGGTCATTTATAAAAAAGAAAAGAGCGATGTCTATAATTCAGGTGGTAAGAAAATTTATAATGTAAAAGGGTCTATAATGGCATCTGGAATTGATGTTCATATTCTGGAAAGAGAAGGTTTGTTCGGTCTTGTGAATACCTCAGGTAAGGTGATTGTAAAACCACAATATAAAAGCATAAACAATGCAAGAGTAGATGGCATTTTTAGATGTCGGTATCCTAAAACCGATCCTGGAAATCTAGGAAAGAGCGTTGATCACTATACTATCAAAGGTGAAAAAATAGACTATGATTCAGGGCAGATAAAAAGAATAGGAAAGACCCCGTACTTCCTTGCGAATCAAAATGGCGCAAAAAAAGTCATTATTAACGAATCAGGAAAAAAACTCATTGATGAAGAGTTTTATTCCGTTATGGGTCTTACATTGATGAAGATGCATACACAGCCCAAGGTCTATCACAATGGTAGGGTTCTTAATTCTAATTCCATTGACACACATTTGTTGATTACTCGAAGCGAATTAGGTCTGGGATTATTAAGAATGCACTAAGACCTGCGGATATTAGGCTTTGACTTGTGCCCAAAAATGTGTCGGTGTGCAACCGCCAAAACAACGCACGTGATTGAGTATTTCAGAATATTCTTACGTTATAGCCAACGCTTCATTCACAGACTTGCCACAGTTTTTTTCACAAGTCTCCGCTTCGCTCAGACTCTCGTCAGCGTGGGGTTTTTGCTTCTTTGCAACATGGTACGAGCTCGGAGCGCTCGCACCAGCGATTGTGCTCGCGCCAGCGTAGGGAGACTAAAAAAGTGCAAAATATCTTATTAATATCATCTTGCAATTCATACATTAGTAATTATGAAAAAAACATTGGTCTATTTTCTATTAACTGTATTCCCAATTTTTCTTCAAGCGCAAACTACTTGGACTGAGTTAGCGGGAATACCGGAATTCGGAATTGCCAGAGCCGTTAGCTTTACGCATGATACACATATATATGTAAGCGGACCATCTGCGTTCAACTCGGTTTCCTCAGCATTCTGGCTATACGATGTTGATGCCGACAGTTGGGAGCAACTAGATGACTTTCCTGGAGTCCCAAGGCGAAATGCTTTTGCCTTTTCTATTGGAGACTTTGGTTACGTCGGTATGGGTTTTGATGGTATTACTCAAATTGGTGATTTTTGGAAATACGATGTTCTAAACGATACCTGGACGCAGTTGGATGATTTCCCAGACGGCGGAGGATCTTTTCCGCTGGGCTTATCAACCGACTCTAAAGGTTATATGGTAGGTGGCGATAATACGTCAGGAATCCCTCAAAGTAGGCTTTGGGAATTTGATCCGCTCAACGAAACTTGGACAATGCTAGAGGATATTCCTGGGCCTGGACGTTGGATGGCTTTCGGATGGATAATAGAAGATGTATTGTATATCGGTGGAGGTCTTGACGATGATTGGAACGCGATTCACGATTTTTATAGTTACGACCTGAACAGTGGTGAGTGGAATGAACTTCCCGCGTGCCCTTCCTTATTGACTGGAGCTGGGGCATATTTTACACTAGATGGCCTCGGTTATTATGTCGAGGGTCGGAGCTTTGGGACATTGGGCAAGGAGACATTTGTATTCAGCCCAATTGATAATATCTGGAAAAAAGACACGGACTTTCCAGGAGAACCAAGAGCTCATAGTTTTAGTGCAGTCGTTGGAAATGCTGGAATTGTTGGCTTAGGTGACGAAGAGTTTGAGACTCCAACGAGCGTTTATAAGTTTACGTTAGAACAGCAAACTACGTCTATTGATAATTCATTGAATAGCAATATCTCTCTTTACCCCAACCCAAATAAAGGTGATGAATTGTCTATTAAGGGATTGGACTTTACGAGTGAAAAAGTCAGCTTTTCAATAAGCAATGTTTTTGGTGAACGTGTTTTATCAACTTCGATGGCATATGACAATGATTCCGTTTTTAAAATCAATGTGAAGGATTTGGTCAGCGGTCTTTATTTCATTCAGATCACTGGTCAAAATGAAAATGAAGTGCTCAGCAAGAGTTTCGTGAAATATTAGAATCACTGACTAGCGCGCGTCTGTCACCATCATCCTAGTTTTATACGTTCACAATTTTTCAAAGTAATTTTTGGCAAGTGCTATGACCTTCGGTGCAAGTATAATGCTTGCAATCATTGTAGGAATAGCCATTAATGCAAACACACCGTCAATTAAGTTAATGACTATGTCAAGAGAAGTGACCGCTCCTAGAATAACACTAGCCAAGTAGAAATAGTTGTAATAGTGTTTATGCTTTGCTCCAACTAAGAATGACATACATTTTGAACCATAGTAACTGTAGCTCAATAGAGAAGAGATACTAAATATGCTCACACACAAAAGCAAAACGTAAGGCCCAAGAGTAGGGAAGGCATCCGCAAACGCTAAGGCTGTTAGACTCACACCGGTTATCCCCTCACTGGCGTCACCTTGCCATACCCCAGTTACCAAAATCACCAGAGCCGTTAATGTACACACGATAATGGTATCTATAAACGGCCCCAACATGGCAACAAGGCCTTCTCTAATTGGTTCTCTGGTCTTTGCTGCACCGTGCGCCATAGGAGCCGTACCAATGCCCGCTTCATTTGAAAAAGCCCCTCTACGAATACCAAGGATTATTAAAGTACCCAAGACTCCACCAAATACCGGCTTAAAATCCTTCCGATCCGTATCATAAAATTCACCAGAAAAAGCATCAGTAAAAATCATGCTTATATATTTTGGTAGCACTTCAAAATTAAGAGCAAGAATAACAACGACAGAAATGAAGTAAAGAACCACCATACTAGGAACAAGTCGAGAAGCGGCTTTACTAATTCTTTTAATTCCTCCTACAACCACAACACCCGCCAATAAACAAAGTATCAGACCAATTACCAGATTACTTGTAAAGCCACTTGGTAAGTTGTTGGGTACCAGCAATACATCGCGAATAGCTTGAGTCAGTTGATTAACATTATAAATAGGCAAAGCACCAATTAATCCAGCTAGACTAAAAAAGACCGCCAGAGGTTTCCATTTCTTTCCCAGCCCCTCAACGATAAAATACATCGGTCCACCTTGGATTTCGCCCTGAGAGTCCTTACCCCTATACATAATGGCCAGCGTGCAGGTAAAGAATTTCGTGCACATACCAATAATGCCACTGACCCACATCCAAAACACTGCACCAGGACCACCGATAGAAATCGCGATAGCCACGCCCGCAATATTTCCCATACCTATAGTTGCCGACAAGGCAGTAGTCAATGCTTCAAAATGATTTATCTGACCGGGATCATTAGGGTTGTCATATTTCCCTCGCAACACCTGAATGGCGTGACCAAAATATCTAAAAGGCAATGCCCTAGATATGACCATGAAATACAAACCACCCCCAACGAGCAAAAACAAAAGAGGCAATCCCCATACAAAAGATGCAAATTCGGAGATTATATTATCAAGCAATTCCACCTTGTTAAGTTAGGAGTATTTTATCCCACTCAACAAAGAATCAAACCATCACGAAAGGTCTAGTATTGTTATTGATTTGGGCAGCAACAGGCTATCCGCTTGTACTCGGCACTTCAAAAACCTGTTC